>NZ_JASHKY010000041.1:0-33019 GCF_030056935.1 Rhodococcus sp. IEGM 1302 | reverse complement strand
CATCAGCTGCGTCAGAAGATCGAAACGGCGTTCGGAAACGATGCCAACCGCACGATGAAGGTGACGGTCCAGTCGTTCGGATTCAAGTACGGCCTGCCCATGGACGCCGATCTCGTCTGTGACGTTCGTTTCCTGCCCAATCCCCACTGGATCCCTGAACTTCGCCCGCACACCGGTCAGGACGCCGACGTCCGCGACTACGTGTTGTCGCGCGAGGGCGCGGAAGACTATCTCGACACCTACCGACATCTGGTGGATTTGACGATCGCCGGATATCGACGAGAAGGAAAGCGCTACATGACAATTGCGGTCGGATGCACCGGCGGTAAGCACCGAAGCGTAGCCATGTCCGAAGCTCTCGCGAGGCGTTTGGGTTCCGAGGACGACATCTCGGTCAGCATCGTGCACCGGGATCTGGGGCGCGAATGAGTGAACCGACACATCGCTCGCGGGAGACACCCGAGGGGCCGGCCATCGTCGCGCTCGGCGGCGGGCACGGATTGTTCGCCACGCTCCAGGCCGTCAGACGCTTGACGGTCGACGTCACCGCCGTGGTCACGGTCGCCGACGACGGTGGTTCGTCGGGCCGGCTGCGCGCCGAACTCGGCGTCATCCCGCCTGGAGACCTCCGGATGGCGCTGGCAGCTCTCGCGTCGGACGAACCCGAGATAGTCGACTGGACTCGGACCATTCAGCATCGCTTCGGCGGTGTCGGCGCACTTGCCGGGCACTCGGTGGGCAATCTCATCCTGGCCGGACTGACCGAGGTGCTCGGCGATCCGGTCGTCGCGCTCGACGAGATGGCGCGACTGCTGCGAATCCGTGGCCGTGTGCTGCCGATGTCGCCGATCGCGCTCGAGATCGAAGCCGACGTTCAGGGACTCGAAGAGGACCCCCGCGTCAGCCGCTGCATTCGTGGACAGGTTGCCGTCGCGACCACCCCGGGCAAGGTTCGGCGTGTGAGACTGCTCCCGTCCAATCCGCCCGCGTGCCCCGATGCCGTGACTGCGATCGATCGTGCCGATCTCGTGGTTCTCGGCCCGGGATCGTGGTTCTCGAGCGTGATCCCACACGTCCTGGTACCCGAACTCGTCGAATCACTGTCGTCGACGAAGGCTCGAAAGGTACTGGTGCTCAATCTCGCACCCGAGCCGGGGGAGACCGCCGGATTCTCCGCGGAGCGTCACCTGCACGTACTCTCCCAACACGTGCCCGATTTCCGGGTCGACTACGTGGTGGTCGACTCGGCGTCGGTACCGGCCGGGCGTGAACGTGAACATCTGCAGCGTGCGGCGGATCAATTTTCAGCCGAAGTCAGGTACGCGGATGTCGCGGACACCTCACCGGGCGCAGCGCATGTACACGATCCGGCAAAACTGGCCGATGTACTGGCTGAACTGTCGAGCAGTGCGGCAGTAGGGGATTCGACACAGTCTTCCCTGCAAGAACAGCAATCCGAAGAACAGAGGGAGAACGCTTCGTGGCAATGACAGCGGAGGTCAAGGACGAACTGAGCCGGTTAGTGGTGACTCAGGTCAGCTGCCGCAAGGCAGAGGTCTCCGCGTTGCTGCGCTTTGCCGGTGGGCTCCACATCGTCGGCGGCCGGGTGGTCGTCGAAGCAGAGGTGGATCTGGGCTCCACGGCGCGACGTCTGCGCCGGGAGATATTCGACCTGTTCACCTACAGTGCCGACGTGCACGTACTCAGTGCGGGCGGGCTTCGAAAGTCCGCTCGTTACATCGTGCGTGTGGCGAAGGAGGGTGAGGCCCTCGCGCGCCAGACGGGACTGCTCGATCTTCGCGGGCGCCCGGTTCGCGGCTTGCCTGCGCAGGTCGTCGGCGGAAGTGTCGGCGACGCCGAAGCAGCGTGGCGCGGTGCGTTCCTCGCGCACGGTTCCCTGACCGAACCCGGCCGTTCGTCGGCGCTCGAAGTGAGCTGCCCCGGCCCGGAAGCTGCACTTGCTCTGGTTGGAGCTGCGCGGCGTCTGGGGATCTCGGCGAAGGCACGTGAGGTTCGCGGAACGGATCGTGTGGTGATCCGCGACGGTGAGGCCATCGGCGATCTCCTGACCCGAATGGGAGCCCAGGACACACGCCTGGTGTGGGAGGAGAGGCGGATGCGACGCGAGGTCCGCGCCACCGCCAATCGTCTCGCCAATTTCGACGACGCAAACCTGCGACGCTCTGCTCGCGCTGCCGTTGCGGCTGCTGCGCGCGTCGAGCGTGCGTTGGAGATCCTCGGTGAGGACGTGCCCGATCACCTCGCGGCGGCGGGTGCACTGCGCGTCGAGCATCGGCAGGCGTCCCTCGAAGAACTCGGCCAGTTGGCCGACCCGCCGATGACCAAGGACGCCGTTGCCGGACGTATCCGTCGCCTGCTGTCCATGGCTGATCGCAAGGCCAAGGAAACGGGCATACCCGACACCGAATCCGCAGTGAATGTGGAGCTACTCGAAGAGGGGTGACCTGCCCTCCGTCAGGGTGGGCTGCGCACGTTCGGGCCACGCGCATTAGGGTATGAGTCACATCGACCGATGAACCCCACGTCCGCGTCGTGCACACACGGATTCGGAGTATGCGTGGGTCAAGTTGCACACCAGAATCATGGTCAAAGGAGCGAATTGTGACTGTCCGGGTTGGCGTAAACGGTTTCGGCCGTATCGGACGTAACTTCTTCAGGGCGGTGGATGCGCAGAAGGCGCTCGGAACCACCGATATCGAGATCGTGGCAGTCAACGACCTGACTGACAACGCGACGCTCGCTCACCTGCTGAAGTACGACTCCATCCTCGGCCGTTTGCCGTACGACGTGTCGCTCGACGGTGACGACACGATCGTCGTCGGCGATCAGCGCATCAAGGCCCTCGCACACCGTGGCCCGTTGAACGAACTTCCCTGGGGCGAGCTGGGCGTCGACGTCGTCGTCGAGTCCACCGGCATCTTCACCGACGCCGCAAAGGCCAAGGGACACCTCGAAGCCGGCGCCAAGAAGGTCATCATCTCGGCTCCGGCCAAGGGTGAAGACATCACCATCGTGATGGGCGTCAACGACGACAAGTACGACGGCAGCCAGAACATCATCTCCAACGCGTCGTGCACCACCAACTGCCTCGGCCCCATCGCCAAGGTTCTCGACGACGAGTTCGGCATCGTCAAGGGTCTGATGACCACGATCCACGCGTACACCCAGGATCAGAACCTGCAGGACGCTCCGCACGCAGACCTCCGTCGCGCCCGCGCAGCTGCCCTCAACATCGTTCCCACCGGTACCGGTGCAGCCAAGGCAATCGGCCTGGTTCTCCCGCAGCTGCTCGGCAAGCTCGACGGCTACGCACTGCGCGTGCCGATCCCCACGGGCTCGGTCACCGACCTCACCGCGAACCTGAAGAAGTCGGCCACCGCCGACGAGATCAACGCCGCGATGAAGGCTGCTGCCGAAGGACCCCTCAAGGGCATCCTGAAGTACACCGACGCACCGATCGTCTCCTCGGACATCGTCACCGACCCGCACTCGTCGATCTTCGACTCGGGTCTGACGAAGGTCATCGACGACCAGGTCAAGATCGTCTCCTGGTACGACAACGAGTGGGGCTACTCCAACCGCCTCGCCGACCTCATCGGCCTCGTCGCCAAGTCTCTCTGAGCGGAGTTTCGATAACAGTGGCAGTTCAGACGCTGAAGGATCTGCTGGACGCTGGGGTCGAGGGGCGCACCGTACTGGTGCGTTCCGACCTCAACGTCCCGTTGGATGGCGGAGAAATCACGGACCCGGGTCGCATCGTCGCGTCCGCTCCCACCCTGCGGGCACTCGCCGAGGGTGGAGCGAAGGTCATCGTGACCGCGCACCTCGGGCGCCCCGACGGTCAGCCCGATCCCAAGTTCTCCCTCGCACCGGTTGCCGCGAAGTTGGCCGAAATCCTCGGTCGCAACGTGCAACTCGCCGGTGACGTCGTGGGACAGGACGCGCTGGCTCGTTCCGAAGGACTCACCGACGGTGACGTCCTGATGCTCGAGAACATCCGTTTCGACCCTCGCGAGACCAGCAAGGACGAAGCCGAGCGGGTCAAGCTCGCCAAGGCTCTCGTCGAGCTGGTCGGTGACGACGGCGCATTCGTCTCCGACGGATTCGGTGTTGTTCACCGTAAGCAGGCGTCGGTCTTCGACGTCGCGAAGCTGCTCCCGCATTACGCCGGATACCTGGTCGGCGCCGAGGTCGAGGTGCTCGCCAAGCTCACGCAGGACGCGGCGCGTCCGTACGCGGTGGTGCTCGGTGGCTCCAAGGTCTCGGACAAGCTGGCCGTCATCGAGGCACTGGCGCCGAAGGTCGACACTCTGGTGATCGGCGGCGGAATGTTCTACACGTTCCTCGCGGCTCAGGGTGTGTCCGTGGGCAATTCGCTGTGCGAAGAGTCCATGATCGAGACCTGCAAGGATCTCCTCGACCGGTACGCCGACGTCATCCACATCCCTCAGGATGTTGTCGTCGCGGACTCCTTCTCGGCCGATGCCGAGTCGAAGATCGTTCCGTTCGACAAGATTCCCGACGGCTGGATGGGTCTGGACATCGGACCGGAGTCGGTCAAGCGCTTTGCCGCGATCCTGACCGGCGCCAAGACGGTGTTCTGGAACGGCCCGATGGGCGTGTTCGAGTTCCCGAAGTTCGAGGCAGGCACCCGCGGTGTCGCCGAGGCAATCGTGGAGGCAACCGAGAAGGGCGCCTTCAGCGTCGTCGGCGGCGGCGACTCCGCAGCAGCCGTTCGTCAACTCGGTATCCCGGACGAGGGCTTCTCGCACATTTCCACCGGTGGTGGCGCTTCCCTCGAGTACCTCGAGGGCAAAGAGCTGCCTGGCATCGCAGTACTGGAAGGCTGATCCGACATGGTACGTAAGCCGTTGATCGCCGGCAACTGGAAGATGAATCTGAACCACCTCGAGGCTATCGCCCTGGTGCAGAAGATCGCTTTCTCCTTGCCTGCGAAGTACTTCGACAAAGTGGACGTCACGGTCATCCCGCCGTTCACCGACATCCGAAGCGTCCAGACGCTGATCGAGGGCGACAAGCTCCTCCTCACGTACGGCGCGCAAGATGTCTCGGCTCATGACTCGGGTGCGTTCACGGGCGAGATCAGCGGCTCCATGCTGGCCAAGCTCGGTTGCACCTTCGTCGTGGTCGGCCACTCCGAGCGTCGCACCCTTCACGGTGAGACCAACGAGACCGTCCTCGCGAAGACGAAGGCTGCTCTCAAGAACGGCCTCACGCCGATCGTGTGCATCGGCGAAGGCCTCGAGATCCGCGAAGCGGGCGAGCATGTCGCCTACAACGTCGACCAGCTCAAGGGTTCGTTGGCGGGCCTGAGCGCGGAGGAGATCTCCAAGATCGTCATCGCGTACGAACCTGTCTGGGCCATCGGCACCGGCCGTGTCGCTTCTGCCGCCGATGCACAGGAAGTGTGTGCTGCGGTACGAGCAACAGTGGCCGAACTTGCCGACGCCGAGGTCGCGGCCGGCGTTCGCGTTCTGTACGGCGGTAGCGTCAGCTCCAAGAACGTCGGAGAGATCGTCGGCCAGGCCGACGTCGACGGCGCTCTTGTCGGCGGCGCGTCACTCAAGGCTGACGAGTTCGCGACACTGTCTGCGATCGCTGCAGGCGGTCCACTCCCGTGATGATCGGGTAGTGAGCTGAAACTGCTCGAGACTAAGACTGCGGGTGTGTGACCGACTAGATCACACGCCCGCAGTTTTTTGTTCGCGAGTCAGCTCAGGAGTTTGGTTTCCAGAGCGCCGACGAGTTCGGGAGCAAGCTCCAACCCGGCGGTCAGATAGTTCTCAACGGTTCCGTAGTGGTGCTCGACCTGCTCGAAGGCAGCGCCCAGGTAACTCGCGTCGACGGAAAGCAGCAACCGGATCACCTCGCCCTTGTCTGCATCTGTGGCAGCGGCGATCTTCGCGACTGTTGCCTCGATGTACTCGGCCGAGTACGTGTTCGTGAGCAGGTAGTCCGCCGTGATCGTTTCGCGCGGTACACCAGCGAGTGTCTGCAGTAGTGCTGCCGCCCAACCTGTTCGGTCCTTGCCCGCCGTGCAGTGGAAGAGTTGCGGCCCCTCGGTGGTCGCCAGGGCGGCGAACAACTGCGAAAATCCGTTCCGAGTGACGGGGTCTGCGACAAAGCTGCGATTGATGTTCTGCATGAAAGCTGTTGCAGCGTCCGCTGTTCGGAGAGCCATCGCTTCGGCGTGGATGTTTCCGGACAGGATGGGAATGTGGGCGTACATCGCCGGCGCCGGCACGATGTCGGGAGTTTCGTTCGCCTCGGTTTCGGAGCGCACGTCATAGACGGCGGTCAGCCCCAGCGATTCCACGATTGCAAGATCCTCGGGCGAGGGCGTCAGTACGTTTGCACGGTAGAAGACTCCGCGGCTCATCGCCTGTCCGCTGGTCGTGACGTACCCGGGGCCGGCCACGTCGCGGAAGTTGTGAATCGAAGCCAGACGCGGTGTGTCAGGCAGGGCAGTGTCGGAAAGCATGGAGCCGGCCTTTCGGAGGTAGAGTCGCGTCAACTGAAAAACTACTGAATCGGTATCTCGACAGTGTGATCGATGCCACTGACCAAGAGTCGTGCCTGGCCGGGTGCAAAGTATGTGCGAGGCGGGTATGTGGTCAGGCTATCTGCGCGCGCCTGTATGGTGTTATCGGTTGTAGTTGTCCCTATTGGATTGGTGGACGTAGACAGACATGAAACTGTTCCTGGATATCCTGCTGGTCATCACCAGCTTGCTCCTCATCGCCTTGGTGCTCCTGCATCGCGGTAAGGGCGGCGGTTTGTCGAGTCTGTTCGGTGGCGGTGTCCAGTCCAGCCTGTCCGGATCGACTGTTGTCGAGAAGAACCTCGATCGGTTGACGGTCTTCACCGCGTTGATCTGGCTCATTTCGATCGTCGGCATCGGCCTGGAGATCAAGTTCGCCTGATTCTCGGCTCATGACTTACAGCCGGTAGTTTTTCACACACGAATTTCAGACACGGAACCCCGCCTATCGAGCGGGGTTCTTTGTTTCGGTCGATAATTGTGTGATGACTGAAACCGCGTCGCATCGAGAAACACCGCGAGAGGCCACCGAGCCGCTGCGCGAAGACATCCGGCTTCTCGGCGGAATACTCGGACAAATAGTGCGAGAGCAAGCCGGCGACAATGTGTTCGATCTGGTCGAGCGAGCCCGTGTCGAGTCGTTCCGAGTCCGTCGTTCGGAGATCGATCGCGCCGAACTGGTGTCGCTGTTCGCCGAAATCAGTACGGACGACGCCATTCCCGTCATCCGGGCGTTCAGTCACTTCGCACTGCTCGCCAACCTGGCCGAGGACATCCATCGCGAGCGTCGACGGGCCATCCACGTCAATGCGGGGGAACCGCCCCGCGACAGCACTCTCGCGGCCACGTACACCAAACTTGATGCAGCCGATATCGATTCGGCCACCGTCGAAGAAGCGCTTCGGGGCGCCCTGGTCTCACCCGTCATCACCGCTCACCCGACGGAGACTCGACGCCGTACGGTGTTCGAGACGCAGAGTCGGATCACCGAGTTGATGCGATACCGCGAGCGCACGGCGCTGAGCGTCGCAGAAACCGCTGATGTAGATCTGCAATTGCGCCGTCAGATCCTGACCCTGTGGCAGACGGCTCTGATCCGGCTCAGCCGCCTCCGCATCCAGGATGAAATCGAGGTAGGCCTGCGCTACTACGACGCAGCGTTGTTCGAGGTGATTCCCAAGATCAATGCGGAGGTTCGCAAAGCTCTGCGCGCGCGTTGGCCGGAAGCTGGCCTGCTGCCGGAACCGATCCTGAGGCCGGGTTCGTGGATCGGCGGTGACCGAGACGGCAATCCGTACGTGACCGGCGAAATCGTCCAGCGCGCCACGTCGCGCGCTGCGGCGACTGCTCTCGAGCATCACCTCGAGGAACTCGAACATCTCGAGCGTGAACTGTCGATGTCGGCGCGGCTGGTTTCCGTCACGCCCGAACTCGATCTGCTGGCGTCTACCTCCGGCGACGACTCTGCCTTCCGGGCCGACGAGCCGTACCGTCGCGCGATTCGCGGTATCCGCGGGCGCTTGAGCGCCACAGCACTGACGGTACTGGGGGAGTTGCCCGCCCACGGCTCCGACGACGGACTCGAGGCGTACACCGACCCGGCACAGTTGCAGCGGGATCTCGGAATCATCGACACCTCGTTGCGTCGTTTCGGTGACGAGACCATCGCCGACGATCGACTCGATCGGCTCCGAGAAGCGGTGGAGGTGTTCGGCTTTCACCTGTCCGGTCTGGACATGCGGCAGAACTCCGAGGTACACGAAAGCGTCGTCGCAGAACTTCTGGCGTGGGCCGGAGTTCACCCGGACTACGCGTCCTTGCCGGAAGCCGATCGAGTCGAATTGCTGTCGGCCGAGTTGACGACGCGGCGACCACTGACTTCGCCGGACGCCGAGTTCAGCGAATTGACCACCAAGGAACTGGCCATCATGGCGGCCGGTGCCAAGGCAGTGCGGGTTCTCGGAGCGGGTGCGGTACCCAACTACATCATCAGCATGTGTACCTCGGTCAGTGACATGCTCGAGGCCGCAGTGCTGCTCAAAGAGGTCGGGGTGCTCGATCCGGGCGTCGGCAGCGAACCCTCCTGCCCGATCGGAATCGTCCCGTTGTTCGAGACGATCGAGGATCTGCAGGGCGGCGCCGACACATTGCTGGCGACGCTCGACATCCCGATCTATCGTGCGATCGTCCGTTCTCGCGGTGACAGTCAGGAAGTGATGCTCGGGTACTCCGACTCGAACAAGGACGGTGGCTATCTAGCTGCCAACTGGGCGCTGTACCGTGCCGAGCTCGACCTCGTCGATGCCGCGCGTAAGAGCGGAATCAGGTTGAGGCTCTTCCACGGCCGCGGCGGAACCGTCGGACGTGGCGGCGGACCGAGTTACGAAGCGATTCTGGCTCAGCCTCCCGGTGCAGTCGCTGGTTCTCTGCGAATCACCGAGCAGGGTGAGGTGATTGCGGCCAAGTACGCCGAACCGCGTCTGGCACATCGCAACCTCGAAACACTCATCGCCGCGACTATCGAGTCGACGTTGCTCGACGTCGAAGGACTCGGCAGCGATGCCGACGCTGCCTACGCGGTACTGGACGAGCTCGCGGCCCTCGCCCGCACCGCGTACAGCGAATTGGTCCACGACACACCAGGATTCGTGCAGTACTTCGAAGCGTCGACACCGGTCGCCGAGATCGGGGCACTCAACATCGGCTCTCGTCCGGCCTCGCGCAAGCAGACCAAGGCGATCTCCGATCTGCGAGCGATTCCCTGGGTGCTCTCGTGGAGTCAGTCTCGCGTGATGCTTCCGGGTTGGTACGGAACCGGCGCCGCGTTCGAAAGATGGATAGACGGAGACGACACTCGGCTTGCCACGTTGACGGCCCTGTACGAGAAGTGGCCGTTCTTCCGAACCGTGCTCTCGAACATGGCCATGGTGATGTCGAAGTCGGATCTCGGTTTGGCGGCCCGGTACGCGGACCTCGTGCCCGACGCCGAACTGCGCGATCGAGTCTTCGGAATGATCACCGACGAGCACGAACGCACAATTCGCATGTACAAGGCAATCACGGGCAACGAGAACCTCTTTGCCGACAACTCGGGCCTCGAGCGGTCGGTCCACAACCGGTTCCCGTACCTCGAACCTCTCAACCATCTACAGGTCGAGCTGATCCGTCGGTACCGTTCCGGCGACGAGAGCGATCAGGTGCGTCGGGGTATCCAGCTGACGATGAACGGCCTTGCCACTGCGCTTCGTAACAGTGGCTAGGTAACAGCGGCTGGTTCTGCAGGTTTACCAGGGTGTGCGTGCGGCGACTCTAGAGCTGTCGCACGCACACCCAACGCTGCGCACCGGACCGAACGGGGACCGCAGTGGATCTGCAATTGGACGGACGAACTGCCGTCGTTACCGGCGCGGGAAAAGGTATCGGGTTGGCGATCACTCGGGCCCTGGTGGCCGAGGGAGTCCACGTCGTCGCGGGCTCGCGGACGCTCTCGCCGGAACTCGAATCGCTGCAGTCTGGCGGCGCCGTCACCTTTGTCGGCGTCGACCTCGCGAGTGTCGAAGGATCAACCCGACTGCTCGAGGTTGCAGCAGCGAGGGGCGGCGTCGACATCCTGGTCAACAACGTCGGCGCCGTCACCCCGAGAACGAGCGGTTTCGCGGCCATCACAGACGAAGAGTGGGCGGCGTCGTTCAATCTGACGTTCTTGTCGGCTGTACGCACTGTTCGCGCTGCGCTGCCGGAGTTGATCCGCCGAGGTGGCGGGAGCATCGTGACGATCAGTTCGGTCAACGCATTCTTACCTGACCCCACGGTGATCGACTACAGCGCCGCCAAAGCGGCGTTGACCAACTTCTCGAAGTCGTTGTCCAAAGAACTGGGCGGGCAGGGGATCCGCGTCAATACCGTCAGCCCTGGCCCGGTGCAAACGGAGTTGTGGCTCGGCAAGCACGGAGTGGCCTCGACGCTGGCGAAGGCGAGCGGATCAGCCGCCGACGACATCGTCGAAAGCGCCGCGGCCGGAGCCGAGACTGGGCGGTTCACCTTCCCCGAAGAGGTTGCCGACCTGGTGTTGTTCCTCGCCAGCGATCGTGCGGGGAACGTGACAGGCGCGGATTTCGTGATCGACGGCGGTCTGATCAAGACCTTGTGATCATTGCTGCCTGAAACCTGATCATGTGCGCGACGGTCGACGACGTGATGCACAGGATCACTGCGGACGCGATGACCACCCACAGTCCCCACCCGATGGACGGTCCGGCAGTGTGCCCTGCGAACTCGGTACTACGTCGCACGATGGACGCGGCGTTTCCGACGGCAACGATCAAGACCGCGATTCCGACCAAAGGGCCGGTGCAGTGATTCTTGATCTCGGGCGTGACGTCTCGAACCATGAGGGTGATCAGCGCGGTCACCGCACACAGAGCGAGGACGAGAGTGATCACTCCGCATTCGTCGATACCACTGTGGTCCAGCGCGGAGGATGACGTCCACGGGCCGAGGCTTCCGGCGACGATCCCGGCGCACGCCCAGAGCGATCCGATGAGGCTAGGTCCGAAACGGTCGGGCATGAGGGAGGGAATTGCGCGGGTCGACGGCAGCTGAAACCCGAAGGCGCGTTGGTGATCCGGCTGATTGGGTGTGAACGTCACGGGACGGACCACCTTTCCTCCGCGGCGTCGAGCCGCCCAATCCAATGCTTTTCCGGAGTCTAAGGGCCGCCCAGTTCACTTTTGCCGAATCGAGCGAAATTGATTGAACCGGCGCTAGGGCTCGAGCAACTCGGCGTGAGAACATTCGTTGCAGCCCGCACCGACGAGGCGCTTACTGTTCAAACGGCGTCGTGAACGACACTGGTTTGCCGGCGGCGCGCGCGTACGCGATCTCTCGGCGCGTGGACTCACCGATGTATCCGCGAGGGTTGACGACCAGAACCCGATCGGCGAGGTCGATCTTGCGCAGGTGGAGCGCGTCGAGCAGGATCTTCTGCTCGACAGAGACCGCCTCGTCTGCTTCAACCGGCGCGACGACGATCACGCCCGCGAACGTCAGGTCGCGGTTCGCCTCCCGCATCTCTTCAGCGAATCGCGCAGAGCCGCAGATACAGACAATCTCAGGTCGATCGGGCACGGTTTAGTCTCTCACCGACGCGAGAGCCCGCGGCCACACCAGTCTCGTCAGATATCTTCGGCAACGCACCCCAGCTGTCAGTGAACGAAGTCCAGAGCTTCCTTGATCCACGCGTTGAATTCGACGTTCGAACTCGTCCCGGTTCGGTCGACGACGATCCATCCCTTGCTCATCGGCTTACCCCGCATCTCGGGCCAGCTTGCACCCTTGTGCGTCAGAAGCTCGTCGACTCGATCGGGGTCACACCGAACCATGATGTTGCCGTGTGAGTTCGCACTGGCGGCCAGCTTCCCGTTCACCATGAAGCTCAGCCCACCGAACATCTTTACTTCCTCGACGTCGTCCTCGCCCGAGAGCGCATCGCGGATACGCTCAGCCAGCGCTTTGTCGTATGCCATGGAGGCCTCCTGGGGTGGAGTTCCAGGTTAGATCAGATGGCGCAGGTACGTGTGCGGGTCGTGAAGGAACCGCTGCCAGTTCGACACCAGATCGAGGTCCTCCCAGCTCGAGGCTCGGATTCCCCATTCTCCGATCTCGAGCAGGTTGGCGTTCGGCAGCGCCGCGATGATCGGCGAGTGCGTCGCGATCACCGCCTGCGCGCCGGATTCCACCAGCTCGCCGAGCAGCGCGGCCAGTGTCAGGGTCCCCTGGAAGGAGAGTGCGGCATCGGGTTCGTCGATGAGATAGAAGCCGCCGTCGGAGGTCCTCGACGACAGGATCTCGAGCAGCGCCTCACCGTGGGAGAGGTGATGGTAAAGCGGTTCAGGTCGCTTGGGATTGGGGTTGTCCTCCAAGTACGTGTACAAACCGTGCAGGGTTTCGTCTCGGAGGTAGTACGCCCACTTCGATGCTCCGGGACTCCGTTCGAGCACAAGGTCGAGGCCGCCCGGTTCACTCGATCGAGTCTGATGCCGCGTATTGGTCGACCCGCCTTCGGCGTTGAGACCGAGAACGGCGGCAATAATTTCGATGACGGTCGACTTTCCCGCTCCGTTTTCGCCGACCAGAATGGTGACACCCGGTGGTAGCTCGAGACCGTGCTGAACGATCTGCGCGACTGCAGGCACCGTCATCGGCCAGCTGCCTACGTCGGCGCCCGACGATGGCCCGGCCTTGATGCGGCGGATGGGTTGTCTCTGCACGGCCATACGTTCTCACAAGGCTCCGACGAGAACGGACGTTAGTGGCGCTGCGCGAGCAATTCGACGATCTGAGCCACGAGATCGAGAGGGATCGGTTTGTTCAGCGGGAACTTCACCGTTGATTTCGCAGCCCGGTAAGGGTCGACGGACTTCTCGAACTCGGCGTCACCCGCCGGGAGCGGGTACATCGAGATGTGGTTTTTCCAGCCTGCGAAGTGAATCAGGTTCTTTCCGTTCACCGTCATGGTCGGCATCTGATAGCTGATGGTCTCATCGAGGCCTGGAACCGTGTTGTGAATCGTCTCGCGGATACTCTCGAGGGCTGGTTGCACGTCGGTGGGAAACGAAGCGATGTATTCGTCGATCGTCGCGAATTCGGCCATGCGCGGATCATAATCGCAGCCGGATTCATTTGGTCCGCCAGAAATCGGGGCGGCTGCCGTCCGCGTCGGTGAACCCGTATTCCGTTCCGAGTTCGCCTGAACTGACCGATCGCTGATTCCATCGCTGTCGATTCGGATCGGCAGCGATGGCCGCGATCGCACGTCCGATGAATCTTGGTGACTCGGAGCGTGCGAAATCCGCGGGCGCAGTCGGGCCATCGCGCTCCGGCAACAGAGCGTCACGCCAATTCGATTCGCCGACACCAAAATTGTCGAGCATCATCTCCGATCGCAGGAACCCGGGAGTGATGGCGACGGCAGTACAGCCGAACGGGGCAAGTTCGTGGCCTTGCGAAAATGCGAGCCTGTTCACGGACACCTTGGCCAAGTCGTAGAACACCGAGATGCGATAGTTCGATGCGTTGTATTCGGTAGTGCCATCGGTTATTTCGGCGACCAGTCCGCCCGGCCGATCGATCATCAGCGGCAGGAGGTGGTGCGACGTAGTGATGTGGGTGTCGATCGCCAGGCGCAGAATGTGAAAGCCCTTGTCCAGATCGTGTTCCCATACCGGCGTGTTCCACTCCGCCGGCCCACCCTTGAGTAATTCCGCGCCCCAGATGTCGTTGACCAAGATGTCGATGTGGTGATAGTCGATTCGCAAGCGTTCGGCGAGATCAGCCACTTGTTTGCTCTTGAGATGATCGACGGCAATCGGCACGCCGACGCCGCCCAGCTCGGTGACCTGCTCTGCCGTCTCTTCGATGGTCTCTCCGCGCGGATAGTCCGACTGAAGAATTCCGGCAGATGTGCTCCGGCCAGTGCAGATGACGGTTGCACCGGCCTCGCCCAAGGCCGCGGCGATTCCGCGTCCGGCGCCCCTCGTCGCCCCGGCAACTACAGCCACTCGCCCGCGAAGTGCGTCCGGATTCGGTGTCCACGACATTGTTCGATTGTTCTCGCCTGGATTGCTTCGTTCAAGAGTGAACGCGATCTGCGGAACCGAACCTTACTTCGCGGCGTCCAAGGTAGTAATCACTCGGATGAAGGAGGTAGGGGAGAGATGGATCGTTGTGTGGGGCGCAGTGCTGGTTGGAGAAACGGGATCTCGGGATTGAGTTCCGTTCCGTCAAAAGGAAATTCGCATCGGATCCGGACTCGGCGAGTAGTCGAAAGTCGCCACGGTGAGGAAGTCGTCGACGTACCACCAAGCCGGGAATCGCCCGAAGACGATTCCCGACCGGTGTGAAATCAGATCTGTGAAATCAGATCAGGGAAGCTGCGAGGCAGCGTCCGAATCGAGGAACCAACGTGTCGCAACCAAACCGGTGGCGCCGGCGGACGGCCAGTCGTCGGCCGAAGCACCTCCGACGGCTTTGGCAACGGCCTCGGCCTTTGCAGCACCCGAGACGAGCAGCCAGACCTCTTTGGCTCGCCGAACAGCAGGCAACGTGAGGGTGATCCGCACCGGTGGCGGCTTGGGGGAGTCCGTCACCGCGACTACGAAACGCGCTTCTTCGCGAACAGCGTCGGTGTGCGGGAACAACGAGTTGACGTGTCCTTCGCCGCCCATACCGAGCAGGTGCACGTCGAACGTCGGAACCTGATTCCCGTGTGCCTGAGCGCCCAGCAGTTGTTCGTACGCCGTCGCCGCCCCGTGTGGATCACCGTCGTAGATACCGTCGGATGCGGCCATCGCATGTACCCTGTCGGGATCGACCGGCACATGATCGAGAAGCGCCTCACGTGCTTGCACTTCGTTCCGCTCGGGATCGCCGGACGGCAGGAACCGTTCGTCGCCCCAGTACAGATCGATCTGCGACCAGTCGATGTCGCCGGGAGCTTCATGCAACTTCTCGAGAAGTGCGATGCCGGTTCCACCGCCAGTCAGCACGATGGACGCAAACCCTCGAGCCTTCTGGGCATCTACGATGGTCGTGACCAGGCGTGCGGCGGCAGCGTCGACAAGTTGGCCGGCGTCGGAAAACTTCTCTACGACAACATCACTCATAGGTCACCTTCTCCAATCCGGCCAGAGCTTCTTCGTAGATCTCGTCCGGATCGAGCCGACGCAATTCCTCGGCGAGGCAATCGCGTGTCTCTCGACGACCCAGAGAAACCAGCGCGTCAGGCTGACCGGTGCGGATCAACGTAGCGGTCGTGCCCTCCTGCGGACGACTGATGGAGATACTGCGGGTCTCGAGCTTCAACTCGACCGTCAGCTCACCCGTACGCCGAATGACCGGACCGTCGATCTTGGCCGCCAACCAACCGGCGAGAATAT
Source organism: Rhodococcus sp. IEGM 1302 (assembly GCF_030056935.1). Taxonomy (NCBI): domain Bacteria; kingdom Bacillati; phylum Actinomycetota; class Actinomycetes; order Mycobacteriales; family Nocardiaceae; genus Rhodococcus; species Rhodococcus sp. IEGM 1302. Next base: position 17,500 of record NZ_JASHKY010000041.1, on the reverse strand, counting down.
CCAGTGCCGGTTCGGTTTTGAGACCGGAGACCACCGCTGAGGTGATCTTCTCGTGCGGCGGCTGATCGAGAGCCGATGCGAGGAGCGCGCGCCAGTAGGTGACGCGACTCCAGGCGAGATCGGTATCGCCGGCGGTGTACGACGCGAGTCGCCCCTTGATGGTGGCGGTCGGATCGGGGGCGCCGGTGGCATCGGTGATGCGCCGTATCGCGAGCTTCCCGACGGGATCCTTGGCCGGAATCTCGGGTGCCTCGAGGGGCCACCACGCGACTACCGGGGTGTCGGGGAGCAGGAACGGGATGACGACGCTGCTCTCGTGGTCCGCCAGGGGACCGTAGAGACGCAGCACGACAACCTCCGAGGCGCCGGCGTCCCCGCCGACACGGATCTGAGCATCGAGCCTGGGCTCACTCTGCTCGTCGCCACGCAGAAGCACGATGACGCGGCAAGGGTGCTCGCGGCTTGCTTCGTTGGCGGCCTCGATGGCTTCCTCGGCATTCCCGGTGTCCCTGGTGCAGACGACGAGCGTCAGCACTCGCCCCAAGGTGACAGCGCCGCCGGTCTTACGCACCTCGACCAGTTTCTTGCTGACCTGGACCGTGGTGGTGGAGGGCAAATCGAGAATCACTAGGGTCGCCTCCATTCGCGTCCGGTGCGTTGCATCATTTCGTCCGCAGACGGTGGTCCCCACGTTCCGGCCTCGTAGGGTTCCGGCTTGCCGCCGGCTGCCCAGTGTTCGAGGACGGGATCGAGGATTTCCCAAGACAATTCGACTTCGGCGTTGACCGGGAAGAGGGACGGCTCGCCGAGCAACACGTCGAGAATGAGTCGCTCGTACGCCTCCGGTGACGACTCGGTGAAAGCCTGGCCGTACGAGAAGTCCATGTTGACGTCACGGACTTCCATGCTCGATCCGGGAACCTTCGAGCCGAACCGCATGGTGACGCCCTCGTCGGGCTGCACGCGGATGACCAGAGCGTTCTGGCCGAGGTCTTCGGTCATCGTCTTGTCGAACGGTAGGTGCGGTGCACGTTTGAACACCACCGCGATCTCGGTGACACGGCGTCCGAGTCGTTTGCCCGTGCGCAGGTAGAACGGCACACCCGCCCAGCGACGGGTGTCGACCTCTAGGGTGATGGCGGCAAAGGTCTCCGTGATGGAGTCCGCTGCGAAGCCGTCTTCTTCGAGGAGTCCGACCACCGGCAGCCCACCCTGCCAGCCGCCCGCGTACTGGCCGCGTGCGGTGGTCTCGTCGAGGGGCTCGGCAAGGCGAGTGGCCGAGAGGACCTTGATCTTCTCCGCCTGCAGATTGAGCGGCTCGAAGCTGATGGGTTCTTCCATCGCCGTGAACGCGAGCAACTGCAGCAGGTGGTTCTGGATCACGTCACGGGCCGCGCCGATGCCGTCGTAGTACCCCGCGCGTCCACCGAGGCCGATGTCCTCGGCCATCGTGATCTGAACGTGGTCGACGTAGTGCGCGTTCCAGATCGGATCGAACAACTGGTTCGCGAAGCGCAGAGCCAGAATGTTCTGGACGGTTTCCTTACCGAGGTAGTGGTCGATACGGAAGACCGTGTCCTCGGGGAACACCTTGTTGACGACGGCGTTCAGTTCGCGAGCGCTCTCGAGGTCGTGGCCGAACGGCTTCTCGATGACAACTCGTCGCCACTGACCGTCCTCGGCCTGCGCGAGGCCCGACGCCGACAGTTGCTCGAGCACCTGAGGAAACGCGTTGGGCGGAATCGCAAGGTAGAAACCGTGATTGCCGCCGATACCACGTTCGTTGTCGAGCGTGGCCAACGTGTCGGACAGGTTCTGGAAGGCCTCGGCCTCGTCGAAACTGCCCTCCACGAACCGGATACCTTCAGCGAGCCTCTCCCAGACGTCCTGACGGAACTTGGTGCGAGCACCGTCCTTGACTGCTTCGAGGACGACGTTCGCGAAGTCCTCGTCCGTCCAGTCACGCCGGGCAAACCCGACCAGAGCGAATCCGGGCGGCAACAGTCCACGGTTGGCGAGGTCGTAGATGGCGGGCATGAGCTTGCGCCTGGCAAGGTCGCCGGTAACACCGAAAATCACCAGGGCGCAGGGCCCCGCAATGTGCGGAAGCCGTTTGTCGGTGCTGTCCCGAAGGGGATTCACCCAATCTGATGCCGCCGCGGAATCGCTCACAGGCTCAGCTCTTCTGGGTTGCTGCGCGGAGCTGCTCGGCGGTTGCGTCGAGCAACTCGTTCCAGGACACCTCGAACTTGTCGACGCCCTCAGTCTCGAGGACCTCGAACACGTCCGCAAGATCGATGCCGACTGCAGCGAGCTGATCGAAGACCGCCTGTGACTCCTGAGCGGTGCCCGAGATCGTGTCGCCGGTGATCTCGCCGTGGTCGGCGAGGGCGTCGAGCGTCTTCTCCGGCATGGTGTTGACCGTGTTCGGCGCAACCAACTCGGTGACGTAGAGCGTGTCGGGGTAATCCGGGTTCTTCACGCCGGTCGACGCCCACAGCGGACGCTGAGCCTTGGCGCCGTCGGCCAGAAGAGCCTGGAAGCGCGGCTGCACCTCGAAGATCTGCTGGTACGCGTTGTACGCCAGACGCGCGTTTGCGAGTGCAGCCTTGCCGCGAAGCTCGAGGGCTTCCGGCGTGCCGATTGCCGTGAGGCGGTTGTCGATCTCGGAATCCACGCGGGAGACGAAGAACGAGGCGACCGACTCGATGGACGAGATGTCGCGGCCGGCAGCCTTGGCGGTGTCCAGACCTTCCAGGTATGCGCCCATGACAGCTTCGTAGCGCTCGACCGAGAAGATCAAGGTGACGTTGACGCTGATGCCCTCACCGATCACCTTGGCGATGGCGGGAATGCCTGCCAGCGTCGCGGGGATCTTGATCAGGACGTTCGGACGATCGACGATCTTGTGCAGCTCGATCGCCTGCGCGACGGTGGCGTCGGTGTCGTGAGCCAGGCGAGGATCGACTTCGATGGACACGCGGCCGTCGACGCCGTTCGACGCCTCGAACTGCGGAGCCAGGATGTCGCACGCAGCACGCACGTCGTCGGTGGTCACCGCGGTGATGGTGGCGTCGACATCGGCGCCGCGCTGTGCGAGCTCACGGACCTGAGCGTCGTACGCCGATCCCTTGGACAGTGCCGCCTGGAAGATCGACGGGTTGGTCGTGACACCCACGATCGACTTCGTGTCGATGAGGTTCTGCAGGTTGCCGGACTGGATGCGATCCCGCGAGAGGTCGTCGAGCCAGATGGAAACGCCTGCAGCGGAGAGCTTTTCGGTATTCACGTTCTGTGTCATCGAGATCATCCCTTCACAGCTGCGAGGGAGCGCTGCGCGGCTTCGACAGTCGCGTCGGCAGTGATGCCGAACTCCCGGAACAAGGTCTTGTAATCGGCGGAAGCGCCGTAGTGCTCGAGCGAGACGGCCTGACCGGCGTCGCCGAGGATGCGCCACCACGGCATCGCGATGCCGGCTTCGACGGACACACGCGCGCGCACGGCGGGCGGAATGACCTCGTCGCGGTACGCCTGATCCTGCTCGAGGAACCAATCGAGGCACGGCACGGAAACGACGCGGGTTGCGACGCCCTGAGCTTCGAGGGTTTCGCGAGCCTCGGTGGCCAGATGCAGTTCAGAACCGGTCGCCAGCAAGATGACCTCGGGCGAACCGTTGGCTGCGTCGACGAGGACGTAAGCGCCGCGCTTGACACCCTCGGCAGCCTTCTCCTTGGTGCCTTCGAGAACCGGGATGTCCTGGCGAGTGAGTGCCAGAGCCGTCGGGCCCGTCTTGTTCTCGAGTGCTGCCTGCCATGCGAACGAGGTCTCGTTGGCGTCACCCGGGCGGACGACGGCGAGGTTCGGGATCGCACGAAGAGCAGCGAGGTGCTCGACCGGCTGGTGGGTCGGGCCGTCTTCGCCGAGACCGATGGAGTCGTGGGTCCAGACGTAGGTGACGGCAGTCTTCATCAGTGCGGCCAGGCGAACCGCCGGACGCATGTAGTCGGAGAAGACCATGAAGGTTCCGCCGTACGGGCGGGTGGGTCCGTGAAGCGCGATGCCGTTGAGGATCGAGCCCATCGCGTGCTCGCGGATGCCGAAGTGGAGCGTGCGGCCGTAAGGCTGCGCATTCCAGTCGTTTGTGGAGATGGAGAACGGGCCGAACGAATCTGCGCCCTTGATGGTGGTGTTGTTGCTGCCGGCGAGGTCGGCGGAGCCGCCCCACAGCTCGGGCAGGATCGGTCCGAGCGCGTTGAGTGCCGAACCGGAGGCCTTGCGAGTCGCAACGCCCTTGGCGTCGGCCTCGTAGGTCGGGAGAGCGTCGGCCCAGCCGGCGGGGAACTCACCGGCGAACAGGCGGTCGAAGAGTTCCTTGCGCTCGGTCTCACGTGCAGCCCACGCGTCGAACTCGACCTGCCATGCCTTGCGTGCGTCGGCGCCGCGGGAGACGACCTCACGGGCGTGAGCCAGAGCGTCGGCGTCGACGTCGAAGGACTTGGCCGGATCGAAGCCGAGGGCTTCCTTGACCGCTGCAACTTCGTCGGCACCGAGAGCGGAGCCGTGGACGTCGCCGGTGTTCATCTTCTTCGGAGCCGGGAAACCGATGATGGTGCGGAGCAAGATGATGGACGGACGATCGACGACGGCCTTGGCCGCGGCAACCGCGTCGAGGATGCCGGAGACGTTCTCGCCACCTTCGACGTGCTGAACGTGCCAGCCGTACGCCTCGTATCGCTTTCCGACGTCTTCGCCGAGAGCGATGGTGGTGTCGTGCTCGATGGAGATCTTGTTGTCGTCGTAGAAGACGATGAGGTTGCCCAGTTCCTGGACACCGGCGAGGGACGAGGCCTCGGACGTGACGCCTTCTTCGATGTCACCGTCGGACGCGATCACGTAGATGTGATGGTCGAAGGGGGAGGAGCCGACCGGGGTCTCCGGATCGAACAGTCCGCGCTCACGACGCGCAGCCATCGCCATACCGACTGCGGACGCAAGGCCCTGGCCCAGCGGACCGGTGGTCATCTCGACGCCGACGGTGTGGCCGACCTCGGGGTGGCCGGGGGTCAGTGCGCCCCACGTGCGGAGAGCTTCGAGGTCAGCGAGCTCGAGACCGTAGCCCGACAGGTAGAGCTGGGTGTACAGCGTCAAGGATGAATGGCCACAGGAGAGAACGAAGCGGTCACGGCCGACCCATTCTGCATCCGAAGGATCGTGGCGCATGACGCGCTGGAAGAGGGTGTATGCCAACGGCGCCAAGCTCATTGCAGTTCCGGGATGGCCGTTGCCGACCTTCTGAACCGCGTCGGCGGCGAGCACGCGGGCGGTATCGACAGCCTTGGTGTCCAGGTCGGTCCAGTCCGAGGGGTGGACGGGTTGCGTGAGGACGTGGATCTCGTCTGTGATCGACACTGGCAGATGTCTCCTGACATGGTGTACGTGGATTGCGAGGGTGGGGTGTCCCTCCACTGCGTAACCCAGCCTAATGGTCCTGGCTGTCCGGGTCGATTCGGTTCCTCAATGGCTGCGGTCTACCATCGTTCGTAGTAGAGAACAGTGTCAGCAGTGTGTCGTGAAGAGTTAGTGCGGTAACGCGTGGTGCAAGGAGAGAACGTGCGGACAGGGCAACAGCCGAGCGGACATGGCTTCGGCAGCCCAGGTGCCGCCCCGCGGGCGACCAATACCGATACGGTGTGGGGTCGCGCAACGGGCAAGGTTCTGGCTTATATCGCGCTCACGAAGCCGCGAGTGATCGAATTGCTGTTGGTGGCAACCATTCCGGCAATGCTGCTGGCCGATCGCGGAACAGTCGACATCGTTCTGATCCTCAGCACCCTCTTCGGTGGCTGGATGGGCGCGGCGAGTGCGAACTCGCTCAACTGCGTCGTCGACGCCGACATCGACAAGGTCATGAAGCGCACGGCGAAGCGTCCGCTGGCCCGCGAGGCGGTGCCGACGCGCAACGCGCTCGTCTTCGGGCTCCTTCTCGGACTCGCGTCGTTCCTGTGGCTGTGGTGGCGAGCCAACCTCTTGGCCGGCATCCTCGTCGTGATCACGATCGCGTTCTACGTCCTCATCTACACGATGGTTCTCAAGCGTCGTACCTGGCAGAACGTCATCTGGGGTGGCGCAGCCGGATGTATGCCCGTCCTCGTGGGCTGGGCAGCTGTCACCGGGTCGCTGAGCTGGCAGCCCGTCGTGCTGTTCCTGATCATCTTCTTCTGGACGCCGCCGCACACCTGGGCGCTGGCGATGCGATACAAAGAGGACTACAAAGCTGCCGGTGTTCCCATGCTTCCGGTGATCGCCACCGAAGAGCACGTCACCAAGCAGATTCTGTTCTACAGCTGGGCAATGGTCGTCACGACGCTTGTCCTCGTCCCCGCGTCGGGCGTCATCTACGCCGCAATCACCATCGTCGCCGGTGCGTGGTTCCTGCTCATGGCTCATCAGCTGTACCGCAGCGTTCGCGGTGGTGCTCAGGTCAAACCGCTCCGCCTGTTCCTGCAGTCCAACAACTATCTTGCGATCGTGTTCGTCGGCCTCGCCGTCGACTCGGTTCTCGGACTCCAGACGATCAGCGACATGCTCAGCTGATTCTGCTGTGCGCCTTTATTAACCGCGGGCGGTTAATAAAGGCGCACAGCACTTCGCTAGGGGATCAGAACGATCGACCCGGTCGTTGCTCTACCTTCCAGATCCCGATGCGCTGTTGCCGCATCGGCGAGGGGATACTCGGCGCCGACGCGAATATCGAGTTTCCCGGCCGCAATGGCGTCGAAGACATCGCCGGCACGCCAGGTCAGTTCCTCTCGAGTGCGAATGTGATGCGCGAGCGTCGGACGCGTCAGGAACAGCGAACCCGACGAATTGAGCCGCTGCGGGTCGACAGGCGGAACCGGTCCACTGGCCGCACCGAACAAAGCGACCGTGCCGCGGATGCGCACGGAAGCCAAGCTCGAATCAAAAGTTGTCGCGCCGACGCCGTCGTATGCCGCCGCTACTCCTTCGCCGCCGGTCAACTCCCGGACTCGCGCTGCGATGTCCTCGTCGTACCGCAGAACCTCCGAGGCACCGGCGCCGCGCGAGAGTTCTTCCTTTGCATCCGATGACACAGTCGTGATGACCTTCGCCCCGAGGCTGACGGCCATCTGCGTCAGGATCAACCCGACGCCGCCCGCGCCTGCGTGCACGAGCACGGTGTCGCCGCTCTGGATCGGATACGTCGACTTCGCGAGGTAGTGCGCTGTCATCCCCTGCAGGAGCGCCGACGCTGCGGCCGATGCCGGGACACCGTCAGGCACTTTCACGGCGACTGCGGCGGGAACAGCCACCTTCTCGGCATAGCTGCCAGTGGCAGCGGCCCACGCGACCCGGTCGCCCACGGCGAATTCGTTGACCTCGGAACCGACAGCTTCGACGACACCGCTGCCCTCGTCGCCGGGAATGTAGGGGAGCGGACGCTTGTACTGGCCCATTCGGAAGTACGTGTCGATGAAATTGATGCCGATCGCTTCGGTCTTGACGAGTAGATCGCCTGGGCCTGGTGTCGGTTCGGGTTGTTCGGTCAGAGTCAGAACCTCTGGTCCGCCGGTCTCGGTCACGTAGATGGCTCGCATGGTTTCTGTTCTACACCCGAGGCGGCCGACGCTCAGTCCATGCCTGGTGTCGCTTCCGGGCTACCGACCAGTATTGTCGAGTCATGAGCACCGATACCGAGAAGTCGGACGCCACCCCGTCCGCGCCGGAACTGCCGAAGTCCACGGTGAACGCCATCACCAAGTTCGTCGCCGAGCACGGCGGCTCCGCCAGCGCCGTCATCCAGCCGGTCGGCCTGGCCGGCGTTCGCATCACCCTCGTAGGTGCCGACGGCATCCTCGGTGATCAGGTCGTCGAGGACCTCGCCACGGCAAACGCGGTCGTCGCGTCCTTCGACAACGTCACCGTCGCCGAGTGGGAGCGCGAACTGACTAGCATCGTCACCCCGCAGGAAGGCCATTTCAAGAAGATGGCCGGTTGGGTCGCCAACCAGACTCGGTTCCCGAAAGCTCGCAACGAATCCTGAAATGACGTGTGGGGCGTAGGAACACCTTTTGGTGTTCCTACGCCCCACACGTGTCTTGAAGCGTCAGACAGCTGGTATCGGCGAATTGGTCGGCGTGTACTGGCGGGTCTTACCCGCAGCCCAAACTGCTGCGGTCGCAGCCGTGCACAGTCCTGCACCGGCGACGTGCATGATCACCAGAACTTCCGGCACATCGGTGAAGTACTGCACGACACCGATGAGCGACTGCGCGAGGATCAGTCCCAGCAGGACCTTCAGACGGATCTTCACGGCTGCGGATGTCCCGACCGCATACAGGCCGAAGGTCAGACCCACGACCAGCGCGAGATATCCGACCAGAAGCTGTGAGTGCAGATGGACGAGCGTCACGATCTCGATCTCCAGGCGAGGCACCGTCCGGTCCAGTCCCTTGTCGCCGGCGTGCGGGCCTGCGCCCGTTACGAGAGTTCCAGCGACCAAAACGCCGGCGAGCGCGACACCTGACAGCGCGGTAAGCCAGCGCATCGGCTTCGGCATCACGACCAGAGTTGTTGCTTCGTCGGGTTCCGCGATCTTCGCGTACATCACCGTGGCAACCCAGACCATCAGCATCGACGCAACCAGGTGAATGGCGACCGTCCACCACAGCAAGCCTGTGAGGACGGTGATACCGCCGATCACTGCCTGAACGACAGTGCCGAGCGGCATCATCCAGGCGTAGACAAGCACTTCTTTGCGTCGGCGAGCGCGAGTCACCGCAAGCACGATCGCAGCGGCGACGATGACGACCAGGAAGGTCAGCAGGCGGTTGCCGAACTCGACGGCTTGGTGAATCACCGCGACCTGTCCGTGGCCGACCGGGACGAAGCTACCGGGGAAGCACTGCGGCCACGTCGGGCAACCGAGTCCCGAGTCCGTCACGCGCACCACCGCGCCGGTGACAGCGATGCCGCCCTGCGTCAGGATCACGATGAACGCGATGATTTTCTGCGTTTTCAGCGAGGGGAGAGGTAGTCGATCCACCAAGCGTAAAAATCCGGCATACACACGATTCACCACGCCAACGATCGTAGTTCCCCATCAACTACACAGTGTCGTTGGGGCCAGCTCGCTCCGCGCCTGCCCCGCGTCGTTGGGGCCAGCTCGCGTCAGTTCGCGCGAACTCGCACGATTCCCGAGATCGTTCCCTGGAAGTACTCGCCCGACTCGGTGATGAGTGCAGACATCTGAAGGGTGTCGTTGAGGATCGTCGACGGCAGCGGAGTCGAACCGATCTGCGACCCGTCCTTCGAGTCGATCACCGCGAAGGAGTAACCGTCCAGCGGAGAGGTGTTCGGAGCACCGTCCCGTGTCACCGTGTAAATCGAGCCGTCAGCCGTCGAGAGGTGAGGTACCGCGGAGCTACGAATCGTGTTGTCCCACACGACATGGCAGCCGACCGGATCGATGTCGACGCGGGTCATTCCGCCGTTGAAGGGTGCCGTGGCGGGGACCGCTGGACCGGCACCTTCAGGAGTCGTGGGGTACGGGTATCCGTAAGTGCCGGCGACGTAGACGGAATGACCGATGCCGACGGGGGAGTTCTCGCTGCCGCTCGGTGAGCCGTCCTGGCTGGCAGCGGACAACACCGGCTGCGTGCACACCTCGGCGCCCGTGTCAGCGCGATAGACATGCAAGCTCACTGTCGGGTGGGCGTTGTCGACGATGGTCAAGAAATCGCTGCCCGTCGACGGGCCGAAGTATGTCGGCGTCGATCCGGTTCCCCAGCTGAGCTGACCCGGATTACGGGCCGGCCCGCGGTCGTACGGCTGACGCCAGTCGATGACGACCTCGTCGCCATTTCGCTTCAGTTGGTAGAGCGCGTGGGTCGTTGCGACAGCAGTGCCCGTCGGGGAGGTGGAGATGCTGTTCTGCACCTGTTCACCTTCGGGGAGCGCAATGCTGTGCGCGATTCGATCCGCGCCGACATACCCGACGGTGCCGTGCCCGGTGGCGAACCAGACATTGCCTTCCCAGTCCGGAGCGAGGCCGGTGACGTTGTCGTCGGCGGCAACCGCACCACTGAGATCGATGACATCCGCGAGTTCCAGCCGCCAACTGCCGTCCGGATTCTGCGCATGGGAAATGCGGACCAGTTGACGGTTTCCGTCGACGGCTACGAGACGGTTCTCGTTGTCGAGGTAGGCGTAGACGCCGCCGAGCAGACTGCCCTTCGCGAGCGGCAGTTGTGCTACGGATCTACCCAACGGCGTGGCGTCGGCCTTCGGATCGATCAAATGGATGGTCGGGATCTGGCCGATCATCGTCGTGCAGAGCGAGACGACCATGCCGTCGGAACCCTGGAGGACCGTCGGGCAGGCGGCCATCATCGGGAAAGCAGTCACCTCGTGTGGGCCGGTTCCTGGACCAGGCAGCGGAGTGACGTCGGACGAGCCCGCGTCACCGTGCATGGTGGAAGTACCGACGGGACCGAGGTACGGATTTGCAGGTGCGAGTGGACCGGACACCGAAGGGGTCGCCGTTGCGGGTCCGGCACACAACATGACTGTTGCGGCCACACAGCCGACGATCTGAGCTGTCCGTCGTGTACTCACGTGAACTTGAACCACCTTGCTGCGCAGACTCCGGCCACTGCGGCCCAGATGAGAAGTACGAGAATCGAGAACCAGTCCATCGAGGTGTCGAGGGCCGCTTCGAGTGCGTGTGCGAGAGCGCCGGACGGAACAATGCGGACCAGCGTGTGGACGGCGGTCGGAAGTTCACCACTGGCGAAGACCACACTGCCGATGCCCACCATGATGAACCACAGGATGTTGGCGAGAGCGAGAACGATCTCTGCTCGCAAAGTACCGCCGAGCAGTAGGCCAAGCGCTGCAAATGTGACAGTACCGATGGCAATGACCACTGCGCCGAGTACAAGTTCGACGAATGACGGACGCCATCCCAACGCCAAACCGATAGCGCCGAGCAAGAGTGACTGCAGAGCCACGACGATGATGACGGCAGCGCTCTTGCCTGCGATGATTCCCCACCGCGGTAGCGGCGTTGCACCGAGTCGCTTGAGCGCGCCGTATCGGCGGTCGAATCCGACGGCGATGGCCTGTCCGGTGAACGCCGTCGACATCACGGCAACCATCATGACACCAGGGAGCACGGTATCGACCCGAGAATCGCCCAAATCGCCGATCGGAAGTAGACACAGTCCGATGAGCAGGGTGATCGGGATGAACATGGTGAGCAGCAATTGCTCACCGTTGCGGAGCAGAAGAGTCAACTCCAGTTTGGTCTGCGCCGCCAGCATCTTGGCCGCCGAATTGGGGCGGGGATCCGGCGAGAAGGTGCCTGGCTCGAAGCGGTTCTCGGCGAGTCGCCGGTCTCTGGCAACGCTGATGGGACTGCTCTGGCCGTTCGACGCTGTTTCGTTCATGACCTTGATCTCCGTCATCCCCTCAGTTCCCGGCCCGTCAATTCGAGGAAGACGTCTTCCAGACTCCGTTGATCGACGCGAATGTCGTTGATCAGCACGTCCTGATCGGCACACCACGTTGCGACAGTCGCCACGGTTGCCGGATCGATTGCACCTTCGACGACGTAGGTGCCGGGGTTGGATTCCTCGATGCGGAACCCGGCGAGTGAACCGGCCAGCGAATCGAGGCTCAAACCGGGAACCGTCGTCAGACGGAGTTGTCCTTCGGCGCCCTTGCTGGTGACCTCCGCCGGCGTTCCCGACGCGACGATCTTGCCGTGGTCGATGATGACCAGTTCGTCGGCGAGCGCTTCGGCCTCGTCCATGAGGTGTGTGGTGAGCAGGACGCTCACGCCGTCGCGTCGCAGAGCGTCGATGAGTTCCCACACGAGCAGGCGCGCCTGAGCGTCGAGGCCGGCGGTGGGTTCGTCCAGAAATACCAACTCGGGACGCCCGACCAGCGCGCACGCCAGGGACAGTCGTTGCTGCTGGCCTCCGGAGAGGCGGCGGTACGGGGTCTTGCGCGCATCGGTGAGGCCGAGTTTGGAAAGGAGCCAGGCGGGATCGAGCGGGTCGGCCGAGTATGCGGCCACGAGGTCGAGCATTTCCCCGGCCTTGGACCCGGGGTACGCGCCGCCGCCCTGCAGCATGACGCCGATTCGCGAGCGGACTTCACCGGAGTCGGCGATGGGGTCGAGACCGAGCACTCGAACCGTGCCGGCATCGGGGGTGACAAACCCTTCGCACATCTCGACGGTGGTTGTCTTGCCGGCTCCGTTGGGGCCGAGCAGGGCAACGACCTGGGCCGTCTCGACAGTGAGATCGATACCGTCGACGGCTCGAACACCGTCGAAGGACTTGACGACACCCTGGATCTGTACCGCCGGCGTCGACGATCTGGAGGCTCTCGAGGTCACGGGGAATCAGCGTAAGCCCCCGCCGAGTTGTCTTCGTCTACCGGTCCGCCTTTCGTGATCTCCGCTACTGGCTTGTCGCTACGCCAGGGGAGTGAATTGCGGGTGAAGACGATGAGCGTTCCGGCGGTGAGGATGGTCGCGATGACGGCCTGCACGATCATGAACGGAAGGTATTCGGCGCCGTTGGACATCAACATGACGCTGACGATCGAGGTGAAGACGACGGCAGGGATGCGGAAAATCGGCGCGGTGGCCCACGCCGCCAACGGAAGGATCGCCCACAGCAGGTACCACGGCTGAACGACGGGGAACAGGAGAACGATCGCGCCGAGCGCGATGCCGAGTCCGCCGACCGGATGGATGCGGCCCATGTAGACCGAGATCATCATCCGTGCGGTGACGAGCATGGCGACGAGAGTAGCGATGGGCCGCGTGATCGTGAGGATCGCCGTCGTGTGATCGCCGAGTCCGAGCAGTACGCCTGCCAATCCCGTGCCGACGCCCAGGAGCGTCGGGATGGACATCCAACTCCGGACTGCCGTGGCGGTGTCGAGGGTGTTGATCCAACCCATACCGAGCCCACTGGCCACGCTGATGACAAACGTGACGACAGCGGCAACGATGCCCAGGAGAATCGCGGCTCCCGCCAGGGCTTTCCAGGTTCCACCCCAACGCCGAGCCAAGGCCATGCCGACAAATCCCAGCGCAAGCAAGGACGGAATTTTGACGGTCGACGACAACGCGATCAAACCTGATCCCGCAACGAGATAGAACAGCGCTCGCCCTCGGATGGGCCCGGACCCTTCGACTGCGCGGAGGGCGATCTCGATTCCGGCGAGCATCAACCCGAGCATGAGCGCTTCGTTGTGGATGCCGGCCACCAAGTGGAAGAGCAACAGCGGGTTCGCGGCACCGAGCCAGAGCGAACTGACGGCAGAGACACCGCATCGCTTGGCCAGTCGCGGTATCGCCCACACGATGAGCGCGACGCCGGCCAATGCGAGCAAGCGGTGCAAGAAGATTCCGGCCACGATGTTGTCGCCGGTCAGTGAGCTGATCCCGCGTCCCAGCCACAGGAAGAACGGACCGTACGGAGCCGGGGTGTCGCGCCAGATCGTCGGAACCGTGCGGGTGAGAACGTGGTCGACGCCCAGTGCCGCCTTGGGGCCGATGGCGTACGGATCGAGTCCACGGGCCGCGATTTCGCTTTGAGCCAGATACGAGTAGACGTCGCGGCTGAACATCGGCGGTGCGACCGAGAGCGGCAGGATCCACAGCAGGAGTGTGCGGTCCAACTGGGAACGGGTCATGCGCCGCGGTGCGCCGGAACGGCTGCGTATGTCCCCGACTGCAAATCGGCCCATCATCAGCCAGGCCAGAACGACGAGCACGGTTCCGGTCATCGTCATGGTGAGTGAGACCGTCGGCATACGTCCGGGAAGGCTGAGGACTCGAAGTCCTGCGGTCGGATTCTGCAGGACGGGTTGTGCGCCGGCGCCGAGCGCTCCGACTGCCATCAAGACCGCGCCGGTTGCGCCGAATCGGCGAATCCCTCGCAGTTGTGCGGTTTCCTTCGCGTTCAGGCCCGGGCGCTCGTCCTCGTCGCCGTGCAGCACGGCGGCCATACTCTGCCGGGGAGCGGAACCGAAAGGCCGAACGCCGATCGTGGAAAGCGCGAGTGCCTTGGGTTTTTCCAGCAGGATCGCGCGCGCCGATCGCGCGGTCGTCGTCTTCTCGGGGGTCTGCGGCACACCAGGCAGCGTAGCGGCTCGATCCAGCCGGACAGACCAGCACAAACAACGTGCGTTGTCCGGATATTCCCGAATGTAATGCAGGTTGCCCTTAGTAGACCTGTGAAAAGAATTCCGTCACACTTGTGTTGTGAAAAGAAATGCGTCAGACCCTCGAAGCAAGGAAGTTGCAGGTCAGCCCACTGTAGCGACCTCGCCTAGTGCTGCCGCAAATCCGGTGACGGTGAGCGTCGAAGGCCAGACCCGGGCCGCAGTGGTCAAGCTGCTACTCGAAGAAGGCCCCATTACCGCCTCCGAAATCGGCACGCGCCTCGGTTTGAGTGCCGCAGGTGTCCGACGTCACTTGGACGCTTTGATCGAGTCCGGGGAAGCCCGAACCGCTTCGGCGGCGTCGCTGCGTCAGCGTGGACGAGGTCGTCCCGCCAAGCAGTTCCAGATCACCGCGACCGGCCGAGGCCGCCTCGGCCACACCTACGACGATCTGGCGGGAGCCGCGATGCGGCAACTCCGTGAAATCGGCGGAGACGCGGCAATCGAGGAGTTCGCCAAGCGTCGGGTTCAGGCGATCGTCGGAGACGTCGAACCGGCTGATCCGACAGATGTCGACAACGTCGAGGCGACAGCGGACGCAATCGCCGAAGCCTTCAACGCGGTGGGGTTCGCGGCGTCGACCCGGCCGGTCGGCAACGGCGTGCAGATCTGCCAACACCATTGCCCGGTTTCCCATGTGGCAGAAGAGTTTCCGGAACTGTGCGAGGCAGAGCAGCAAGCATTCCGGCAATTGCTCGGGACTCATGTTCAGCGTCTGGCGACCATCGCCAACGGTGACTGCGCCTGCACGACGCACGTGCCCCTCGTGTCCACCGGGAGTAGATGACCGGACCAGAGTGTTCTACAGAGCGTTGCCACCGTGCAGCGTTCGAATAGAGATTTTTCAGCTAGTTCTTCAAAGTCAGAACTGCTCGACCACAGCGACCAGCCCTCGCTGAGCCCGAGCAGCCGTCAAGAAACAAGACTCCGGAAGGAGCTCGCATGACCGTCACATCAGACCAGGCGACTACCACTGCGGCAGCAGGCACCGAGCCGCTCACGCAGGAAGAGACCATCGCGTCCCTCGGTCATTACGGCTACGGCTGGTCCGATTCCGACGAAGCCGGAGCCAGCGCGCAGCGCGGGTTGTCCGAGGCTGTCGTGCGGGACATCTCCGCCAAGAAGAGCGAGCCCGAGTGGATGCTCGACATCCGCCTCAAGGCGCTGCGCACCTTCGACAAGAAGCCGATGCCGAACTGGGGCAGCGACCTCGAAGGTATTCATTTCGACAACATCAAGTACTTCGTCCGGTCCAGCGAGAAGCAGGCCGAGTCGTGGGAAGACCTGCCCGAGGACATCAAGAACACGTACGACAAGCTCGGCATCCCCGAGGCGGAGAAGCAGCGCCTCGTTGCCGGCGTCGCAGCTCAGTACGAGTCCGAGGTCGTCTACCACTCGATCCGTGAGGACCTCGAGGAGCAGGGCGTCATCTTCCTCGACACGGACACCGGTCTCAAGCAGCACCCGGAGCTGTTCAAGGAGTACTTCGGATCGGTCATCCCGGCCGGCGACAACAAGTTCTCCGCGCTGAACACCGCCGTGTGGTCCGGTGGCTCGTTCATCTACGTTCCGCCGGGAGTCCACGTGGACATCCCGTTGCAGGCGTACTTCCGCATCAACACCGAGAACATGGGTCAGTTCGAGCGCACCCTGATCATCGTCGACGAAGATGCCTCCGTGCACTATGTCGAGGGTTGCACCGCGCCGATCTACAAGTCCGATTCACTGCACTCGGCCGTCGTCGAGATCATCGTGAAGAAGGGCGGCCACTGCCGCTACACGACCATCCAGAACTGGTCCAACAACGTCTACAACCTGGTGACCAAGCGCACCAAGGTCGAGGCAGGCGGATCCATGGAGTGGGTCGACGGCAACATCGGCTCCAAGGTCACCATGAAGTACCCGGCCGTGTGGCTGATGGGCGAGTACGCCCGCGGTGAGGTTCTCTCCGTTGCGTTCTCCGGCGAGGGCCAGCACCAGGACACCGGCGCCAAGATGCTCCACCTCGCGCCGCACACGTCCTCGACCATCATCAGCAAGTCTGTCGCCCGTGGTGGTGGACGTGCGTCGTACCGCGGTCTGGTGCAGGTCAACAAGGGTGCCCACGGCTCCAAGTCGACCGTCAAGTGTGACGCTCTGCTGGTCGACCAGATCAGCCGAAGCGACACCTACCCGTACGTCGACATCCGCGAGGACGACGTCACCATGGGTCACGAGGCCACCGTTTCGAAGGTCAGTGACGATCAGCTCTTCTACCTGATGAGCCGCGGACTGACCGAGGACGAGGCGATGGCCACCATCGTGCGTGGATTCGTCGAGCCCATCGCGAAGGAACTCCCGATGGAGTACGCGCTCGAGCTCAACCGCCTTATCGAACTTCAGATGGAAGGGGCTGTGGGTTAGTGACCACGCCAGAGACCGGAGTCATCGGAGCTGTTGCCGGGGAGAACCCGACCGCTCCTGTAAAGGGTGCAGCCACAGGCTCACCCATCACGAACAAGGGTGAGCAGTTCTCCTCGTTCGACGTCAATGCTTTCGAGGTTCCCGGCGGACGTGACGAGATCTGGCGGTTCACCCCGCTGCGTCGCCTCCGGGGATTGCACGACGGCAGCGCCGTCGCCAACGGACAGGTCACCGTCGAGGTCGACGGCGGAAGCGACATCACCGTCGAGACCGTCGGGCGTGACGACGCACGTCTGGGCAAAGCCGGCGTTCCCGCTGATCGCATTGCAGCGCAGGCGTATTCGAGCTTCGAGACGGCAACGGTTATCTCGGTTGGTGCCGAGGTCGAGGTCGAGAAGCCCGTTGTGGTCACCATGACCGGCCCCGGAGTCGACAACGTCGCCTACGGACACACCCAGATTCGTCTGGCGCAGTTCGCCAAGGCGACGTTCGTGATCGACCAGCGCGGCAGCGGAACCTTCGCGGAGAACATCGAATTCGTTCTCGGTGACAGTTCGCAGCTGACCGTGGTGGCCATCCAGGACTGGGCGGACGACGCAGTTCACGTGACGTCACACCACGCTCGCCTGAACCGCGACGCAGTGCTTCGGTACACCTCGATCAGCCTGGGCGGCGACCTGGTGCGCCTGTCCGCCACCGTCAAGTACGACGGACCGGGCGGCGACGCCGAACTGCTCGGCCTGTACTTCGCCGACGCCGGCCAGCATCTGGAACAGCGTCTGCTGGTGGATCATTCGCAGCCCAACTGCAAGTCCAACGTGGTCTACAAGGG
>NZ_JASHKY010000040.1:0-34613 GCF_030056935.1 Rhodococcus sp. IEGM 1302 | reverse complement strand
GCGGTGTCGGACACCGAGTAGTTCATGCGGGCGATGCCACCCTCGTACATGAGGTCGACGATGAGCTTGAGCTCGTGCAGAACCTCGAAGTACGCCATCTCGGGTGCGTAGCCGGCCTCGACCATGACCTCGAAACCGGTCTTGACCAGTTCCTCGGTGCCGCCGCAGAGCACGGCCTGCTCGCCGAAGAGGTCCGTCTCGGTCTCTTCCTTGAACGTGGTCTTGATGACGCCTGCGCGGGTTCCGCCGATGCCCTTGGCGTAGGACAGAGCAAGAGCCTGGCCTTCACCCTTGGGATCCTGGTCGATGGCGATGAGCGCGGGAACGCCCTTGCCGTCGACGAACTGACGACGCACCAGGTGGCCGGGGCCCTTGGGGGCGACCATGCCGACGGTGACGAACTCCGGAGCCTTGATCAGGTCGAAGTGAATGTTCAGGCCGTGACCGAAGAACAGCGCGTCGCCGTCCTTGAGGTTCGGCTCGATGTCATTGGTGAAAATGCTCGCCTGAGCGGTGTCAGGTGCGAGCACCATGATGACGTCGGCCCACTCGGAAACCTCTGCCGGCGTACCGACCGTCAGCCCCTGCTCTTCAGCCTTCTCACGCGACTTCGAGCCTTCCTTGAGGCCGATGCGCACATCGACGCCCGAGTCACGCAGGCTCAGCGAATGGGCGTGGCCCTGGCTTCCGTAGCCGATCACAGCAACCTTGCGGCCCTGAATGATCGACAGATCGGCATCGTCGTCGTAGAACATCTCGACTGCCACAGTTCTCAACCTCTCCTTGGATTTTTACGTGTCTAAAAGTACTAGCGGGTGGCCGTGATCGACTTCGGCCCTCGACCGACTGCCACGACCCCGGACTGAACGATCTCCCGGATACCGTACGGATCAAGCATCCGCAGCAGTGCATCCAGCTTGGACCGAGTACCGGTCGCCTCGATGGTGACGGACTCCGGAGAGACGTCGATCACCTTGGCGCGGAACAGGTTCACCGTTTCGATGACCTGCGTGCGCACGCTTGCATCAGCGCGCACCTTGATGAGCACGAGCTCGCGAGCGACGGATGCTTCACCGTCCTGCTCGACGATCTTGATGACGTTGATCAGCTTGTTGAGCTGCTTCGTCACCTGCTCGAGAGGGAACTCGTCGACCGTGACGACGATGGTCATACGTGAGATCTCGGGGATCTCGGTTCCGCCCACCGCAAGGGATTCGATGTTGAATCCGCGGCGGGAGAAAAGTGCGGAGACGCGAGCCAGCACGCCTGGCTTGTCCTCGACGAGAACACTGAGGGTGTGACTGGTGCTCACTTCTGATCCTCCCCTGTGCCCGCGGCGGGTCCGGCTTGCTCGCGTGACATGGCTTCGTGGATGACGGCGGGCTCGGCAACTGCCTCGTCGTCGTCGAACAGCGGCCGGATGCCCCGGGCCGCCATGATTTCGTCGTTGCTCGTTCCGGCAGCGACCATCGGCCACACCTGTGCGTCGGCGGTGACGATGAAGTCGATCACGACAGGCTTGTCGTTGATGGACTGCGCCTCACGGATCGCAGCTTCGACATCTTCTTCACGCTCGACACGAATTCCGTGGCAGCCCAATGCTTCTGCGAGCTTCACGAAGTCCGGGATGCGGATGGCGCCGTGCGTTCCGAGGTTGGTGTTGGAGTAGCGCTCTTCATAGAAGAGTGTCTGCCACTGGCGCACCATGCCGAGGTTGCCGTTGTTGATGAGGGCAACCTTGATCGGAATACCTTCGAGTGCGCAGGTTGCGAGTTCCTGATTGGTCATCTGGAAGCAGCCGTCGCCGTCGATCGCCCACACCTCGGTGTCGGGCATACCCATCTTGGCGCCCATGGCTGCGGGAACCGCGTACCCCATGGTGCCGAGCCCGCCCGAGTTGAGCCACGTGCGCGGCTTCTCGTAGCCGACGAACTGCGCGGCCCACATCTGGTGCTGACCGACGCCGGCGCAGTAGATGGCATCCGGTCCGGCGAGCTTGCCGACGGTCTGGATCACGTACTCCGGGCTCAGCTGACCGTCGGTGGGACGGTCGTAGCTCAGCGGGTACGTACGACGGATGTCGTTCAGGTACGCCCACCACTCGGTGAGGTCGAACGTGGTGCCCGTGGCCATGTCGGCACGGATCGCCTCGATGAGTTCGGTGATGACCTCTTTGCAGTCGCCCACGATCGGGACGTCCGCGTAGCGGTTCTTGCCGATCTCGGCCGGGTCGATGTCGGCATGGATGACCTTGGCGTCGGGCGCGAAGGAATTCAACTGACCGGTGACGCGGTCGTCGAAACGCGCACCGAGGGTGATCAGTAGATCGCTACGCTGCAGAGCGGCGACTGCGGCAACGGTGCCGTGCATTCCCGGCATACCGCAGTTGAGGTCGTGACTGTCCGGGAACGCTCCGCGGGCCATCAGCGTGGTGACGACGGGGATACCGGTCAGCTCGGCCAATTCGAGCAGCTCCGGCGAGGAGTCGGACTTGATGACGCCGCCACCGACGTACAGAACCGGCGACTTGGCGTCGGCGATCAGACGTGCAGCTTCACGAACCTGCTTGCCGTGCGGCTTGGTCACCGGGCGGTAGCCCGGCAGACGCATCTCCGGCGGCCACGAGAACGTGGTCTGCGACTGCAGGATGTCCTTGGGGATATCGACCAGGACGGCGCCGGGGCGACCGCTGGCCGCGAGGTAGAAGGCCTCGGCCATGATGCGCGGGATGTCGATCGCGTCGGTGATCAGGAAGTTGTGCTTGGTGACCGGCATCGTGATGCCTGAGATGTCGGCTTCCTGGAAGCCGTCGGTACCGATCAGCGAGCGCGCCACCTGTCCGGTGATCGCCACGATCGGAACGGAGTCCATCTGCGCGTCGGCCAGCGGCGTGACCAGGTTGGTCGCACCGGGACCCGAGGTGGCCATGCAGACGCCGACCTTGCCGGTCGCCTGGGCGTAACCGGTGGCAGCGTGGCCTGCACCCTGCTCGTGGCGCACGAGCACGTGGCGAACCTTGACCGAATCGAAGAGTGGGTCGTAAACCGGGAGCACGGCACCGCCGGGAATGCCGAATACCGTGTCGACCTCGAGCTCTTCGAGGGCTCGAACCACAGACTGCGCGCCGGTTACCCGCTCAGGCGGGAGCTGGCGACGGTTGGCCGTCTGGGTTGCGGCAGCCGCGGTTGTCGGGCTCGGTGTCCCTGACTTGCGCGGCGTGGGTTGAGGCCGTGCTGTTGGTGCGCTCACTGGGAAATCCTCTGATTCTGGCTCCGGGCAACAAAAAACCCCCGTCAGCATCTGCTGAGCGAGGGTGGCGCGTCGTTATCTGGTGAGTTGAAAAATCGACTCAGGCGACGACGCGCCGGCCGATTACGAGCAACTCATTCTGTTTCACGCACTCGACAGTAGAGGCGCTAGTCGCGAACGGCAAACTTGGTGAGTCGACCGTCCCAGAATCTGAGATACATCGGCTGCAATGCGAAGATGTAGAGGTGTCAACTTCGCAGCAGCCCGTGCCACCGGCTCAATCATCCCACACGCCGAAACCACTTCGGCACGTCATCCGCATTTCGCAGCTCGCTTACATGGCGTGCGCGTTCCTTCTGTTCGCGGTCAGCTTCCCGATCTTCGGGTGGCCCGTCGCCTTCAGCTGGTTGCTGATCCTTCCGATCATCGCCGTCTATCTCGTCGCGCGACTGCGCACCACCGTCAGCCCTGACGGCCTCGAGGTCCGCTCGACGTTCTCCAAGCGCACCCTCGCCTGGGACGACGTCAAGGGTTTCCGCTTCCCGAAGCGGAGTTGGGCGCGCGCGGAACTCACCGACGGAACCGAGGTGACCCTGCCTGCGGTCAGCTTCGTCAGGCTTCCCGAGATCGCGATCGCCAGCGGTGGCCGCATCACCGATCCCTACGCATCCGCCGCAGAAGCCTTCGCCGCCAAGGAAGCCGAAGAGGAAGAAGCAGCTGCAGAAGCAGAAGCAGAATCCGAGCTCGTCGAGAACACACAGGACCAGCCCGAAGAGAAGCGCCCGTAGCACGCGAGTAGCGTTGAAAGGCCCTCGCTTCTATTTGAGTGGACCAGCAACGATCACATAAGGAACACGCCCATGCCCCCGTTGAGGTCACGCACCACCACCATCGGACGTAATGCTGCCGGAGCCCGATCCCTGTGGCGCGCCACAGGAATGACGGATTCCGACTTCGGAAAGCCGATCGTCGCCGTAGCGAACTCGTACACCCAGTTCGTACCCGGCCACGTGCATCTCAAGAACGTGGGCGAGATCGTTGCCGAGGCCATCAGTGCGGCCGGCGGCGTCGCTCGTGAGTTCCACACCATCGCAGTCGACGACGGCATCGCAATGGGCCACGGCGGAATGCTCTACTCGCTCCCGAGCCGCGAGATCATCGCCGACTCGGTCGAGTACATGGCAAACGCCCACACAGCCGACGCACTGGTGTGTATCTCCAACTGCGACAAGATCACTCCCGGCATGCTCAACGCTGCAATGCGTCTCAACATCCCGACCGTCTTCGTCTCCGGCGGTCCGATGGAGGCCGGTAAGGCAGTGGTCGTCGGCGGCGTGGCCCAAGCCCCCACCGACCTCATCACCGCGATCTCCGCCTCTGCCAACGATGCCGTGTCCGACGAGGGCCTCGACGAGGTCGAGCGCAGCGCGTGCCCGACATGCGGGTCCTGCTCCGGAATGTTCACCGCCAATTCCATGAACTGCCTGACGGAGGCCCTCGGCCTCGCATTGCCGGGCAACGGCTCCACGCTGGCAACTCACAAGGCTCGTCACGCACTCTTCTCTCGTGCGGGCACCACCGTGGTCGAGGCTGCCCTCAAGTACTACCGCGACGGCGACGAGTCGGTGCTGCCACGCAACATCGCGACCCCGGCAGCGTTCCGCAACGCGATGGCTCTCGACGTCGCCATGGGCGGTTCCACCAACACCGTCCTTCACACGCTGGCTGCGGCGCAGGAAGGCGAGGTCGACTTCGACCTCGACACCATCGACGCGATCAGCCGAAAGGTTCCGTGCCTGTCCAAGGTCTCTCCCAACTCGGACTACCACATGGAAGACGTCCACCGCGCCGGCGGAATCCCCGCCCTGCTCGGTGAGCTTCGCCGCGGTGGACTCCTCGAAACCGACGTGTCCACCGTGCACACCAAGAGCTTCGACCAGTGGCTCGACGACTGGGACATCCGCTCCGGCAAGGCAACCGACGAGGCAATCGAACTCTTCCACGCGGCTCCCGGCGGCGTGCGCACCATCGAACCGTTCTCCACGGACAACCGTTGGTCTGCCCTCGACACCGATGCGGCCGGCGGCTGTATCCGCGACGTCGAGAACGCCTACACCGTCGAAGGCGGCTTGGTTGTCCTGCGCGGCAACATCGCACTCGACGGCGCAATCCTCAAGACGGCCGGCATCGACGAGGAACTGTTCTCCTTCCAGGGCCCGGCGCTCGTCGTCGAATCCCAAGAAGAAGCCGTCTCGGTGATCTTGCAGAAGAAGATCAAGGCCGGCGACGTTCTCGTCGTGCGCTACGAAGGCCCCAAGGGTGGCCCCGGCATGCAGGAAATGCTGCACCCCACTGCCTTCCTCAAGGGCGCAGGCCTCGGTAAGGAATGCGCGCTGATCACCGACGGTCGTTTCTCGGGCGGAACCTCCGGGCTGTCCATCGGTCACATCTCCCCCGAGGCTGCCGCAGGCGGAATCATCGGTCTCGTCCAGAACGGCGATCAGGTTCGCATCGACGTCGCCTCGCGCACGCTCGAGATCCTGGTCGACGACGACGTCCTCGCCGAGCGACGCGCGAAGATGGAGGCCTCGGAGCGCCCGTGGCAGCCGGTCGATCGTCAGCGCACCGTGACGACAGCACTGCGCGCCTACGCCGCTCTGGCAACGTCCGCCGACAAGGGCGCGGTTCGCTACGTTCCGTAAGTTCTGCCACGAATCGAAAAAGATCCCCGGCCGCTTTTCGGCCGGGGATTTTTCCTGTCAGCGCTCGTGCGGCTCGAGACGCCCGTAGCCGATGTGACAGTCACACAAGGTTTTCGGGCAGCCGCACGTGCGGCAACCAACTCAGCTCCACGAGAATGCTCGCCAACGGGCCACGGCAGAGGGTCGACAGAGTCGGGTTCATGTCACCTCGGAGAAGAACGCGGGACCGACTGAGTCAGAACACGCCATACTTCCTCCGGTGTTGTATGAGCTTGAACCACAACCTAATCCGATCATCCCGTCGCCGACACACTCTGCCACGACGCGTGATCGACGCTCGAGTGCATCCAGGTACGCGGTGGTCCTCTCGCCTACCGCCCCGATACGGGTGAAATGGGACGTGCTGGCACAGCGACAGTGCAACTCATCGACAGCAAGACCGACCGACAGGTACCGAATAACCGGGCGACACGCGGAGCACCAACGGAACGATATGAGCTATCAGACATTTCAGACCGAATCGCGCGTCCGGCTCGTGAGCGAATTCACTTGGACGTAGGGTTTCAGACACCAGCTGATCAATTCAGATACATGAGGGGGGATGACTTTCAGTCAGGTGATCATTTCGGTCAGTTCGAGCGAGCCGACTTGCACACGGCGCTCACCAGTGGTTCCCTCATCAGGTCGCTGAGACGCACATCACAACGACGACAGTCAGCCACCGCCCGTCACCCACAAGGTCGACGGGAAACAACCAAGGAGCAATACATGCCCGGAGTCGGCATATGGCGCACCAAATCCGTCGAGCAATCGATCGCGGACACCGACGAGCCTGAGACAAAGCTCAAGAAGGAACTGACCGCGACGGACCTCACGGTATTCGGAGTCGCCGTCGTCATCGGCGCAGGCATCTTCACGCTGACTGCTCGAACCGCAGGCAATGTCGCAGGACCCTCCATTTCACTGGCATTCGTTCTCGCTGCCATCGCCTGTGGCCTCGCCGCGCTGTGTTACGCGGAGTTCGCCTCCACCGTCCCCGTCGCAGGCAGCGCATACACGTTCTCCTACGCCACGTTCGGGGAGTTCGCCGCCTGGATCATCGGCTGGGACCTCATTCTCGAGTTCGCTCTCGCCTCCGCCGTCGTCGGCAAGGGCTGGTCGCTGTACCTCGGCAACGTCATCGGGGCCAGCGGAAGCACCACCGCCCACATCGGTTCGATCAGCTTCGACTGGGGCGCTCTGCTCATCATCGGCGCGATCACGCTGATCCTCGCGATCGGCACCAAGGTTTCCTCGCGAGTCTCCGCAATCATCACCGCGATCAAGATCGCAGTAGTCCTGCTCGTCATCGTCGTGGGCGCGTTCTACATCAAGAAGGAGAACTACTCCCCCTTCATCCCGCCGTCCGAAGGAACCGAGAGTTCTGCAAGCGGAATCCATCAGACCCTGTTCTCCTGGCTGACCGGCGCAGGCGGAAGTAGCTACGGCGCTTACGGATTGCTCGCCGCAGCCAGCCTCGTGTTCTTTGCCTTCATCGGTTTCGACGTCGTCGCCACCACCGCCGAGGAAACCAAGAACCCGCAGAAGTCGTTGCCGCGAGGAATCTTCGGCTCGCTCGCCATCGTCACGGTTCTCTACGTTGCCGTCACGCTCGTACTGACCGGCATGGTCAAGTACACCGAACTCAAGGACGGCAGTCCGTTGGTCGGCGATTCCAGCGCCACCCTCGCAACCGCATTCGAGGCCAACGGCATTGGTTGGGCACAAACCGCCATCAACTTCGGTGGCCTGGCCGGCCTCACGACAGTTGTCATGGTCATGATGCTCGGCCAGACCCGCGTCCTCTTCGCCATGTCCCGTGACGGCCTCATGCCGCGCAGCCTGGCCAAGACCAACGCCAAGGGCATCCCGATGCGCATCACGTTGATCGTCGGTGGCATCGTTGCCGTCCTGGCAGCGTTCTTCCCCATGGGCACGCTCGAAGAGATGGTCAACATCGGAACGCTGTTCGCCTTCGTCCTGGTTTGTGTCGGTGTCATCGTCCTTCGCCGCACCCGCCCCGACCTGCCGCGCGGATTCCGCGTCCCGCTGGTGCCGTTCGTTCCGATCGTCGCCGTGCTCGCCTGCGGTTGGCTGATGCTCAACCTCTCGGTCGAGACCTGGATCCGGTTCCTCGTCTGGATGGCCATCGGTGTGCTCGTGTACTTCGCCTACGGTCACCGCAAGTCGGTCCTCGGTCGCAAGCTCAAGGACGGAACGGCCATCCCGTCCGCGAACGCCGACCCGGTACTCGTCAAGGACTGATCCTTCACAAACGAACCGCCGCTCTCCGATTCGGAGAGCGGCGGTTCGTTGGTTCGACGGCGCGAGTTTCAGATGAGCGGATTGGCACCGTTCAGGAAGATCCAGGTGCAGACGCCGGCAGCGATACCGAGGATCAAAACCACGAGCGATCCGATAAACGGACGAGTTGCCCAGCCACGACGACCGTCGAGCGCAATACGACCTGGTCCCGTCAAAATGATGACGCCCGCACAGATTCCGAGCAGCATCTCGTACTCGGTCCCGGCCGGGGCGAAGTACTCCAGGCCGGGTGCGCTCGCCTGACGCAGCGCCCACGCATTGATCATCACCGCCAGAACCGACGCTGCCGCAACGGGAGTCAGCAACCCGAGGATCAGGAGGGCGCCACCTGCGACTTCACCGACGGCGCCGAGTATCGCCATCCACTTCGCCTGCTGGAACCCGGCGTCCGCCAGCATCGACTCGAACCCGTTCAGCCCCGGCCCGTTCCAGATACCGGTCAACTTCTGCAGACCGTGCACCAACGCAGTTCCACCGACGGCCAATCGCAGTGCAAGCAACCCGAGGTCGAGAGTGCCTCGGCCCCGCGGAGACTCAGTTGTACCTGCCACGGCTTCGGCGGTGGGAACGGCGGCGATCGGAGCGTCGTACGCCGTCTCACGCTCGAGAGCCACGGTCGGCTGATCCGCGCCAGGTGCTCGGTATGTCGGTATCTGTTCGGTCAGGGAGTTGGCGTTCGTGGAACCGAAATCGAGATCGTCGTCGGTCCGCGGCAACGGATTCTTGGCGCTCACCGTCGGAAATTGTTCGGTGGGCGAATCATACGGACTGGACACATTGCCCGTCGGCTTGTCCGCATCCGACAACTCGCTGGGATCTTTTCGCTCGTCAGTCACGTAGGTGAGCCTATGACCGATTCACGAACTCGACGGGGAACCTTGGTCCGGCGTGGCGGCATCTGCCGTGCATTACGTAACGTCTTGGGCATGACTACGGGTAGGCATGCAGCGCTGGGCGCACTGGCGCTGGTGCTCGGGACATCGTTGCTCGCAGGTTGCGCCGACTTCGACGAATCGACTGCCTCGCCGTTCACACCCGAACCGACCAACCAGGCCAGCGCGGAAGTGCAGCCGGAGAACCCGCCGCCGTCGACCACGCCGCCGGCGCCGCGGACCGGCCCCCTCGGACCGTGTCAGGATGCCGACACCGCCGTGATCGCAACCTGTCTCGACACCACGGGTGGGCTCGTCACACTCCCGGACGGGAACTCCGGACTGGTTGCCGAACGGCGGACCGGCCGGATCATGCAGGTAGCTCCCAACACGACACCGGTCGAGGTAGCCAAGATCGACGTCGACGGCAGCGGTGACGGCGGCCTGCTCGACATCGCACTCTCCCCCACGTTTGTCGAAGACAACCTGATCTATGCCTACGTCACCACCGGAACGGACAACCGGGTGGTCCGCATCGCTCCGGGTGACACCGCCAAGGAAGTACTCGGTGGAATCCCGCGCGGCGCGAGCGGCAACGGCGGGTCACTGAAGTTCGCGGCCCCGGACCAGCTCATGGTTCTGACAGGCGATACCGGAAACCCCGCGGTTGCTCAGGATCCCGCCTCGTTGGCGGGGAAACTCTTGCGGGTCCGATCGCTGACACCCAACGCTGCGCCGCCTCGCCCGGAAGTAGTTCTGTCCGGAATCGGAAACGGCGGCGGCGTGTGCGTCGATCCGGGAATCGCGACGTGGGTCACGGACCGAACCACTCTCGAGGATCGCCTCCAACGCGTCGGCGCCGACGGCACGGTGACATCCCCCGCGTGGACGTGGCCCGACCGACCCGGAGTCGGCGGGTGCATCGCGGCGCAGGGAGTGGTAGCTGTCGCGCTGGGGGCCGGCAAAGCGATCTCGGCGCTGGCCGCAGATCCAGGAACAGGTGCCGTCACGACCGCGCCGTCGGCAGTGGCGAAAGACACGTACGGCCAGCTGGGCGGTTTGGCACTCGGATCCGACGGTTTGATGTGGGCGAGCACGATAAACAAAACCGCGGGCGAGCCGGGTCCGAACGACGACAAGGTGGTCAAGATCCCGATGCCGAGTGGCAGCGGCGGGATCGACTGAGCCGCCATGTCTGTTCGGTCACGGATCCCGTGACCGAACATGCACAGATGCGTACTCTTTTGTTAGCGGGGCTAAACACCACGCATTTGCCAGGACCGGTTGGCCCAACCACGACAAAGGAGTCGGTATGAAGGCAATCCAGTACACGAGAATCGGCGCAGAACCCGAACTCACGGAGATTCCCAAACCCGAGCCCGGTCCAGGTGAAGTGCTCCTGGAAGTCACCGCTGCCGGCGTCTGCCACTCGGACGACTTCATCATGAGCCTGCCCGAGGTGCAGTACACCTACGGCCTTCCTCTCACGCTCGGCCACGAGGGCGCCGGCCGGGTCGCCGCCGTCGGCGAGGGCGTCGAAGGGCTCGACATCGGAACCAATGTCGTCGTCTACGGACCCTGGGGCTGTGGCAGCTGTTGGCACTGCTCGCAAGGACTCGAAAACTACTGTTCTCGAGCAAAAGAACTCGGCATCAATCCTCCTGGTCTCGGTGCACCCGGCGCGTTGGCCGAATTCATGATCGTCGATTCACCTCGCCACCTCGTCCCGATCGGCGACCTCGATCCGGTCAAGACGGTGCCGCTGACCGACGCCGGTCTGACTCCGTATCACGCGATCAAGCGTTCACTGCCGAAACTTCGCGGTGGCTCGTACGCCGTCGTCATCGGTACCGGTGGTCTCGGCCATGTCGCCATCCAACTCCTCCGCCACCTCTCGGCAGCAACCGTCATCGCACTCGACGTGAGCGCGGACAAGCTCGAACTGGCAACCAAGGTAGGCGCTCACGAAGTGGTTCTGTCCGACAAGGACGCGGCCGAGAACGTCCGCAGGATCACCGGAAGTCAGGGCGCCGCACTGGTTCTCGACTTCGTCGGCTATCAGCCCACCATCGACACCGCGATGGCTGTCGCCGGCGTCGGATCGGACGTCACGATCGTCGGGATCGGCGACGGGCAGGCCCATGCCAAAGTCGGGTTCTTCCAAAGTCCTTACGAGGCTTCTGTGACAGTTCCGTACTGGGGTGCCCGCAACGAGCTGATCGAATTGATCGACCTGGCGCACGCCGGCATCTTCGACATCGCGGTGGAGACCTTCAGTCTCGACAACGGCGCCGAAGCGTATCGACGACTGGCCGCCGGAACGCTCAGCGGCCGCGCGGTTGTGGTCCCTGGTCTGTAGACCGACAGCGGCAAAACGACAGCGAAAAACACTGATGCCCGGCCGAATTCGATTCGGCCGGGCATCAGTGTCAGAAATTCAGTGTGCGCTAGCTGCACGCCTCGATGACAAGTTCCTTCACACGAGCCGCGTCTGCCTGTCCACGAGTGGCCTTCATGACGTCGCCGACGATCTTTCCGGCGGCCTGCACCTTGCCACTGCGAATCTTGTCCGCGATGTCGGGGTTCGCTGCGAGCGCTTCGTCGACGGCTGCCTTGAGCTTGGTTTCGTCACGTTCGACGACCAACTCCGGGTGGGCCGCGACAACCTGCTCCGGGTCACCCTCGCCGTCGAGGACGTGATCGACGACCTGGCGAGCCACTTTGTTGTTGAGCTTGCCGCTGTCGATGAGAGCTACGACCTGGGCAACCTGCGCCGGGGTGATCGGCAGAGCGCCGAGTTCGACGCCACGGGTGTTCGCCTGCTGTGACAGGTAGGACAGCCACCAGGAGCGCGCTGCCTCGGGCGAAGCACCGGCCTCGGTGGTCGCGATCACCAGATCGATGGCACCGGCGTTGACGAGGTCGCGCATGACCTCGTCGGAGATTCCCCAGTCCTTCTGGATCCGCGCACGGCGAATCCAGGGAAGCTCCGGCAAGGTACCGCGCAGTTCTTCGACCCACTCGGCGCTCGGAGCGACGGGCTCGAGATCCGGTTCCGGGAAGTAGCGGTAGTCCTCGGCCGTTTCCTTCCGGCGTCCCGCTGCGGTGGTGCCGTCGCCTTCCTGGAAATGGCGGGTCTCCTGGATGACCTCACCGCCGGCGTCGAGAACTGCTGCCTGACGGCGCATTTCGTAGCGAACTGCGACCTCGACGCTCTTGAGGGAGTTGACGTTCTTGGTCTCGGTGCGGGTCCCCAGTTCGGTGGAACCGATCGGCATGAGGGAGATGTTGGCGTCGCAGCGCATCGATCCCTGATCCATGCGGACGTCGGAGACGTCGAGGGACTTCAGCAGATCACGAAGCGCCGTGACGTACGCGCGAGCAACCTCGGGGGCGCGCTCACCGGCACCGTGGATGGTCTTGGTGACGATCTCCACCAAGGGAACGCCCGCACGGTTGTAGTCGAGCAGCGAATGGCTGGCACCGTGGATACGACCGGTAGCGCCACCCACGTGGAGGGACTTACCGGTGTCCTCCTCCATGTGGGCGCGCTCGATCTCGACGCGCCACGTCGTGCCGTCGTCGAGGATCACGTCGAGGTAACCCTCGGTTGCGATCGGCTCGTCGTACTGGGAGATCTGGTAGTTCTTCGGCTGATCCGGGTAGAAGTAGTTCTTGCGTGCGAATCGGCCCCACGGCGTGATGGAGCAGTTGAGCGCAAGGCCGATCCGGATCGCGGACTCGACAGCGGCTGCGTTCACCACCGGCAACGAACCGGGCATGCCCAGACAGACCGGGCACACCTGGGTATTGGGTTCGGCACCGAACTCGGTGGGGCACGGGCAGAACATCTTGGTCGCGGTGCCGAGTTCTACGTGCACCTCCATACCCATCACAGGCTCGTACTTGGTCAGTACTTCGTCGTAATCGAGGATGTCGGGCGCATCGACAGCAGTCATGGTGATCAGTTTATGCGTCTGCGGCTCAGCCGAAGAATGCGGCTGCCTCCTCGTAGCGCTCCTTGGGCACCGTCTTGAGTTTGCGGGTCGCCTCGGCGAGCGGAACGAGGTCGATGGACGTTCCGTGCAACGCGACCATCTGACCGAAATCTCCGCGGTGAGCTGCGTCGGTGGCATGAACGCCGAAGCGAGTGGCGAGGATGCGGTCGTGCGGCGTCGGGGTGCCACCGCGCTGAATGTGCCCGAGGACGGTGGTGCGAACTTCCTTGCCGATCCGGCGCTCGATCTCGTTTCCGAGCTGCTGCGCGACACCGGTGAAGATCTTGTGGCCGAACTCGTCTATGCCACCTTCGCGCAGGGTCATCGACGCGGGATCGGGCATCGCACCTTCAGCCACGACGCAGATGAAGTGGGAGTCGCCACGCTGGAAGCGCTTCTTGACCATCGCGCACACCTCGTCGACGTCGAACGGCTGTTCCGGAACCAGAGTCAGGTGTGCCCCCGACGCCAGCCCGGCCTGCAGCGCGATCCAGCCCGCATGCCGGCCCATGACCTCGACGAGCATGACGCGCTGGTGCGATTCGGCCGTGGTGTGGAGCCTGTCGATGGCGTCGGTGGCGACAGCCAATGCGGTGTCGAAACCGAAAGTCACGTCAGTGCAGTCGATGTCGTTGTCGATCGTCTTGGGCACACCGATCACGGGTACGCCACTCTCGGAAAGCCAACTGGCCGCGGTGAGAGTGCCTTCGCCGCCGATCGGGATCAGGACGTCGATCCCGTTGTCGTCGAGAGTCTGCTTGATCTGATCGAGGCCCGCACGGAGTTTGTCGGGGTTCACGCGAGCGGTGCCGAGGATCGTGCCGCCGCGGGTGAGGATGCGGTTGATGCGGTCATCGGAGTCGAGCGGGACCTTGCGGTCCTCGAGCAATCCTCGCCAGCCGTCCCGGAATCCGACCACGGTACTGCCGTAACGACCGGCCGACGTACGTACGACGGCGCGGATGACCGCGTTCAAGCCCGGGCAGTCGCCGCCGCCCGTGAGGATTCCGATTCGCATAGTGCAGCACCTCTCGTGACCGGATTGTGGATCTTGGTGTCCATCTTCCCCCAGTCACCGTATTGCCGCAGGATAGCGGCGTTGCCGAGCCGCAACGCCGAGCCGCACGGGATCACTAACCTGGCGTGACGAGCCCGCTTTCGTACGCCAACACGACTGCCTGGGCGCGATCGCGCAGATCGAGCTTCGACAGCACCTTCCCGACATGGGTCTTGACGGTCTGCTCGGCGACGAACAGCCGCTCGGCGATCTCGACGTTGGACAATCCGCGGGCGATCAGTTCGAGTACCTCGCGCTCACGCGGGGTCAGGGCGTCCAGCGCTGCGGGCCGTGCGCGCGGGGCCGCCCGCCGGCTGGTCACATCGGCAATCAGACGCCGAGTCACCGTCGGCGCCAGCAAAGCCTGCCCTTCGGCAACGACGCGTACCGCCCGAATCAGCTCCTCAGCCGGTGCGTCCTTGAGCATGAAACCGCTCGCTCCGACGCTCAGGGCCTCGTAGACGTAGTCGTCGATGTCGAAAGTGGTGAGCATGAGGACTCGCACCGGTGGTTCCCATCCGGCGGACAGAATCTGGCGGGCAGCGTCGAGTCCGTTCATCTCGGGCATGCGAACATCCATCAAGACCACATCCGGACGCAATCGCGCGACCTCGGCGACGGCGATCTTGCCGTCCGGCGCATCGCCGATCACGCTGATGTCGGGCTGGGCGGAGAGTAGGGCTCCGAACCCTTGTCGAACCATCGCCTGGTCGTCTGCGATGAATACTGTGATGGGCACTCGGACAGCCTAGGCGGGCATCGACGGCAACTCGGCCCGGACCTCGAACCCTCCGTCCTGTCGCCGGTTTGCCAGCAGCATGCCGCCCACCGCCGAAGCCCGCTCGCGCATTCCGCGGATTCCGTTGCCACCAGTGGTTTCCGACGCCGAGTGCTGATTGCCACCCAATGGCGAAGGTCCGTTGTTCACGAGCGCGCTCACCGATTGCGGACCGAAGGCCACGGCGACATCGATGGGTCCGCCTGGCGAATGCCTGGCCGCGTTGGTGATCGACTCCTGAATGATCCGGTAGAGCGCAAGGCCCGTGGATTCCGAGACCGACGCTCGATCACCGTCGACTCGCCACGACACCGGCAAACCGGCACGGGTACTGCCGAGCAACAGTTCGTCCAACTGGTCGACGCCCGGTTGCGGAGCTGTCACCATGTGGTCCCCGTCGCTGCGCAGTACTCCGAGGAGACCACGAATCTCGTTGAGCGCTGCTCGCCCTGTCTCACTTATCGATTCGAATTCGGTTCGGATCTCCGGAGTGACTGCATCGAGTCTGTACGGCGCACTCTGAGCTTGCACGACCACCATCGACATGTGGTGGGCCACGATGTCGTGCAAGTCGCGCGCGATCCGCGCCTTCTCCTCGAGGATCGTGCGTCGAGTGCGTTCGAGTTCGCTGACTTCCTCCTGCTTGGCCAACTGGCGGCGCGAGAGGACCAACCAGCGGATCAACAGGCAGAAGACGACCAGGGCACTCAGCCCGACAGCCCAACCGGCGCCGTCGCTTCCCGGGGCGTTGCCGAGAAAGAGCAGCACCGTGGCGATCCAGGCGACACCGACAACCTGAATGGGCGCCCGCAGACTCACTGCGGCCAGCAACGACATCAGCACGATGATGTGGACGACCTGCCACGGGTAGTCGTAACCGGGAGTGTTGTCGAACACCAACGGGATGATCAACGCCGAGACCGCCGACACCGCCCACCCCAACGGAGCGTTGATCCGGATCAGGACGAACGGAAATGCAGCCAACGCGGCGACGAAGGGCATGATCGGCGGCGAAACATGATGCGTCAGTTGCAGTGTCGGCCAGGCAATCGAATAGAGGATCAGAGTGATCGCTACGATGACGATGTTCCAGAACTGACCGCGGGCCACGAAACTGGTTGCCCGACGCACTTTCTCCGAATGAACGACCGCCCCGTCGAGGCCGGACAGCATCGACCCGGCGGTGGCGTATGTCGGCGCGGGCACATCCGGTGCACCCTTGTTCTTCCTACGGACCTTGATCACTCGTCAAGCCTATGAAGGCGAACCCCGAAAGTCCTCATACTGCAGAGTGAGATCCCCCTACCTCCGAGGTATCACAGGGGAGGGAATTCTCACCCGAATGCGCGTCGGAGAACCCCTCCACAGAGCGATGACCGCCAGGATTGTCCGTTCATAGCGTGAACGGCATGCGGATCACACGGGTGAAAGACATCTCTCGAAGCGCCGGCACCTGGGCGGCCCTGGCGCTGGCTGCAACGGCAGCGATCACGGTCACTGCCGGAGCGAGCGGAGCCCAGTCGCCGCGCACCGAGAATTCGAACGCATCCAGGGCGATCGCCACCGTGACTACTGCGGATGCCGCTGACGCTGCGACCACCATCCCGGCGGACTTTGCGGCATTCGCCGGTTACACCCCCGCCGTCGTCGACGGATACCTCGCCAATCCCCACGGCGACTGCTCGTCGCCGGTCCCACTTCCCGACGAATTCGACTCGGCCTGCAAAGCGCACGATCTCGGCTACGACCTACTCCGCTACGCGCATTCGCACGGAACGGAACTGGGGCCGTGGGCACGTCAGGTCCTCGACGGTCAGCTCGACCAGCGAATGCATGCCGCGTGTGAAGACCGCACGTCCTTTCTCTCACGAGGGTATTGCTTCGCGATGGCCGATGTAGCCGTCACGGCTGTGAACGGAAACTCCTGGCGCCAAAGCTATCTGACGCCGGTCGCGGAATCGGGATTCGGTTACGGCACGGCCGGTGTTCTGGCAGTCTCCGCCTTCGGCTTCACCCTGATGCGATCGCGGCGCCTCGACCCGTCGAACGAGTTCTCCTACTCCCCGAAAGCGATTGCAGCATGAGCGTTCTGAATGCGTCACGGACCCCCGTCCTCGCCCGAGTCGGGGCGCTCGCACTCCCCCGCGTGTCCACGAGCGTCGCCGTGGCAGCGATGTCCGCCATCTCGCTGGCTCCCGGACTCCTGCCGCGATCAGCCGTACTACAAGGGGTGTTCAGCGGTCTGCTCGTCGCGGCCGGACTACTGGCGATGTGGGCGTTCTCCGCGGTAGCCCGTCGGCTCGTCCCCGACCGGGTCAAGGCCCGATTCGACGAACGTCATTGGCGCATCACCGCGTTCGGGTTGTCGACTGCCGGCACCGCAGTTGCGATGTTCGCCGCCGCCGGTTGGCAGAACTCGTTGCGAGCGGCGATGGGCGCACCGTCTGCCGGACTTCTCCACTGGGCGGAGGCGGGTTGCATTGCAGCACTGACCGCACTTGGTCTCTGGGGCATCGGGATCGGAATTTCGAAGGCGCTGCGGTGGATGGGTTTCGCGCGGAGCGTCGGCGCACTGGTCATGGGTGTTCTCGGGGTGCAGTTGGTAGTCGGTCCCGTCGTGTGGAACGGCCTCGCCGATTCGTTCGACAAGTCCAACGCGTACATCGACACCGCTCTGACACAGCCACTTTCGGCCTCTGTGTCAGGCAGCCCCGAATCTCTCATCTCGTGGACGTCGATGGGGGCGGAGGGACGCAAATTCGTCGCAGCAGGCGAAGACTCGGTGCGTGTCTACGCCGGTTTGGATTCGGCACCCGACACTGCATCACGTGCCGCTCTCGCGGTGAGCGAACTCGATCGCGTCGGCGGCTTTGCCCGCAACAGCGTCGTAGTGGCCGTTCCGACCGGATCGGGGTGGATCGACACGCATGCAGTCGACGGTATCGAGCAACGGTTCGGCGGCGACGTCGCAATAGTCGGGCAGCAATACTCCGACGCACCCAGTTGGGCGACATTCCTGTTCAGCCGCGACGACGCCGAAGAATCGGCAACCGCTCTGTTCACCGCCGTCGGCAGCCACATTGCCGCTATGCCCGCCGAGGATCGACCGGACCTGTTCCTCTACGGACAGAGCCTCGGCGCCGTCGGCGGCAGCGCCGCACTGACCGAGGCTTTGTCCGAGGGCAGTCCCACCACCGCGTGCGACGTGTTGTGGGCCGGTCCCCCGGCGGGCGCGACACGAACGGACGGCGCAACCGTCCTCGCGAACACTTCCGACCCGGTGGTGTGGTGGTCGCCTGCCCTCGCGACACAGAAACCGGATCTGAGCCGTGCCGTGCAAGATGCACCGATCCCGCAGTGGATCCCGGGTGTCACGTTCTTGCAGACCACCGTCGACATGCTCGGTTCGCTCGGTGTCCCCGCCGGTCACGGCCATCGCTACGGAACCGATCAGGGGACGGCCCTGAGAACTTGCTCCTGAAACTGCTGTGCGCCTTTATTAACCGCGGGGGGTTGATAAAGGCGCACAGCAAACAGGTCAGACTGCAGTCGCGATCGGGCCGCGAGCTGCTTCGTAGGCGGCACCGACACGGTAGAGGCGCTCGTCAGCCATGGCGGGCGCCATGATCTGCAAGCCCACCGGCAGGTTGTCGTCCGCGGACAGGCCCGAGGGCACCGACATCGCGCAGTGTCCGGCCAGGTTGGTCGGCAGCGTGCACAGGTCGGAGAGGTACATGGCCAACGGATCGCCGACCTTCTCCCCCAACTTCCACGGCGTGAATGGGCTGGTCGGCGAGACCAGTACGTCCACCTTCTCGTAGGCCTTGTCGAAATCGCGCGCGATGAGCGTACGAACCTTGAGCGCCGAACCGTAGTAGGCGTCGTAGTATCCCGAGGACAGTGCGTAGGTACCGATCATGATGCGGCGCTTGACCTCCGGACCGAAACCGGCGGCGCGGGTTGCCGCCATGACCTGGTCGGCACTCATGTTGCCGTCGTCGACACGCAGTCCGTAGCGCATGGCGTCGAAGCGAGCCAGGTTGGACGAGACCTCACTGGGCAGCACCAGGTAGTACGACGCGAGCGCATGCTCGAAGCTCGGGCACGAAACCTCGACAACTTCGGCGCCCAAAGCCTTGAGTTGCTCGACAGCAGCGTCGAAGGAAGCGATGACGCCGGGCTGGTAGCTGTCGGAGTGAAGTTCCTTGACCACACCGACTTTGACGCCGCGCAGGTCGCCGGCTGCACCTTCACGTGCCGCAGCGACCACCGGACGCACGGGGGCGTCGATGGACGTGGAGTCACGCGGATCGTGCCCGGCGATGACCTCGTGCAGCAGAGCGGTGTCGAGCACGGTGCGGCCACAGGGACCGCCCTGATCGAGCGAGGACGCGCACGCGACGAGTCCGAAGCGTGAGACAGTTCCGTACGTCGGCTTGGTTCCGACCGTCGCGGTGACCGCAGCGGGCTGACGGATCGAACCGCCGGTGTCAGTGCCGATGGCCAGCGGGGCCTGACGGGACGCGAGCGCCGCTGCGCTACCGCCGCCCGAGCCACCGGGGATGCGGGTGACGTCCCACGGGTTACGCGTCGGGCCGAAGGCCGAGTTCTCGGTCGAAGAGCCCATCGCGAACTCGTCGAGGTTCGTCTTGCCGAGGATCGGGATGCCGGCAGCGCGCAGCTTGGAGGTCAGAGTCGCGTCGTACGGCGCGACCCAGCCTTCGAGAATCTTCGACGCACAGGTGGTCGGCATGTCCGTCGTGGTGAAGATGTCCTTCAACGCGATCGGAACGCCGGCGAGTGCCGAAGCAGGTTCGTTTCCGCCTGCGAGCGAGTTGTCCACTGCTGCGGCGGCTTCGAGAGCCTGTTCGCCTGCAACGTGCAGGAAGGCGTGGTACTCGGTGTCGACGGCCGCGATGCGGTCGAGATGCGCCTGCGTGACCTCTACGGAGGACACCTCACGCGAGTGGATCTTGCCGGCCAGCTCAGCGGCGTCCAGCGTGGTCAGATCGGTCATTCGCCCTCTCCAAGGATCTGCGGAACCGCAAAGCGATCCTGTTCGACTGCGGGTGCTCCGGACAATGCCTGCTCGGGGGTCAACCCGGGCACGATCACGTCGGGGCGCGTCACGTTGGTGACGGCATTGGGATTCGCCATGGGCGGGACGTCGTCGGCCGCAACCTCGGTGACCACCTTGACGTGGTTGAGAATCGAATCCAACTGACCGGCGAACTCGTCGAGTTCGGCATCGGACAGGGCGAGTCTGGACAGCCGCGCGAGGTGCGCGACCTCGTCACGGGAGATGGCAGGCACCGCGGGGCCCCTTTCGGAAGAGGACGTGAACATTGCCGGTCCAGCCTAGTTGCTCGCCGCGACAGACCTGTAAGCACGCCCGCTGTATCGAACGACGAGCACGCTCACTGTGTCGATCGCCACGCCGAAAGCCCGCAGTGTGTTTCGCTCGTGTGACAAGCATGTGCATCTGGCGTGACGCCGCCGCGGCGCCCACCATCGCAGGTTGGGCAAGTGCAAAGATGAGTCAGGCCCGGGTCGACGTGATCCGGGCGAGAACCGATCAGCGAAAGGCACGCACGTGTCGTACCTGCTTCGCGTCCAACTGCCCGATCGACCAGGCAGCCTCGGCGCGCTCGCCGTAGCTCTCGGATCCGTGGGCGCAGACATCCTCTCCCTCGACGTCGTGGAACGAGGTGACGGTTTTGCCATCGACGACCTCGTGGTCGACGTCGAACCGGGCGCGCTGCCCGACACCTTGATCACCGCTGCCGAGCATCTACCGGACGTGCTGGTCGATTCGATCCGCCCCTACGCCGGGATTCTCGACACTCACCGTGAGCTCGAACTCATAGATTCCGTTGCGACGGCCCGAAACGATCGACTACAGGTCCTCGTCGACGGCGCGCCGCGTGTACTGCGAGTCGGCTGGTGCGTCGTCGCGGACATCGGCAAGCACGGTGCGTACCGCGTCGTCGGTAGCGCCGGCGCGCCGGAAACCCACGCCACCGACATTCCGTGGATGCCACTGGACAAGCCCACCGCCCTCGACGGCGAGGCCGACTGGGTTCCGGACGTATGGCGCGACATGAACACCAGCCTCGCTGCCGCACCTCTCGGCTCCGGCAATCGAGTCCTCATGCTCGGTCGTCCCGGTGGGCCCGAATTCCGCCCTTCGGAGATAGCCCGCCTCGGCTACCTCGCAGGAATCGTGGCGACGGTACTGGGTTGACCAGGCTGGCTGATCAGGCCAGGCCGCGAACCATGACGGTCAGTTCCATACCGCGAATCGGCTCCCACGCCCGCTCGGGATCGGGGACGAAACCGTTGCGGTCGTAGATACGACGGGCATCGACCATCTCGGGCTGCGTCGAGATGACCACCGAGTGATCGCCGCGGTCGTAGGCTTCGGCGATCACTGCGCGAACCAATGCGGTTCCGGCGCCCGATCCCCGAGCTTGCGGCGAGACTGCGAGCATGCGGAACTCGAGTTCTCCCTTCTGCGCAACATCCGCGAAGGGCGTGCCGGGTTCTGCGATCGTCAACGAGCCCACGACTTCGTCGCCGAGAACCGCAACCAACACCCGGCCCTGCTCCACCCGAGTTGCGGTGTCTCGCAGGCGCTCCGCGTACGGCGATCCGCCGGCGACAAATCCGCCACCCACGTACGACTGCACAGTCAGCTCCCCGACGGTCTCGAACTCAGCCGGTAGAACTTCACGAATCTCGATCATGGCGTCACTATCGCACCCAGCACACCAATCTCAGAAATCGGACAAAGTCACTCTGGTTCGTCCAAATCGGTGGGAGCGACCGCATCCGGGCCATCTTCGAGCAACCGCCGAAAGCCGTCTTCGTCGAGCACCGGCACACCCAATTCGACCGCCTTGTCGTGCTTGGAACCGGGCGCTTCACCGACGACGACAAACGCAGTCTTCTTCGAGACCGACCCAGCCGCCTTGCCGCCGCGTACCAGAATCGCTTCCTTCGCCTGATCACGTGAGTAGGTCTCGAGCGAACCGGTGACGACGATCGAGAGGCCCTCGAGATTGCGCGGAATCGAATCGTCGCGTTCGTCCTCCATGCGTACTCCGGCCGACGCCCACTTATCGACGATCTGCTGGTGCCAGTCGACGGAGAACCACTCCACGACGGCGGCGGCGATAGTCGATCCGACGCCGTCGACTGCAGCCAACTCGTCGACCGAGGCTTCCCGAATGCGTTGCAGCGAGCCGAATTCGCCGGCCAACGCCCTCGCGGCAGTGGGGCCGACGTGCCGAATCGACAGTGCCACAAGCACTCTCCACAGCGGCTTGTCCTTGGCCGAATCCAGGTTGGCCAGCAAGCGTTTTCCGTTGGCGGACAGGGATCCCGCATTGGTGCGGAAGATCGGAACTTCGATCAGTTTCTCGGCGTCGAGTGAGAAGAGATCGCCCTCGTCGCCGATGACCTTCGCCTCCAACAGCCCGGTCGCGGCCTCGTAACCGAGCACCTCGATGTCGAATGCACCGCGCCCCGAGACGTGGAACACGCGCTCGCGCAACTGC
Organism: Rhodococcus sp. IEGM 1302; assembly: GCF_030056935.1. Taxonomy (NCBI): domain Bacteria; kingdom Bacillati; phylum Actinomycetota; class Actinomycetes; order Mycobacteriales; family Nocardiaceae; genus Rhodococcus; species Rhodococcus sp. IEGM 1302. Next base: position 12,034 of record NZ_JASHKY010000040.1, on the reverse strand, counting down.
GCCGGGCAGTACTGCTGATTGGGGCATCGCACGTCGACGTCGCCCTCTTTCGCGGGTGCCAACAACGTGCCGCACTCGGGACAATGTGTCGGCATGACGAACTCGCGCTCGGTACCGTCACGAACGTCTGCCACGGGACCGAGAACCTCGGGGATGACGTCTCCGGCCTTGCGCAACACCACGGTGTCGCCGATCAGCACACCCTTGCGCTTGACCTCCGAGCCGTTGTGCAGCGTGGCCAAGGACACAGTGGAACCCGCCACCGTGACGGGTTCCATGTACGCGAACGGCGTCACACGACCCGTACGTCCGACACTGACCCGGATGTCGAGGAGCTTGGTCGTGACCTCTTCCGGCGGGTACTTGTACGCGATCGCCCACCGTGGTGCGCGCGACGTGGTGCCCAGACGTCGATGTAACGACATCTCGTCGACCTTGACCACCAACCCGTCGATCTCGTGCTCGACGTCGTGGCGGTGTTCTCCCCAGTACTTCATCTTCTCGACCACGGCGTCGGCGCCGACCACCCGTGAGGTGTGCGTGGACACCGGCAGACCCCAGGCGGCGAGGGCCACGTAGGCGTCGTACTGCGAGGCCGGCTCGAAACCTTCCATGCGCCCGAACCCGTGGCAGATCATTCCGAGGCGGCGACGCGCGGTGACGGCAGGATTCTTCTGACGCAGGGAGCCCGCCGCGGAGTTGCGCGGATTGGCGAACGGCGCCTTCCCCTCCTCCACCAGGGAGGCATTGAGTGCTGCGAAGTCCTCGAGGCGGAAGAACACCTCGCCACGCACCTCGAGCAGGCTCGGAATCGGGTACTCGTCCGTGGCGGTAAGGCGCTCCGGGATGTCGTTGATCGTCAGAGCGTTGAGCGTGACCAGCTCGCCCGTACGACCGTCACCGCGGGTTGCGGCACGAACGAGTTTGCCGTTCTCGTAGACGAGATTGAGGGCGACACCATCGATTTTCACTTCACAGAGATAGTGCAGTTCCGGCCCGGTTTCCTGCTCTACCTTGGCGATCCATGCTCGGAGCTCCGACTCGTCGAAGACGTTGTCGAGGCTGAGCATCCGCTCGAGGTGGTCGACGGACGTGAAGTCAGTCGCGAATCCGCCACCGACGAGTTGCGTCGGAGAATCGGGAGTTCGCAGATCCGGGTACTGCTCTTCGAGAGCATTGAGCTGCCCGAGCAATGTGTCGAATGCACCGTCCGAAATGACGGGCGCATCACGAACGTAGTAGCGGAACTGATGCTGGCGTACCTCTTCGGCCAGCTCCGTCCACTGCTCGCGCGCCTCGTTGGGCGCTGGCTGCATTGCATCCGCGGTTTCAGTCACAGCTAGAAGATTATCGGTTCACACCGACACACCACACGACTCCACATCGGAACGCACACACTAGAACGCCGACGGATCGTCCACCAATGCCTTGCCGACGTCTGTACACAGCCGAAGGGCGGCACGAGCCCAGTCGAGGTTCGCACCCGCAAGACCGCAACGCGGAGTGACCGCGACCTGGGTCTGCAGGAGTTCACGCGAGAAGCCGAGACGATCCACCAGGGTGACGGCGGGCATCGCACACTCTTTCCACGTCACCGGCTTTTCCGGCTCCACGGACGGAACCAGACCGAGCGCCAATTCCTTGCCGGCGTCGAACAACTGGCCGATACCGTCGAGATCGCGTGAGCCGATGAGCGACATGTCGAAGCTCACGCCGAACGCCTGGCTTCGCCTCAGTAGATCCCACGGCATGTCTGTGCCGCAACTGTGGACGATTGTGGGCAGTCCGCAACCGCTGATCGTCGAGTCGAGTACGGCGAGTGCCTCGGGTTCCGGCAGTGCCGGAACGCTCTCCATCTTGGTGCGCCCAGGCAGCGAACCGGCCAGAACTGCCGCGATCTGCGGCTCGTCCAACTGAATCACCACTGCGGCGCCGGTGCGGCGAGTGACCTCGGCCGCATGACGCGCGAGACCCTCACCGAGTGATTCTGCGACGTCGCGGAGCGCACCGCGGTCGACGAGAACTCGCGAACCGTTTGCGACTTCGATCTCGGCGCCGAGTGTCAGCGGGCCGGCGACTTGGAGCTTGACGACGTGGTCTCCGCCGACCAAGCGCGCCGACTCCCAGGCTTCCTCGAGCGCGTCGAGATCCTGATTCAGAAAGTCCTCGGCTCGCTTCGCGACATTGCCCCTCCGAGGCACGACTCGATAGGCACGGGTCGAGGCGTCGAGGTTGATATCGACCAGAATTGCCCCCGCCCGGCCGACCATGTCAGCGCCGAGACCGCGGCTCGGCAACTCCACCAGATGCGGGAAACCACCCAGCTCACCGAGGATGGTTGCGGCACTTTCGCGGGCATCCGTGCCCGGCCAGGATCCGATTCCGGTGACGAGACCACCGATGGAAACCTGCTGCGTCACAGTGTGTTCGGCTCGGATTCGGTACCCGAGATGGTGCCACTGCCGAGAACCTGGTCGCCCAGTTCGCGGTCGGGGCGATACAACACGACGGCCTGTCCCTTTGCGACGCCGGTCAGTGGTTCGCGCAACGAGATCGAGATACCGCCGCTTGAAGTACCGTCGTCGACGGCCTCCGCAACAGCCTGCGCCAGTCCACCGTGCGCACGAACCTGCACCATGCATTCGACAGGGCCCTCCGGCGCCTGGCCCGAGGTCCAGATCGCACGCTGCGCCGAGATGGCCCAGACGTCGAGATTCTTGGCCGAACCCACTCGAACCGTTCCGGTTTCGGGCTCGATCGCGGTCACGTACCGCGGACGGCCGTCACCCGCCGGACCTTCGACGCCGAGACCCTTGCGCTGTCCGATCGTGAAGCCGTGTACGCCGTCGTGTGCAGAGAGGACTTCACCCGAATCGGCGTCGACGACGCTTCCCGGACGAACGCCGATGCGCGCACCCAGGAATGCTCGTGTGTCGCCGGTCGGGATGAAGCAGATGTCGTGACTGTCAGGCTTGTTCGCCACAGCCAGACCGCGCTCGGCGGCTTCCTCGCGGATCTGTTCTTTCGGTGTGTCACCGATCGGGAACATCGCTCGCGAAAGCTGCTCAGCCGTCAGCACACCGAGGACATACGACTGGTCCTTGTCAGCGTCGACCGCCCGGCGCAGGACGCCGTCTTCGAGGCGCGCGTAGTGACCGGTCGCCACGGCGTCGAAGCCGAGAGCGACTGCACGGTCGGCGAGTGCGGTGAACTTGATCTTCTCGTTGCAGCGCAGGCACGGATTGGGGGTCTCACCCGCTGCGTACGACGCCACGAAGTCGTCGATCACGTCTTCCTTGAAGCGATCGGCGAAATCCCAGACGTAGAAGGGTATTCCGAGAACGTCGGCGGCGCGCCTGGCGTCGCCGGCATCTTCCTTCGAGCAGCATCCACGCGAACCCGTCCGCAATGCGCCCGGCGCCGTGGACAAAGCAAGATGAACGCCGACGACGTCGTGTCCGGCGGCGACAGCGCGGGCGGCGGCGACAGCGGAGTCGACACCTCCGCTCATGGCTGCGAGTACTCGCATCAGCGATCCCCTCCACGCGAACCGGCACCGGCAAGACCGGCGGCCCGAGCGCGCTCTACTACTTGTGGAAGCGCAGCGATGAGCGCGTCCACATCGGTGACACTCGACGTATGTCCGAGCGAAAATCTCAGTGAGCCACGCGCGACGGGCGATTCGACGCCCATCGCGATCAAGACATGGCTGGCTCTGGCCACACCGGCGGTGCAGGCCGAACCGGTGGAACATTCGATACCGGCGGCGTCGAGCAGCATCAGCAACGAATCGCCCTCGCAGCCGGGGAAGGTGAAGTGCGCGTTACCGGGAAGCCGATCGGATCCGGTCGGGCCGTTGAGCACCGACTCGGGAAGAATCTCCAGGACTCCGTCGATCAAACGGTCACGCAACTGCGCCAATTCCCTTGTGCTGGAATCGAAATTCTCGACGTTTGCGCGCAGCGCCGCAGCCATCCCGACAACGCCCGCAGTATCCGGAGTGCCCGAACGCAGATCACGTTCGTGTCCGCCGCCGTGAAGGAGCGGCACACACGGAACCTGGCGTCCGAGCAGCAGTGCGCCGACGCCGTGCGGACCACCGAACTTGTGCGCCGCGATGCTCAGCGCGGACAATTTGCTCGCCGCGAAATCGACCGGCAATTGTGCAACTGCCTGAACCGCGTCGCTGTGCATCGGAATCTCGAACTCAGCCGAAATCTCCGCCAACTCCACGATCGGCATGATCGAGCCGACCTCGTTGTTGGCCCACATCACCGTCACGAGTGCTACCTCGTCGGCGTGGACGGAAAGCTCGTCACGCAAGGTCTGCGGATCGACGACACCGTTCTCGTCGACCGGCAACCACGTCACGCGCGCGCCCTCGTGCTGCTCGAGCCACTCGACGGCGTCGAGCACAGCATGATGCTCGACGGAGCTGGCCAGGATGCGAGTGCGTCGCGGGTCTGCGTCACGGCGAGCCCAGTAGATGCCCTTGACCGCGAGATTGTCGCTCTCGGTGCCTCCGGAGGTGAAGATGACCTCCGACGGCCGCGCACCCAGGCTGGCGGCGATCGATTCGCGCGATTCCTCGACGCGGCGCCGGGCCGCACGGCCGGAGCCGTGCAGCGAGGACGCGTTGCCCACGGTTTTGAAGGTATCGGTCATCGCCTCGATAGCGGCTGCCGACATCGGAGTCGTGGCGGCATGATCGAGGTACACCGGAAATCCGGCGTGGGCACTGTGTGCAGGCAGAGTCATGGCTTGACAAGGATAGCCCAGCACGAGAGTTCGACCAGCCTCGCTCAGCAGGCTAAGCGCTCATCGCCGGGGAAGGATCGATTTGTCCCATGGCTTGTGTCACGAGTTCCGGTGCGGGGTCGAAGATGTCGTGAGCTGCCAGATCGATGATGTCGACGCCGCGTACGGCTCTCTCGCATCGCTGCGCGAGATCGGCTCGACACTCCCCTGCCTCCTCGAGCGGAGCCAGCCTGACCTTCACCTCGACGTTCTTCTGACGCAGGATCCGACGGATGGACTGACCGATCGTTTCGGTGCCGACAAAGCAGGGTCCGGTGCACAGGGAACCGTCGGCGTTCTCGTAGCGGATCGCCATCGGCTGAACCGGGCATTCGGCGTCGACGGCTGCTTGGAACATCGCCGGACGAAAACCGCCGTACGCCCGCCCGCACCAGGTCGTTCCCTCGGGGAACACCATCACCCGGACACCTCGCTGCAGGCGTTCGCGAACGACGTCGACGGTTCCGGGGAGTTCACGCAGGCGAGCGCGGTCGATGGGGACGACGCGCATCCGGCGCGCGAGACCGCCGAGCACTGCCCAGTCGAGCAGGTCGGCGCGGGCGACGAAGTTGGCCGGAGCAACGGCGCTCGCGACGAGGACGTCGGTCCAGGACACGTGACCGGCGACAACCATGACCCCGTCAGGTTCCGCGCGCCCCAACCGCTGATCGTCGACCGTCAGCTTCATCCCCAGACAACGAAGCAACGCGCGCGAGTATCCGCGTTGCATCTCAGTACGCCAGGTGCGCGGGAGCAGCCAGCCGGCCGAAAGCACAGGCGCAGTCAACAGTGCGGCACCGACCATGACCCCGCGGGCCATCACGGTGATACTCGACACACCGGGTGCGTCCGCGGGTAGGCACCCGTCGCCGCAGGGGCTCGTCGGCACCCAGTACGGCACCGCCGCGGTCATCAGCCGATCCCCGACTCGTGTGCGGCGGCCGCCGATCGCAGCCGTTCCAGATAGCGCTTGTTGGCGGAGTGAAGGCCTTGCAGCGCAACAAAATCGGCCACACCGAACTCGGGATCGTGAGCAGGTTCCCCGCAGATCATCGCGCCCATCCGCAAGTAACCACGGAGCAACGGTGGCATCGTCACGCGTTCCGGTGCGGCGATCTCGTCGAGCGTCAGACCCCCGAGGACCACCGGGTTTCGTGGGATCACCCGCCGCGACCCCGGACTGGCGTGCTTGTTCATCACGAAGTCACGGACGCCGCGGACATCGGCGCCGGCAATTGAATCGGGGCTCGGCAAGACGGGCACGGAGACGCAGCCCATCACCCACTCGTATCCGGTCAACTCGAGATAGTGCAAGATGCCCGACCACATCAGGCTCAGGACGGATCCGGTGCGGTGCGCGGGATCGACGCACGCGCGACCCATTTCGACGATCCTGTTCGACACCGGATCGAGCGCGGAGATGTCGAATTCGGTTGCGGTGTAATACCCACCCGCCGCCGCAGCGGAATCCGGCGGCAGCATTCGGTAGCAGCCGACGTACTCCTCGGTGATGTTGTCACGAACGAGTAGATGATCACAGAATTCGTCGAAGCCGTCGGCGTCGAGTTCGAAGACCCCGGCCGAAGCGGGGAGGGAGAAGCCTGGCTCGGAGGCGAACACTCGGTATCGAAGGCGCTGCGCAGCGACACGATGCTCGCGGTCGGAGGAGACGATCAGGGAATATCTCGGCTGGGCGACCTCACGGCCGAGATTGTCACTCGCGGAGCGAAGGACTGACGTAATTGTCATGCGCAAGGTTTATCGAGCGCGAACGGCGTCTCGGTATCGACGAAGTGACATGCCGATGCAGGCCTGGTGAATAAAGCACTGTGCGCCTTTATCAACCACGGGGGGGTTGATAAAGGCGCACAGCAGTTTGTGCTTTTCAGCCCTTGTGGGACTTCACAGCTTCGGTGAGCTGCGGTGCGACGTTGAACAGGTCGCCCACGATGCCGAAGTCGGCGATCTCGAAGATGGGTGCCTCTTCGTCCTTGTTGACCGCGACGATGGTCTTGGACGTCTGCATGCCGGCACGGTGCTGGATGGCACCGGAAATGCCGAGCGCGATGTACAGCTGCGGGGAGACCGTCTTACCGGTCTGACCGACCTGGAACTGTCCGGGGTAGTAACCCGAGTCCACAGCGGCACGCGAAGCACCGACTGCAGCGCCGAGGGAGTCGGCCAGCTCTTCGACGACGGAGAACTTGTCCGCGCTGCCGACACCACGTCCACCGGAGACGACAACCGACGCCTCGGTGAGCTCCGGGCGGTCGCCGCCGACGATGGGCTCACGCGAGGTGACCTTGACGGCACTCTCGTCCTGGGCCGGAACCTCGACGGTGATCTGCTCGCCTGCGCCGGCCTGCGGAGCAGCCTCGACTGCGCCCGGACGAACCGAGTAGACCGGAACGTCGCCGTTGGCCTTGGCCTCGACGGTGAACGCGCCACCGAAGATGGAGTGGACGCCGGTGCCGTCAGCCTTGATCTCGATGACGTCGGTCAGCAATCCGGAGCCCAGACGTGCGGCCAGACGACCGGCAACCTCTTTGCCCTCGGTGCCGGCTGCGGTGATGACTGCTGCCGGGCTGGTGGACTCGACCAGAGCGGCGAGAACGTCGACCTTGGGGGTGACGAGGTAGCCGTCGATGTCGTCGGACTCGGCGACGTAGATCTTCTCGGCGCCGGCTGCTGCCAGAGCGTCGGCGAGCTTTGCTGCGGTGCCCGCGGGGCCGGCGACAACTGCCGACGGCTCACCGAGTGCGCGTGCAGCGGTGATGAGTTCGGTGCTGACCTTCTTCAGCGCACCCTCTGCGTGCTCTACGAGCACAAGTACTTCTGCCATGACTTAACTCTCCCTGAGTTCTTCTGCTGGATGTCTAGAAGGGCGCGATCAGATGACCTTGTTGCTGACGAGGTACGCGGCAATCTTGGTGCCACCGTCTCCCTCGTCGACGATGCGCTCACCAGCGGTACGGGGGGGCTTGGGGGTGGAGGACGTCACGGTGGTGCCGGCGTTGGCAACTCCGACGGTCTCCGGGTCGACTCCGAGGTCGGCCAGCGTGTAGACGAGAACTTCCTTCTTCTTCGCGGCCATGATGCCCTTGAAGGACGGGAAGCGCGGCTCGTTGATCTTCTCGGTGACCGAGACGATCGCGGGCAGCGAAGCCTCGAGGCCGAAGACGCCCTCGTCGGTCTCGCGCTCACCGGTGATCTTGCCGTCGGCGACGACGACCTTGCGCAGCTGCGTGAGCTGCGGGATGCCCAGGTACTCGGCGATGATGGCCGGAACAGCGCCGACGCGGCCGTCGGTGGCCTCGTTGCCGGCGATGATCAGGTCGGCAGGCTCGTCGTTCTCGAAGGTGATCTGGCCGAGAGCAGCAGCGAGCGTCCATGCGGTCTGGATCGCGTCGGAGCCGTGCAGTGCCGGGTCGTTGATGTGGACGGCCTTGTCGGCGCCCATCGAGAGAGCCTTGCGGATAGCGTCGGTGGCGCGGTCGGGTCCTGCGGACAGCACCGTTACCTCACCGCCCTGAGCTTCCTTGATGAGGAGTGCTTCTTCGACGGAGCGCTCGTTGATCTCGTCGAGGACTGCGTCGGCGGCTTCACGGTCAAGCGTGTAGTCGCCGTCGGTCAGCTTGCGCTCGGACCATGTGTCGGGGACCTGCTTGATCAAAACAACGATATTCGTCATGGGTCTTCGTCGACCTCCTGTGTGTAATTCACCTGATAAATCGTCTGTGGTGCTCGCGCAGTCCGAGCGTCCGAAAAGAGAGTCCGACAGGTCTCCCTACGGGCGAATTTCTCGGTTCACGTCGGCTGTGCGTTAGATTACCCCACGTTAAGTTACCGGTGGGTAACTTAACGTGGAACCTCGTCCACCATAACGGCACGAACAGGAATTGACAGCAGTGATCTGGACCACGGCGAACACGTTCTACTCGGATGGCACTAATCTCGCACGGGTGAGTGAAACGAGTGTCAGCAACCACGAGGACGCACCCCTGCCCTTGACGGGCGAACGAACCGTGCCAGGAATCCCCGAGGAGAACTACTGGTTCCGACGCCACGAAGTGGTGTACCGCGCACTTCTGGAGCGCTGCACGGACCGCCGAGTCCTCGAGGCCGGTTCCGGAGAAGGCTACGGCGCCAACATGATTGCGGACGTCGCAACAAAGGTTACCGGCCTCGACTACGACATCTCCGCGGTCGAGCACGTCCGTGCCCGCTACCCCCGCGTCGAGATGCTCCACGGCAACCTCGCCGAGCTTCCACTGGCGGACAACTCGGTTGACGTCGTCGTCAATTTCCAGGTGATCGAGCACCTGTGGGATCAGGGTCAGTTCCTGCGCGAATGCTTCCGAGTTCTCGCTCCCGGCGGTGAACTTCTCATCAGCACCCCCAACCGGATCACCTTCTCCCCCGGCCGCGACACGCCGCTCAACCCTTTCCACACTCGTGAGCTCAACGCCTCCGAAATGACCGAATTGCTCGAAGACGCCGGATTCCGCGTTCAGTTGATGACCGGCGTCCACCACGGTTCGCGCCTGAAGGAACTCGACGCCAAGCACGGCGGATCGTTCATCAATGCGCAGATCGACCGCGCGTTGGCCGGCGAGCCCTGGCCGGAAGATCTCACCCGCGACGTCGAGGGCATCACCGTCGACGACTTCAGCATCAGCGAACCCGACATCGACGACAGCCTCGACCTCGTCGCTATTGCCGTGAAGGAAACCGGCGAGTGAGTAACGCAACACCCGTCACCGAACCGGGGATGTTCGCCCTGGTTCTGCACTCCCATCTGCCGTGGCTCGCCAACCACGGCAGATGGCCAGTCGGCGAGGAATGGATCTACCAGTCCTGGGCTGCGTCGTACATTCCGCTCGCCGCCGCGCTACGACGCCTGGCCGACGAGGGCCGATCGCACCTGCTGACGCTGGGCATCACGCCCGTACTCGCGGCCCAGTTGGACGATCCCCACTGCCTCGCCGGGATGCATCACTGGCTCGGCAACTGGCAAATCCGTGCCCACGAGGCTGCCGGCATGCCGGACGCGGCGCACCGCGAACTCGGCGCGCGCGAGCACCGGGCCTCAGCTGCCGCTCTCGCAGATTTCGAGACTCACTGGCAGCACGGCGCCTCACCGGTGTTCCGCGACCTCATCGATCGCGAGGCCTTCGAGCTTCTCGGCGGGCCGCTGGCCCACCCGTTCCAACCGCTGCTCGATCCTCGCTTGCGGGCGTTCTCCCTCCGCGAAGGTCTCGCCGACGCTCATGCCCGGTGGAATCACACTCCGACCGGGATCTGGGGACCCGAGTGCGGGTACACCCCGGGCATGGAGCGCGGGTACGCCGAAGCGGGCGTCACCCACTTCATGGTCGACGGCCCCGCCTTGCGCGGCGACACATCCCTCGGCCGCCCGGTTCGAGAATCCGACGTGGTTGCATTCGGCCGCGACCTGCAGGTCAGCTACCGCGTCTGGTCCCCCAAATCCGGATATCCGGGACACGCTGCTTACCGCGACTTCCACACCTACGACCACGAGACGGGCCTCAAGCCGTCGCGGGTCACCGGACGGACCGTCGACTCCGCCGACAAGTTGCCGTACGACCCCGAACTCGCCGCCGCCGCCGTCGACAAGCATGTCGCCGACTTCGTCGAAACCGTTCGGGCGCGTCTGCGCAGTGAATCCACCCGCATCGGCCGCGACGCCCTGGTGGTCGCAGCTTTCGACACCGAACTGTTCGGGCACTGGTGGCACGAGGGTCCGCAGTGGCTCGAAAAACTCCTGCGCGCGCTTCCCGAGGCCGGAATTCGCGTCGGCACCCTCGCCGACGCCAAGGCATCGGGATACGTCGGCGAACCCGTTCAACTCGAGGATTCGTCCTGGGGATCGGGTAAGGACTGGCGTGTCTGGGCCGGCGATCAGGTGTCCGACCTGGTGCAACTGAACTCCGAGGTGGTCGATACCGCGCTCACCACCGTGGACAAGTCTCGCGGACGCGACAACGCACCCGGCCGACCGGAACTGCGAAACCGGGTCAACGATCAGGTACTTCGCGAGACACTGATGACAGTTTCGAGCGATTGGGCATTCATGGTGAGCAAGGATTCGGCCGCGGGGTACGCCCGCGAACGCGCACACAAGCACGCCCACGCGACCAGGGAAATCTCCGAAGCGCTCGTTTCCGGCCGCGATGCCGTCGCCGAGCGACTCGCCGAAGGCTGGAATCGCGCCGACGGGTTGTTCCCGGGACTGGATGCTCGCCGTCTACCTGACACAGAACTGAGTCCGTCGTGAAAATTCTCATCGTCTCGTGGGAGTATCCACCGGTCGTCGTCGGCGGGCTCGGTCGACACGTCCACCATCTCGCCACCGAATTGGCAGCCGCGGGCCACGAGGTCGTGGTTCTCTCGCGCCGCCCCTCCGGCACGGATGCGTCGACGCACCCGACGATTACGCACATTTCCGAGGGCGTCCTTGTCGTCGCAGTGGCCGAGGACCCCGCGCACTTCGTCTTCGGCGAGGACATGCTCGCGTGGACCCTCGCGATGGGTCACGCGATGGTCCGTGCCGGGATGGCGCTGCACAAGCCAGGAGTGGGCGAGGGCTGGCAGCCCGACGTCGTGCACGCGCACGACTGGCTGGTCGCACATCCGGCGATCGCCCTGGCCGAATTCTATGATGTCCCACTGGTTTCCACACTTCACGCCACCGAGGCGGGTCGCCACAGCGGCTGGATCTCCGGACGCATCAACCGCCAGGTCCACTCCGTCGAGTGGTGGCTGGCAAACGAATCCGACTCTCTCATAACTTGTTCGGCGTCCATGCAGGAAGAAGTGACCGAGCTCTACGGCCCGACGCTGCCGCCGATCACCGTCATCCGCAACGGAATCGACGTGACCACGTGGAACTTTCGCGAACGTGGACCGCGATCCGGACCGCCGAAACTCCTCTTCGTCGGCCGCCTGGAATACGAGAAGGGCGTGCAGGACGCCATCGCAGCACTCCCCCGAATCCGTCGTAGCCACCCCGGCACGACCCTCGCGATCGCGGGCGAAGGCACCCAGTTCACCTGGCTCTACCAACAGGCACGCACGCATCGCGTCGCGCGGGCGGTGGACTTTCTCGGCAACCTCGATCACACGGAACTGCTCAGCTGGCTGCACGGAGCGGACGCCATCGTCCTGCCGTCGCGCTACGAGCCGTTCGGGATCATCGCCCTCGAAGCGGCGGCGG
>NZ_JASHKY010000039.1:0-34672 GCF_030056935.1 Rhodococcus sp. IEGM 1302 | reverse complement strand
GCCTGGTTCACGGACGACCCGAACGACGGTATTGCCGTTCACAGCCGTCCAGACCGCGTTGTTGTCCAGCTCCCACGAGGGTCTGGTGATGGCGCTGCCTTCGAGTACCGGAACGGACCCTTCGCCGTATGTCCCGAGCGACAAGTCGAATCTTGTGCCGGGATCCGGCCGAGCGGTGTCCGCGACGGCTGCCACCAACTTGCCGTCCCGTGAGAGAGCAGCCGCCGTGAGGTTGCCCGCATTGCCTGCGAAACCGGGCACCGGAGTCGCCTCTTGCTCGGTGACACTCACCAGTGAACCGTTGCGCAGTGCATGCAGTCCGACGGTTGCACTCGTGGTGGCCAGTGGGTTGGTGGATGCGACGTCGGCGGTGGTCCAGCCGTCGGCATGAGCCGCGTCCAGCGGTTCGCCGTCGATCTCCAGAACGTACGGCCCTGCCACATCGGCGTTGGCGAGCGTCCAAATGACCTGTGCTGCAAACAAACCGCGAGTAGCAGCATCCATCGGGTTGTCAAGGCGGAAGTTGATGCGCACACCACCGAGACCGACTCCGACCTGTCCCGGCTTACCGTCGGCCTTGGTGATCGGACCGATCACCGACACGCCATTGCCCAGTTCGTTTCGCACAGCCGGCGCCAGCGCTGCCTTCGGTCCGTCGATCATCAGACCGATCAGCTGAGCCGCCACCTGGTCCTGCCCGCCGGAGATCCAGCGAAGATCGGGGACGACCGTCTGGCTGGTGGGGTCGAGGAAGAACAACGACTTCCGCTGGTAAGCGCCGAGGAACTGCGGACGCTCCATGATCACGCCGGGAGGCAGATCACTGATCCGCCATTCGCCGTCGGTCAACGCCAGGGTCATCCTCGCTTCGAAGCTGCCCTCTTCGGGAACGTACAGTCCTCCCGGGTCGAGGCGACCGACCTTGTTCACACGAATCGTGTAGACGGCTTCGGTGCTGGTTCGAGAAACCGAGAGCACATCGACCTTGTCGACGATGACAGCACTTGCCGCGTCGTCCCAACGCGCCGAAGCGTCCTTGGTGAGGTACTGACGGGCTGCGGCGTGCCGGTTGGACGGATCGGTACTCGCCTTGACGAAGTCACGTACCAGCAGGTCCGGCTCTCGCCCCGATGCCGGTGATTCGACGGAGGTTCCGGGCACGGCTGTCGCCAGAGTTCCGATTGCCTGTGGCGACGAGGACTCCGGCAAACTCGCGCATGCACCGGTCAGCAACAGAACGCTCAGGGTTGTTGCGAGAAGTCCCAGACGACAGCGGGTTCCGATCATGATCGATCCCCACCGTTGGACTCGTTCCGTGAGTCAGTTTCGCGCGGAGTCGGCAAGGACGATGTGACCTCGCCGACGGTATCGGCGACGATGTCGGCTTCGCTCGGCGTGCGGACGAATTTGGTGGTCGTCGGCTTGAGTGGCAGCGGACTCGACACGACTTTCTTGCCACGGGTGCGCGAGAGCGTCAGCCGGAAGCAGGCGCCGACTCCCGGTTCGCCCCAGGCCTCGAGCTTGCCGTCGTGCAGATTCGCGTCCTCGACACTGATTGCGAGGCCGAGTCCGGTACCACCACTGCGGCGCACACGGGATGGGTCCGATCGCCAGAACCGGTTGAAGACCAACTTCTCCTCGCCCGGACGCAACCCGACGCCACTGTCGCGGACGATGAAGGCGAGGGCATTGTCGTCGGCGCGAAGGCGAAGCAGAATCGGCTTCCCCTCACCGTGGTCGATGGCGTTGGCAAGGAGATTTCGCAGAATGCGTTCGACGCGGCGCGGATCGACATCTGCCATGACCGGCTCGTCGGGCATGTCCACGATCAGTTCGGTGCCGGATTCGCGGGCGAGATGGCGAACCGTGGAAACGGCCGCTCGCGCACACATACGCACGTCGAGTTGTTCGGATGCAAGTTCCGCGACACCGGCGTCGTGGCGGGAGATCTCGAGGAGGTCCGCCAGAAGCCCCTCGAACCTGTCCAGTTCGGCGACAAGCAGTTCCGAAGACCGACGCAGCATCGGGTCGAGGTTCTCGCTGCCGTCGTAGATCAGGTCGGCGGCCATGCGGACCGTGGTCAGTGGTGTGCGGAGTTCATGGCTGACATCGGAGGTGAAGCGTTTCTGGAGGCTGCCGAACTCCTCCAGCTGGGTGATCTGTTTGGACAGACTCTCGGCCATCTCGTTGAAGGACATGGCCAGGCGCGCCATGTCGTCCTCGCCGCGGACCGGCATTCGTTCCTTGAGTCGGCCGTCTGCGAAACGCACCGCGATTCGCGAGGCCGATCGGATGGGAAGCACGACCTGTCTGGCAACCAACAGCGAAATCGCCGCCAAGAGCACCAGCAACACGGCTCCACCGATCAGCAGGGTGCTTCGAACAAGCGACAGACTTCAGTCTTCGCTGGCGAGCGGGAAGATCAGATACAGCTCGAGTCCCGATATCGACGACGCGGTGGGGCTACCGATGATCAGCGCCGGTCCGGAGTAACCGTTCGGGTTGGACACCGTCGCGAATTGGTAACTGATCTGGCCGCGTTTGACGAACTCGCGAAGGTTGTCGGGGATCTGATCGACCGGTCCCGAACTCGTCGGCTGGCGCGGCCCGTCCCCTGGCACGATGAGCACCGGGTCGAAGGTGCCGGCCGACCCGGAGGCCTGGCCCGAGGTCTGGTTTCGACGGCTCGTCAGTCCGGATGCAGCGCTTTCCAATTGAACGTTGAGCGCCGTCGAATCGTCGACGCCCGCGAGTTGGTCTTCGACGATGCCGCGGGCTCGGTCCATTTCCTCGGTCGCCGCGGTGATCTTCGTTTCCAACAGCCGATCGGTGATCTGGCTGGTCAGCACGACACCGAGAATGACGATGACGATCAAGGACAACGTCAAAGTCGAGACGACCACTCGCAATTGGAGCGAGCGTCGCCACGTGTGCGCGAGGGTGTTGCTCATCGAGTGACACCACCGCAGAAATGGCGTCAGCCGTCGGTTGAGACGACGACGCCACCTGGAAACTCCGCTCACGGCGGTCCGGCCTTGTAGCCGACCCCCCTGACCGTCAGAACCACTTCGGGATTCTCGGGATCAGTTTCGACCTTGGCGCGCAAACGCTGAACGTGCACATTCACCAGGCGGGTGTCGGCGGCGTGGCGGTATCCCCACACCTGCTCGAGGAGGACTTCACGGGTGAACACCTGGCGCGGCTTGCGCGCCAATGCGACCAGCAGGTCGAATTCGAGTGGTGTGAGCGAGATCTGCTCGCTGCCGCGGCTGACCTTGTGTGCCGGAACGTCGATCACGATGTCGGCGATGCTCAGCAGCTCGGCCGGCTCCTCTTCCGTGCGGCGCAGGCGAGCACGCACCCGCGCCACCAGCTCCTTCGGCTTGAACGGCTTCATGATGTAGTCGTCCGCACCGGATTCGAGGCCGAGCACGACGTCGACGGTGTCGGTCTTGGCCGTCAACATCACGATGGGCACGCCGGAATCCGCACGCAGAACTCGGCATACGTCGATCCCGTTCATTCCGGGAAGCATGAGATCGAGCAGGACGAGGTCGGGCCGGGTCTCACGCACTGCCGCGAGCGCCAGGGTTCCGTCGCCTACCACGTAGGGATCGAAACCCTCACCACGCAGCACGATCGTGAGCATCTCGGCGAGTGCCGTGTCGTCGTCGACAACCAGAATCCTTGGTTTCATATCCCTATCGTTGCATCTCGGAGCGATGAATCAGACCGTTACGAGGCCGTGCGGCGTGCCGCGTCTTTCCCTCTACTGTGCCGGAAAGTTCGAATCCCGGCCGCAAGGGTGACCGATCACGCGAAATCCGCGAGCCTGCGCGCCAGTTCGCCCGGGTCCGTCTCCGGCCCCACGATCCACCAGGGCGAGACCCAGTCCGTCGCTGCCAACTGCTTGTAAAGCTCACCGGTTCTGGCCTGCAGGCCGCCGTCGCGCTCGTAGGCGTCGAGCTGACGCGACGCGTCCTCGGCCTCACGCGAGCGGGCACGCTGCTCGGCCAGAGCTACCGGCACGTCGAGGTACAACTGTAGATCGGGAGCGGGAAGAGCGAGTCGACCCAACTCCAATTCACGGACCCAGGCGACCATCTCGCCGTCCACGCCCTGATGCGCGCGCGCCGCGTTGTAGGCGGCGTTGGACGCCACGTAGCGGTCGAGGAGAACAATGTCGTTGGCGGACAACAGGTCCGAGATCCGATCCGCCGCACCCGCGCGGTCCAGGGCGAACAGGACTGCCATCGCGTTCACGGATTCAGCCAGGTCTCCGTGCGATCCTTTGAGTGCCTCGGCAGCAAGATCCGCGTGGATCGACTTCCCGTACCGCGGAAAATCCAGAGTCGCGATCGACGTGCCGCCGCGGCGGAGTTCGCTCTCCACTTTGCCGATCAACGTTCGCTTTCCAGCGCCGTCGAGGCCTTCCAATGCCACCAGTGTTCCCACGGCGGACAAGCCTATCCCCCGGCCTGCTTGCGCAGACCGGGGGACGGCGGACGCTACATCCTCAGCGACGAATCACCGGGTCAGTAGCGGTAGTGCTCGGGCTTGTACGGGCCTTCGACGTCGACGCCGATGTACTCTGCCTGATCCTTCGTGAGCTTGGTCAGCGTGCCACCGAGTGCCTCGACGTGGATCTTGGCGACCTTCTCGTCGAGGTGCTTCGGGAGGCGGTAGACCTCGTTGTCGTACTCGTCCGGCTTCGTCCACAGTTCGATCTGCGCGATGACCTGGTTGGAGAAGCTGTTGCTCATCACGAACGACGGGTGGCCCGTCGCGTTGCCGAGGTTGAGCAGGCGGCCTTCGGACAGCACGATGATCGAGTGGCCGTCGGCGAACGTGAACTCGTCGACCTGCGGCTTGATGTTGATCCGCGTGACGTCGCCGGACTTCTCGAGGCCGGCCATGTCGATCTCGTTGTCGAAGTGACCGATGTTGCCCAGGATGGCCTGATGCTTCATGGCCTTCATGTGCTCGAACGTGATGATGTCCTTGTTACCGGTGGACGTGATCACGATGTCGGCCCAGCCGATGGCCTGCTCGACTGTCTTGACCTCGAAGCCGTCCATGAGCGCCTGCAGGGCGTTGATGGGGTCGACCTCGGTGACCGCGACGCGAGCGCCCTGGCCGCGAAGTGCCTCGGCACAACCCTTGCCGACGTCTCCGTAACCGCAGACCAGCGCAGCCTTGCCGCCGATCAGAACGTCGGTGCCGCGGTTGATGCCGTCGAGCAGCGAGTGGCGCGTGCCGTACTTGTTGTCGAACTTGCTCTTGGTGACCGAGTCGTTGACGTTGATAGCGGGGAACGTGAGTTCACCGGCAGCGGCAACCTGGTACAGGCGCAGAACGCCCGTGGTGGTCTCCTCGGTGACGCCCTGGACGGACTCGGCGATTGCCGTCCACTTGCCCTTGTCGGACTCGAGGGACTGACGCAGAAGTGCAAGGAAGACCTTGTACTCGTCGGAATCCTGGTCGTCGTCCGTCGGCGGGACGACGCCGGCCTTCTCGAACTGTGCGCCCTTGAGCACCAGCATGGTGGCGTCGCCGCCATCGTCGAGAATCATGTTGGCAGGCTCACCCGGCCAGGTCAGCATCTGCTCGGCTGCCCACCAGTACTCTTCGAGGGTTTCACCCTTCCAGGCGAAAACCGGAACGCCCTTGGGCTCTTCCGGGGTGCCGTGCGGACCGACGACGATGGCGGCGGCAGCGTGATCCTGCGTGGAGAAGATGTTGCATGAAGCCCAGCGGACCTCGGCGCCGAGCGCGGTCAGCGTCTCGATCAGCACCGCGGTCTGAATGGTCATGTGCAGCGAGCCGGAAACGCGAGCGCCCTTGAGCGGCAACACCTCTGCGTATTCGCGACGAAGCGCCATGAGGCCGGGCATCTCGTGCTCTGCCAGACGGATTTCCTTGCGACCGAACTCCGCGAGCGAAAGATCTGCAACTTTGAAGTCGATGCCGTTACGGCTCTCGGCCACGGGCGTTGTTGAAACTGAGGTCGTCATCTGCCTCTCCTGGTTGACGTGCATACTCTGCACAAGCCTATCGGTGTACCAGGCTATCGGTTAGACGCCCTCTCCCGCCCGCCCCTCTACTGCGCGGCCCTCGCGCGCCACGTCGATGAACGGCCCGAGCAGTATGCCCAGATCCTCCGCCACCGAAGCCTCGGACTCCGGCGGCATCGAAATGTAGCTCAGCCCGAGACGCGCAATCGCCCTGGCCAGAATTCCGGCGTCGGCGGGTGACGCCTGAATCCACCCTCGCTGGAAACTCTCCGCAAGCCGCGACGACGCGCGCTCGATGATGACCGCACTGTCGGTGGTGATCAGGCGAAGCAGGTCCGGCTTGGCCTCACCGGTGAGCAGAGAGATCACCAACGGGTCGGTTGCACTGGAGGCGAAAAACGATCCGAAACCCGCCGTCAACGCCTCGACTGCACGTCCGTCGTTCGCCACCATGGCCTCGTCCACCGCGTCGACGAAGCCGTCAGCAAGGCGAAGCGCGTACGCCTCGGCAAGCCCTTGCCTCGAGCCGAACTCGTTGTAGAGCGTCTGACGACTCACACCGGCATGCTTGGCCAGAACCGTCAGCGTCACCTCGGACCAGTCGCGCTCGGTCAACAACTCACGCATCGAATCGAGCACCGACGTACGCAGCAGCAGGCGCGACGCTTCTTTCTGCGGCAGACGAGTGGGCGTCGAAGTCATGGTGACGACACTACCGCCGCACCTAGGTCCGTTCGACGCCGACGCATCTCACCGTCGTTCGACCTCAACCATGAAGAAGTCGCTCTTCGCCGCCCCGCAGTCCGGGCAACTCCAGTCTTCGGGAATGTCGTCCCAGCGAGTGCCCGGTTCGATACCGTCCTCCGGCCAGCCGACTGCCTCGTCGTACTCGAAGCCGCATTGCGCGCACTGATACAGCTTGTAGTCGTTCATGATTCACTCCCCGCCGTTGCCGGCATCGGCTCGAAGTCCAGCTTTTCCCTCACGCCGCAGTCCGGACAGCACCAGTCGTCCGGCACGGCATCCCACGGCGTGCCCGCCGGAAACCCTTCTCGTGGTGCACCCTTCGATTCGTCGTAGACGTATTCACAGACCGGGCATCGATAGCTGCTCATCACGCTGCTCCGTACCGAGCAAGGATGCGATCACGCTTGGACGGCTGAACGTTGACGCGGGTGATGTCGCCGCCGTAGTGCGCAAGGACTTTGGGATCCATCACTTTTCGCCACAGCGGTGGAACGTAGGCGAGGATGATCATGCTCGCGTACCCACTGGGCAGGTTGGGCGCACCGTCCATGCTTCGAAGCGTCTGATAACGACGCGTCGGGTTCGCGTGATGATCGCTGTGACGCTGGAGGTGATACAGGAAGATGTTGGTGCAGATGTGATCACTGTTCCAACTGTGCTCCGGTGCTGCACGCTCGTACCGCCCGCTGTCCAGACGACGACGCTTCAGTCCGTAATGTTCGAGGTAGTTGACGGTTTCGAGCAGACAGAATCCGAACACGGCCTGCAGCACCAGGAACGGCAGTACCGAGAGGCCGAAGACGGCGACGAGGACACCGAACAGTACGACGGACATCAACCACGAATGCAGGACGTCGTTGCGAATTGTCCACGGCTTCTTACCCAGTCGATCGAGTCTGGCCTTTTCCAGGGACCACGACGAGCGCAGAGATCCCCACACACTGCGCGGCAGGAAGGTCCAGAAGCTCTCACCGAAGCGAGACGACGCCGGATCCTCGGGCGTGGCGACGCGCACGTGGTGTCCACGATTGTGCTCGATGTAGAAGTGGCCGTAAAACGACTGCGCCAGAGTGATCTTCGACAACCAGCGTTCGAGATCGTCCTTCTTGTGACCGAGCTCGTGTGCGGTGTTGATCCCGATTCCTGCGACACAACCGATACTGATCGCCAGACCGATCTTGGAGATCAGCCCAAGTCCCCCGTCGATTCCGAGCCAGGACAGATCGGTCGCCGACCAGAGGTAGCAGGCCAGGACCAGGCTGACCAACTGGAACGGTATGTAGATGTAGGTGCAATACCGGTAGTACTTGTCGTTCTCGAGGCGCTCCATCACTTCGTCCGGCGGATTCTCGCCGTCCGGGCCGAAGAAGATGTCGAGGATCGGGAGCAGGATGTAGACGAGAAGCGGCCCGATCCACCACCACACCGGCGAGACCGCATTCCATCCGAGACTGTTGAACAACGCGACCAATCCGACGGCGATGAAGACCGCCGTCGGCGGCACGAGGCCGAGCAGCCAGAGGTATCTCTTCTTGTCACGCCACTGCTCGGGCGGGAGCGTCTGGCCGGATTGCGAGTCCACGTGCGTCGACACGGTCTACCTCCTCGATTCGGACCGACCCGAAAACTGTGAGTCAGTTCACTATGAGTTAGACAGTACTACTGATTTTGTACAAGTGATAGACAAATCATAAACTTTGTACATCTACTCGATTTCGCCGCGTTCACGCTTCCCGATCATCGAATGCTGCCTGCTGTAGGCAAAATAGATGACAACGCCGAGGGCCATCCAGACCACGAACCTCATCCAGGTCTCCACCGACAGGTTGAACATCAGCCACAGACACGCGAGGACGGCCAGAATCGGGACCAGCGGGACCAGCGGCACCCTGAATCCGCGAGGTAGGTCGGGACGCGTCCGACGGAGCACGAGAACCCCGATCGAGACGAGAACAAAAGCGAACAGTGTGCCGATGTTGACCATTTCCTCGAGGGTGCCGATCGGAAAAACGCCGGCGAGCACCGCGACCACGACGCCGACCAAGATCGTGATCCGCACAGGGGTTCCGTGCTTGCCGGTCGGTGCCAGGCGTCGTGGCATCAGACCGTCGCGTGCCATCGCGAAGAGCACCCTGGTCTGCCCGAGCATCAGCACCATCACCACTGTCGTGAGACCGGCCAAAGCGCCGAACGAGATGACGTTTTTCGCCCACGTGATGTCGTGGAAAGCGAATGCCGTTGCCAGGTTGGAGGTATCGCCCTCGAGCTCGGTGTATTTCACCATCCCCGTCAGCACCAGTGTCACCGCCACGTACAGAACCGTGACGATCAGGAGAGAACCCAGGATGCCGCGTGGCAGCGCCTTCTGCGGCTCCTTCGCCTCCTCCGCCGTCGTGGCGACGACGTCGAAGCCGATGAACGCGAAGAACACCAGACTGGCTGCCGCGAGCAATCCGTACCACCCGAACGTGCTGCCACCGGCCCCGGTCACGTACGAGAACAACGACTGGTGGATGCCCTCTCCCGTCGAGCCCGGCTCCGACGGCGGAATGTACGGCGAGTAGTTGTCGGTGTCGATGTAGAACAGACCGACGATGATCACCAGCAACACCACCGCGACCTTGATCGCCGTGATCACCAGTGACACCCTCGACGAGAGTTTTGTGCCGGTCGCGAGCAGGATCGTGATGACAGCGATCACCAGCACCGCACCCCAGTCGAAGGATATCGGCCCCAACTCGACGATCGGGCTGCGTGAGCCCATCACTTCGCCGAGGTACAGCGACCAGCCTTTGGCGACCACCGAAGACGCCAAGGCGAATTCGAGGATGAGATCCCAGCCGATGATCCAGGCGACGAATTCGCCGAACGTCGCGTACGAGAACGTGTACGCGCTACCGGCAACCGGGACCGTCGACGCGAATTCGGCGTAACACAGCGCTGCCAGTCCGCAGGCGATGGCGGCAATGACGAACGCGAGCGAGACCGACGGCCCGGCGACATTTCCCGCCGTCCGAGCCGTGAGTGTGAAGATGCCCGCACCGATGACGACTGCGACACCGAACACCGTGAGATCCCACGAGTTCAGTTCTTTCCGGAGTTTGGTTTCCGGCTCGTCGGTGTCCTTGATGGACTGCTCGATCGATTTGGTTCGAAACAGCTTCGACCGTCCAGATCCGGCCTGCTCGTCCTTGACAGCCATTGCCGCCTCCTTGCTGGGGACCAGCAGGTCCCACCATGGGCAAGTAGAGAGATGGCATCAGCCTAAGCCCGCAGGCGCAGCTTTGTTCAGGGTTTGTCGGGAGCCTGTAGATCTGTTTCAGGGCGATCTCCTGCGCTGAGACGATCCAGGTCCGGCTCGAGGTAGATCACCCGCGCCGCAGGCACTGCAGCGCGCACGCGAGACTCGGCCTCGTCGATCGCCGTCGCCACGTCCGAGATCGTCGATCCGATCGGCACCGCAACCTTGGCAGCAACAAGGATCTCCTCGGGACCGAGGTACTGCGTCTTGCAATGAATGACGCGTTCGATACGAGTTCCGTCGACCAGGGCGTTGAGGATCAGTTCGGTCTCCACCGCCGTTGCGCCCTCACCGATCAGCAGCGACTGCATTTCGATGATCAGAATGATCGCGATGATGCCGAGCAGGACACCGATGCACAGAGTTCCGATGCCGTCGAAGACCGGATTTCCGGTCACCATCGTGAGGCCGACGCCGCCGAGTGCAAGGACGAGACCGATCAATGCGCCGGTGTCCTCGAGCAGCACAACCGGGAGTTCCGGGCTACGAGAGGTTCGGATGAAGTTCCACCACGACGCATTTCCCTTGAGCGGTCGTGATTCCTTCGCTGCGGTCCGGAAGCTGTAGCCCTCCAGACAAATCGCTATGACAAGAATCGCGATTGCCACGAAAGCCGAATTGAGTTCTTCCGGATGTTGAATCTTGTGAATACCCTCGTAAATCGCGAACAGCGAACCGAGGGTGAAGAGCACCAGTGCAACGACGAACGAATAGAAGTATCGGTTGCGCCCGTAGCCGAACGGGTGCAGTTGATCCGCGTCACGTTCTGCCTTCTTCTGCCCCAGGAGCAGCAAACCCTGATTGGACGTGTCGGCCACCGAGTGCACCGATTCGGCGAGCATCGACGACGATCCGGTGATCAAGAATCCGGCGAACTTGGCTACGGCAATTCCGGCATTGGCTCCGAGGGCCGCCAGAATTGCCTTCTTGCCACCATGAGCCGACACAATGTCTCCTAGTTTCCGACTACGGCACTGAAAACCTGCGCAGTCGGGGTCCGTGTGCTCAGGTGTATCGCGGGCTCGTCGGCAGCGATCCACGCCGCTCGGCCTCGATCGAGGTCGAGAGTGTCAGTGCCGCACGTCGCAGTGACCGCGCCGTCGGTGCAGATCAGAATCCGCGGGCCTGAAGCGTCGACGACGATGTCCGTGGAATTCGCGTCGAACTCCAGACGCGTCAAACGAAATTCGGGCGCCGGCGTGACGTACTCGTATCTACCTGATCCTGACTGACCTGATCCAGATGACGGGGCCGGATCGAGCACTTCGATATCGGCCCCGACGAAGTCCAGAACCCTCAGCAATTCGGGCACGTCGACGTGCTTCGGTGTCAGCCCACCGCGCAGCACGTTGTCGGAGTTGGCCATGATCTCGACCGCGAGTCCATGGAGATACGCGTGGAGATTGCCGGCAGCGAGAAACAGTCCTTGGCCGGGCTCGAGGGTGACGCGGTTGAGCAGCAGTGCCGCCAGAACACCGGCGTCGCCGGGGTACGCCTCGCTCAATTCCAGCGCGGTGCGGATCTCGGTCACGAATTCGGCGTCGTGGTGTGCGACGTAGGTGATGCACCCGGCAAGTACGGCAGGGAGCAAGGTCCCGAGCACCGTAGACGGCAGCGTGATCCATGTCGTGAACAACGCCCGCAGTCCGTCGGAATCGGGTTGCCCTTCGAGCAGACCGATGTACGGCTCCAACTCGTCGACGGCCAGAGCGCGCAGCAGTTTGACAGTCCGCGTCGGCTCGCGGAATCCGGCAAGCGCTTCGAATCTGCTCAGTGCGACAACGAGTTCGGGCTTGTGGCTGCCGTCCTTGTAGTTGCGAATCGGCGATTCCATGGGAACGCCGAGTGCGTTCTCACGACGAAAACCCTCGTCGGCTTGAACGGCGCTGGGGTGCGCTTGAAGTGACAGCGGTTCTTCCGCCGCAAGCAGCTTGAGCAGGAATGGGAGTCGCTCACCGAATGCCTCGAGGTTCTCACGGCCGAGTTCGCGTTCGGGTTCGCGGTGCAGGACCTCGAGCAACGACTCGCTTCCGGATTCGGTGATCACGCGCGCCGGGTCACCCGGGTGCGCGCCCAACCACAATTCCGCTTCGGGATGATTCGACGGAGTCGAAAGACCGCGTAGTTCGGCAATTGCCGTTCGCGAGCCCCACGCGTAAGAACGAAGTGCACCTTCGAGTTCACGCACTTACTTCGCACCGCCCGTCAACTGCACGTACGCCGCGGCCATGTCTACTCGAGACGCCAACACGAATACCTGCTCCATCTCCGATATGACCACGTTGGTCTGGTCTTCGTCTGCCGCGACCACCAGGTCGGCGTCGGCCAGTGCGTCCATCCGGCGCCTCGCCTCCCCGCGCGTGGATTCGGTCGCGAAGACGAACGCCCGCGCCGGCGGGGTCGGCAGCGCGCCGTCGAGTTGCGGATCGTGAAAGAAGGGGTCGTGGAACACCGAATCACGTGAAGCTGCGTCCGGCGCGAACAGTGCCCGCGCCGAACGAATCACCTCGGACATCTCGGCGGCAGCGGCGTTCAGGCCGGAGCTCATCAGCGCAACGCTCGAGAACTCTGCGAGTGCTGTTGTCACGGAACCACTTCCACACAGAACGACTCGCCGGCCGCTCATCCTGGTGGCCAACGACTTGGCCGGGTTGTGGAATACCTCGTTGGCCGGTCCGTCCCGCAGCGCCTCCGCATCAACTGCGTCGGCGATTCGACCGAGCACCGCCGAACGGTCCTCGATCGATCCCTTGCCCTCGATTTCGGCGGCAACCGCGAGGAAGACGGCGAGGAACCGCGTCATCGTGTGCCGGGGCGAGGCGTAGAGCCGCGGTGGCAAGGGCATGGTGCGCCCGGCCGCCACGGCTCGCATGGGCCCCTCGTCGGGAACGGCGACAACAACCTCGGCGCCGCGGCGTACGGCACTGTCAACGGATTCGACGAGGCGTGGATCACCGGCATCGTCACCGGCGACGACGATCACGTCCAATGGCCCGGCCCACGACGGCGTCCGGTCGAGAACGAGGAGCGGGCAACCGACCGAATCTCCGACGAGAGCAAGCGCGATCCTGGCTCCGTGCCGGGCGCCACCCGCGCCGGCGATCAGTACGACGCTGCGCGGACGCAGACCGGCCAATCGGGAGATCACACCCTCACCGACGGCCGACGCGGTGGCCCGAATCTGTGCGCCGCCCATGGCTACAGACCGCAGTAGCCCTTCCGAATCGGCAGCTGACAAACCCTCGCTGTCGTCGAGGTCGAGAAGCGGCATCGGCGCTGTCATCTCACCGCACCCCCTTCTCCGTTAGCAGTTCCCGCACCATCCAGCATTCCAGCTCCACGCGGTCCGTGGTGGCAAAGCCCTCGTTCCCGAGGCCGTCGTTCCTGAGATAGTCCCCCAACTATCCCAGGGCTTCGGCTCACCGACAAACCGATCAGACTCGGATTCAAGCCCGGACGATCGCCAGAATTTCGTTCACCAATGCGTCGACATCGGCGGACGTGGGTGCTTCGACGTTGAGTCGCAGCAGTGGTTCGGTGTTGGACGCGCGCAAGTTGAACCAGGCATTTCCCTCGAGACTGACCGTGACACCGTCGAGGCGATCCACCGACTCGGTGCGGTCGGCAAATGCCGCCAGTACAGCGGCCGTACGATCTGCCGCGTCAGCCACGGTGGAGTTGATCTCGCCCGAGGCCGCGTAGCGGGTGTACTCCGCCATCAACTCGGAGAGCGGACGATCCTGCTCGCCCAGTGCGGCGAGTACGTGCAGCGCCGCGAGCATGCCGGAGTCGGCGCCCCAGAAGTCGCGGAAGTAGTAGTGAGCGGAGTGCTCGCCGCCGAACACCGCACCGGTCTCGGCCATCTCCTGCTTGATGAACGAGTGGCCGACTCGGGTACGAATAGCGACGCCGCCGAGTTCTTCGACCAGTTCGGGCACTGCCCGTGACGTGATCAGGTTGTGGATGATCGACGCGCCCGGTTCCTTCGCGAGTTCGCGCTTGGCGACAAGTGCCGTCACCGCGGACGGCGAGACCGGGTCGCCCTTCTCGTCTACGACGAAGCAACGGTCCGCGTCACCGTCGAACGCCAAGCCGATGTCCGCTCCGGTTTCGCGCACGTAGGCCTGCAGGTCGACGAGGTTGGCCGGATCGAGCGGATTGGCTTCGTGGTTGGGGAACGTGCCGTCGAGCTCGAAGTACAGCGGCAGGACGTCGAGGGGCATCGGCCCGAATACGGCCGGCGCGGTATGGCCGCCCATACCGTTGCCTGCATCGACTGCGACCTTCAGCGGGCGCAACGCAGCCAGGTCGACCAATCCGCGGAGGTAGCTCGCGTATTCCTCGAGGACGTCCTTGGTGCTGGCGGTGCCTGCCGGTCCGTCGTACGCGGGAACACCCGAGACGACCTCGGCGGAGATGACTGCGAGGCCGGTGTCCTGACCGACCGGCTTGGCGCCGGCCCGACACATCTTGATGCCGTTGTACTTGGCGGGATTGTGGCTCGCCGTGAACATCGCGCCCGGGCAGTTCAGCAAACCGGATGCAAAGTAGAGCTCGTCGGTCGACGCCAATCCGATGTAGACGACGTCGAGCCCTTGAGCAAGCACGCCGTCACCGAAAGCCGAAGACAGTGTGGGCGACGATGCGCGCATGTCGTAGCCGATCACAACCGTCGTGGCGGCGCCGGCCTCGTCGCGGACCAGGCGGGCGAACGACGCACCGACGTCGCGGACAAAATCTTCGTCGATCTGCTCACCGACCACACCGCGTACGTCGTACGCCTTGATGATTGCAGCAACCGACTCGGCTGTTCGCCCCACTGAAAACTCTCCTTGTGCATGCACCCTCACAGACGGGAACGTCCGGGCGCATGGCGTCCGGAGATTCGCAGTACTCGGGTGTGGAAGTACTCGGTCGAGCCTAGCGTCTACGGCGACGAATCTCGCGTCAGTTGGACGGGTCGGGCAGAACGCGTAGGTGTCCACGACGCCCTGTACGGGCAGTACTCGGAGCTGCGGGACGTATGTCCTCATCTGCATCGACGTTGGACTTGCTGCGATCTCCGAGACCGGCCTCACGTACAGCTTCAGCCAAAGCGGTCAGATCGTCTTCGTCGGGAGTACTCGACGCGAATCCGCCTTCGTGGCGGACGAGTTCCCACCCCTTGGGGGCGGTGATTCGAGAGCCGTGAGTGTCACACAAATCCCATGAATGGGGCTCGGCGACGGTTGCCAGCGGCCCGACAACCGCAGTGGAGTCCGAGTAGACATACGTAAGCGTCGCGACGGCGGGGTTCTTGCACCCGGGGCGGCAGCAGCGACGCAGAGATCTCACAGGTACGGAGCCTAGCCCTCCCCACGTCCGGAACCTACTCGGACACACCGAGCAGTTTCTCCTGTCGTAATCTGGCGCCATGCCACAAGCCCGCCGCCGACGCTCGGTCACCACTCGTTCCATCGAGCGACACGGCCGTGGCCTGCGCGGACCGCTACTTCCCCCGGAGGTGCCCGCCAGGCGTACCCGCGCGGAGAAGTTCGATCTCCTGGTGCTCGACGCCTTCTCTCCCGTCGACCTCGCATGGCACGACCGGCTGACGAAACTCGACATCGCAGTGGACGAAGTTCCGAAGATTCACGCCCACGATCCGGAGTCCGTCACATGGCCGCCGGAGGTCATCGCAGACGGCCCGGTTCCACTGTCACGACTGATTCCGGCCGGAATCGACCGTCACGGAAATACGACTCGCGCAAGAATTGTGCTGTTTCGCCGCCCATTGGAGCAGCGAGCGAAGGATCCGGAAGAACTCACGGATCTGGTGCACGACGTGTTGGTCCATCAAGTCGGCACGTATCTGGGCGTCGACCCACAGGTCATCGACCCCACGCTGCCCGACGAGGACTGATACTGCCCGACGAGGACTGACGCACTGTCAGACGAAAAAACTGATGTCACACGAAGAAGTAAATCCACACGAAGAACAAAACAGTCGTTGCTTGACCTGCAATTCCCCGTTGCAGGTCAGACTTTCGAAGACCGCCCGTCAGCCCCGACGCTGACAGAACCGATTCAGCAGCAGATCAGATGATCCCCCGCTTGAGTCGCCGACGCTCGCGCTCGGACAACCCTCCCCAGATTCCGAACCGTTCGTCGTTCGCGAGCGCGTACTCGAGGCACTCGTCACGAACTTCACAACCGAGGCAGATCCGTTTTGCTTCCCTCGTCGATCCTCCCTTTTCAGGAAAGAACGCTTCGGGATCGGTCTGCGCGCAGAGAGCACGCTCCTGCCACTGATCCTCGATGGTGTCGAACAATTCTTCGAAGCCGGTGACGAGACTCAGCACTGGCCGAGTACTCATACCGTCGAACTCACTGCTGCAGGCACCTTCTGCTGCGCCTGCTCGGGAATCGGTCTGCGGTTCGTCGCTTACTGTCATTGCGAGAGAACTGATCTCGACATTTTCATTGGGCATCGTTCCGCCTCCTCACCTGTAATAGCGCAGAATTTTCACTCCATCTTCAACCCCACCCCGTCGACCGTTCGAAACTGTGTTCGAAACCGGCCCCGCTGCAAGTGAACTCACAAGTAGCGGTTGGAATGACACATTTGAGATTACACACGTCCAGCGTGTCGCGGTCAAGCTAAACGGGATGAATCCATTAGTATTCCGGCCCTCAATTGACGGGACCTTCTGCCCGCCAGACACGACGACGCGCCGACCGCCTAGGCTCTGTTGTCGTGAACGTGACTGTATTGGTTGGCGGCGTCGGCGGGGCCCGTTTCCTTCAAGGTGTTCAAAACGCGCTCGGAATCGCCGGTGGTGAATCCCTCGAGAAATACGAAGGCCCACATCGCATCACGGCCGTCGTCAACGTCGGGGACGACGTGTGGATGCACGGTCTGCGCATCTGCCCCGATCTGGACACTTGTATGTACACACTCGGCGGCGGTATCGACACCGAACGCGGGTGGGGGCACGCCGGCGAAACCTGGAATGCGAAAGAAGAACTCGCGGCATACGGAGCGAAGCCGGACTGGTTCGGCCTCGGAGATCGCGATATCGCAACGCATTTGATTCGCAGCCAGATGCTCCGCACGGGATATCCGTTGTCCGCGATCACCGAAGCGTTGTGCAATCGCTGGAATCCCGGTGTCGCACTGCTTCCCGTGAGCGACGACCGCAGCGAAACACACGTCGTGATCACCGATCCGGAAGACGGTGAGCAGAAGGCGATTCATTTCCAGGAGTGGTGGGTACGCCATCGGGCACAGGTGGAAACGCACAGCTTCGCTCACGTCGGCGCCGAGCAGGCCAAGCCCGCGCCAGGGGTGGTCGAGGCGATCGACGGTGCCGACATCGTGCTGATCGCACCGTCCAATCCCGTCGTGAGCGTCGGCGCGATCCTCGCGGTGCCCGGCATTCGCGGTGCCCTGCGAACAACCGCGGCCAAGGTTGTCGGCCTCTCCCCCGTCATCGGCGGAAAACCGTTGCGCGGCATGGCTGACGAGTGCCTCGAGGTGATCGGGGTCGAGACGACTTCGGAGGCGATCGGTCGCCACTACGGAGCTCGTTCGATCAACGGCATTCTCGACGGCTGGCTCGTCGACGAAGGTGACACGGCCGACATCGACGGGGTGGACGTGCGAAGCATCCCACTTTTGATGACGTCCCCCGAAGAGACCGCGAAAATGGTTCGCACGGCTTTCGAGATCGCCGGAGTCGAACTGTGACCGAGCCCGGAACCGAAGCAAGCCGCGACAGAAATCACTCTCCCGGTGATCACTCCCCCGGCGCCGCAATCGAAGTCATTCCCGTGCTCGGGCTTCCCGAGTTCCGGCCCGGAGACGACTTGGCCACCGCTGTCGTCGACGCGACGCCGTGGCTCGAGAGCGGCGACGTCGTTGTCGTCACGAGCAAGGTGTTCTCCAAAGTCGAGGGTCGCATCGTTTCCTCACCGACCGATCCGGAAGAGCGCGACGCGGCACGACGCCTCCTGGTGGATCAGGAAGCCGTCCGCGTCGTGGCACGCAAGGGCCGCACTCTGATCACCGAGAACAAACTCGGAATCGTGCAGGCCGCATCGGGCATCGACGGCTCCAACGTCGACGGTGCCGAATTGGCGCTACTCCCCGTGGATCCGGATGCGAGCGCTGCGGGTCTGCGCGCCCGAATTCTCGAGAGCACGGGCAAGTCCGTCGCCGTCGTCGTCACCGACACGATGGGTCGTGCGTGGCGCAACGGGCAGACCGACGCCGCAATCGGTTCCTCCGGCATTCCGGTCCTGCACGGCTACCTCGGAGCACAGGACAGTCAAGGCAACGATCTGATCGTCACCGAGATCGCGATCGCGGACGAAATCGCCGCTGCGGGC
This sequence comes from Rhodococcus sp. IEGM 1302, assembly GCF_030056935.1. Classification (NCBI taxonomy): domain Bacteria; kingdom Bacillati; phylum Actinomycetota; class Actinomycetes; order Mycobacteriales; family Nocardiaceae; genus Rhodococcus; species Rhodococcus sp. IEGM 1302. Next base: position 16,240 of record NZ_JASHKY010000039.1, on the reverse strand, counting down.
GACTTGGTCAAGGGCAAGCTGGGCGGCGTTCCCGTCGCCGTCGTTCGTGGGCTTCGGTTCGAGGACGACGGTTCGAGTGGCCAGGATCTGATTCGCCGCGGCCCGGACGATCTGTTCTGGCTGGGCACCGAGGAAGCTACGGCGATGGGCCGTGGCCAGGCGCTGCTGTTGCGTCGATCGGTCCGACAGTTCGCAAGTGATCCCGTCGACGCGGAGATCATTCGCAGCTCGATCGCCGAGGCACTCACCGCTCCCGCACCGCACCACACGAGACCGGTTCGATTCGTGTGGCTACGCACGGAGTCGGTCCGCACGGCTCTTCTCGAGCAGATGCGCGAGAAGTGGGCCGCCGATCTTCGCGCCGACGGTCGCAGTGACGAATCCGTCGAGGCCCGGGTTGCCCGCGGAAACATCCTGTTCGACGCCCCCGAGGTCGTCATTCCCTTCTGCGTGCCCGATGGCGCACACAGTTATCCGGATGCCGGACGAACCGCGGCGGAGTCGACGATGTTCACGGTCGCCGCCGGCGCGGCAGTGCAGGGACTGCTGGTCTCGTTGGCCACCCGCGGCGTGGGAAGCTGCTGGATCGGATCGACGATCTTCGCCGCCGATCTCGTACGCGAACAACTCGATCTCCCGGCGGATTGGCAGCCACTCGGTGCCATCGCAATCGGGCACCCCCTCGAATCACTGACTCCGCGCTCTGTCTCCGCCCCCGGGGACGCGTTGGTGGAGCTGTAGGTCCATGTCAGCCGAATCGCTGCACGCCTCCGCCAAGGGCGTCCTGGAGGGCTGGGAGACGTCCTCCGAAGCGGACGAATCATTGCGGCACACGATGCTCGCGTTCCTCGATTCGGCTCCGGACGGCTGCCTTCGTCGCCACGCACCGGGACACATCACCGCGTCGTCTCTCGTTCTCGACGAGAGTGGCTGCCACGTCTTGCTGACCCTGCATCCCAAGGTGGGCAGGTGGATTCAGCTCGGCGGCCACTGCGAGCCCGACGACGAGACGGTGGTAGATGCGGCATTGCGGGAAGCTCGCGAGGAGTCCGGAATTCACGACGTTCGGATAGACGCGGACCTACTCTCCGCCCACACGCATCCGATCACGTGCTCACTCGGAGTACCGACTCGCCATCTCGATCTACGGTTTCTTGTTGTGGCGCCGGACAATTCACATATCGTCCGCAGCGCAGAGTCCACCGACCTCAGATGGTGGCCGGTGGACGCGCTCCCACCTACAGCGGAACGCGAGACCATCGACCACCTGGTCGCGCTCGCCCGTCAGCGCAAGAATCAGGACTGAATCGGAGAAAGCTGGGGCTGCTTGGCGCTCACGCCGTCGCCCGACGATGTTCCCTTCACGCGCCGAGCTACCCACGGCACCAAGAACTCTCGCGCCCATTGACGATCCTCGCGACGAGTTTCGGCTTTCGTGAGAACCGGCGCAGGCCCGAGATCGGGCGGGGTCAATCCGTGTTCGACGCCGAGCACGTCGAGCACACGCGTCGCCATGTTCTCGTGCCCGGAGGGCGACATGTGGAGGCGATCCCAGTCCCACATCCGAAGGTCCTGATATTCGGAGAATCGCCAGAAGTCGACGAGGGTCGCGTCGTGGCGGTCGGCCACCTCGCGAACAAGCTCGTTGTAGATCGCCAGACGTCCGCGGAGCTTGCCGAAGAAGGCGGACCATCCGGTGTCGTACGCGGTGAACATCAGAACCCGAGCGCCGGATGCAGTGAGCTGACCGATTGCCGAATCGTAGCGGGCGACCATCGCATCGATGTCGAGCTTCGGACGCATCATGTCGTTTCCGCCGGCGTAGATGGTCACCAGATCGGGCTTCAACGCCAGAGCGGGTTCCAACTGCTCGTCGATGATCGGTCCGAGTAGGCGACCACGAATCGCCAGGTTGGCGTAGCGGAAGTCGGGATTGTTCACCGCCAGCTGCTCGGCCACTCGGTCTGCCCACCCGCGCAGACCGTTGGGGAATCGTTCGTCGGCGTCGCCGACGCCCTCGGTGAACGAGTCACCGAGGGCAACGTAACGGCTCGGAAGAGAAGTCATACCCGCCAGTATTCCAGTAGGTCAGCTAACGATCACACATCTGTGCTGAAGCGCACGCCACCGTCCGGCAGCGTCACCCCCGGCCACACGCGTGCGCCGCGCAACAATTCACACCGCGCACCGATGTCCGCGCCGTCTCCGATGACAGCGTCGCGGACCAGCGCTCGGGGTCCGATACGGACGCCGAATCCGAGGATCGATCGTTCGACCACCGCGCCGGCTTCCACAACGGCGCCGTCGAAGAGAATTGCACCGTCGAGGCGAGCGCCTGCACCAACTTCTGCGCCTCGACCGACAACCGTGCCGCCGATCAGAACAGCGCCCGGCGCGATTCCGGCTCCGGGGTGAACCAGCGACTCGCCGCGCGGACCTTCGAGAGCCGGCGAAGGTGCGATACCTCGCACCAGGTCGGCGGAACCGCGAACGAAGTCCTCGGGGGTTCCCATGTCACGCCAGTACGACGAGTCGACGTGGCCGAACACCCGCTTGCCCTCGGCCAGGAGATTCGGGAACACCTCGCGCTCGACCGATACCGGTCGTCCTTCGGGGATCTGTTCGATGATCTCGCGCTTGAAGACGTAGCAGCCGGCGTTGATCTGATCCGTCGGCGGATCCTGGGTCTTCTCCAGGAATGCCGAGACTCGTCCGTCCTCGTCGGTCGGAACACAACCGAATGCTCGCGGGTCTCCCACACGAACCAGATGCAGGGTCACGTCGGCGTCCGTCTTCTCGTGGGTCTCGAGAATGCCGTTCAGATCGGTGCCACCGAGCACGTCGCCGTTGAACACCATGACGTTGTCACCGCGCAACTTCGGCAGAACGTTGCGGATTCCGCCACCGGTGCCCAGCGGTTCGGTCTCGAAGACGTAGTCGATCTCGAGGCCCATCTTGGAGCCGTCGCCGAAGTAGTCCTCGAATACCTCTGCCTTGAAGGACGTTCCGAGCACGACGTGCTTGATTCCGGCTGCCTCGATGCGGGCGAGCAGGTGCGTCAGGAACGGAAGGCCGGCTGTCGGAAGCATCGGCTTGGGCGCCGACAGCGTCAACGGACGCAGCCGAGTGCCCTTGCCGCCTACCAGGATTACGGCGTCGGTCGGATTCGGATCGGACATCATTTTCCCCCGTGGTTCGAAACTGATGGGTTGTCGGTCGAGTTGTCGGTGCGAGCGCGCTCGCGAACTGCAGAAGCTACGGCGATCTTGGATCGCACCGCGAGGCCACCGCGCAAGGCAAGTCGTAGCGGAGCCTGCCACCAGTGCGGATGGCGATCAGCCTGGAACTGGTACGCACTGCGATGATGGGCAGGCAACATCAGTTCCGGATGACGTCCTGCCGCATGGCCTTTGGCATGGGTGACGACGGCCGAGGGGACGAATACGTTGAGCCACCCGGCTTTTCCGAGGCGGTCACCGAAGTCCACGTCCTCCATGTACATGAAGTAACGAGAGTCGAAACCGGAGATGGTGTCGAAGGCGTCGCGTCGCACCAGCAGGCACGACCCGGAAAGCCACCCCACTGCACGCTCGGTGACGGCCTCGTTCTCCTGACGGTAACGAGCAGTCCACGGGTTCTTCGGCCATACGGTACCGAGCAACGCGTGCCCGACGCCCGAGGTGATGTCGGGCACCGTTCGCGCCGACGGATAGACACTGCCGTCCGGTTCGAGGACCTTCGGCCCCAGTGCACCGGCCCTTGGCCACCGATTTGCCGCAGCCACCAATTCGTCGAGTGAACCGGGTGCCCATTGGACGTCCGGGTTGGAAATCACGACGAATTCGATCGACGAATCGATCTCCGCTACAGCCCGATTTATCGCTCCCCCGTACCCGATGTTTCCGCCGGTTCGAAGCAGACGGACATGCTCGTACTTGGCATCGGCGGCCTCGGGGGCACCATCGGTCGACCCATTGTCGGCCATGATGACCTGGGGTTTTTCTGTCGTCGCCACAGCGAGCGTGCTCAAGAAATTCTCGAGATGCTCGCCTGGCGAGTAGGTCACCGTTACCACGGCCAGCTTGGGACTCACGCCGGTCAGCCTAGCCGTCCGCGGCCACTGTCCCGAACAATGCTCACGCCAGAGCGGCGTGCAGAGCCTCTCGCCACGGACGCAGCGGCGTCATTCCCGCGGTAACCCACGCGCGCTCGGACAAGACCGAATATGCCGGGCGCGGGGCAGGGCGTACGAACTCCGCACTACTGCACGGGCGCACCCGAGCAGGGTCTGCTCCGATCTCCTCGAAAACAGCTCGCGCCAACTCGTACCAACTTGCTTGCCCGCCGTTGGTCACGTGGAATGTCGACGCACCCGTGAAGTCCAGCAGCGCGAGTTCGACGATGCCGCCGGCCAGATCGACGCTGTACGTGGGTGACCCGATCTGGTCGTCCACGACGTTCACGAATTCGCGTTCGGCTTCGAGCCTTCTCATCGTGGCGACAAAATCCGTGCCGACACCGGAGTACACCCACGCGGTGCGGACAACGGCCGCGTCAGCCCCCGACTCTCGAACAGCGATCTCGCCGTCCAGTTTGGTTCGGCCGTAGACCGTCGCGGGACCGGTCGGTGCATCGACGTCGTATGGCGAGCTTGCATCGCCCGGAAAGACGTAGTCCGTCGAAACGTGGATCAACCGCGAACCCACCCGCGCACAGGCTTGCGCGAGATTCCGCGGTCCGATCTCGTTGACCGCCCTCGCCGCCTCCTGGTCGGTCTCGGCAGCATCGACGGCCGTGTACGCAGCGCAGTTGATCAGCACCGAACCAGGCGAGACGAAGTCGTCGACCGCGCGGCTGTCGGTGATGTCGAGCTCGCGGGAACCGACGGCCGTCACAGTGTGACCCGCCGACGTTGCGAGAGCATCGATACGTGTTCCGAGCTGCCCTCGGGCGCCGGTGAGCAGGATATTCGTCACACGGTTGAGTCTGGCACGCCGCGTCGAGGTACCCGCGGCCGAGCATCGGACCAGTAACCTGAAGGGGTGTCCCACCAGCAACCGCAGCGCCGCGCGCGTCCACGACCTGCGCCGATTCGGACCAAGACGAGCCCGGCTCGCATAGCGGTCGCGGTGCTGTCCGTGCTCGTACTGCTGGTCACCGGGTTCGCGTGGCGGGGTGTGGACTCGTTGAGAAACAGCCTTGCCACTGCCAGCGGACTCGGCCTCGGTGGCGGCAAGGACGGCGCCATCGACATTCTGATGGTGGGAACGGACAGTCGAACGGACGCGCACGGCAACCCGCTCTCACAAAGCGAGCTCGACTCGTTGCGCGCAGGTGAGGAAGTTGCGTCCAATACCGACACCATCATCTTGATCCGCGTCCCCAACGACGGGAGTTCCGCGACCGCGATCTCGATTCCCCGCGACGCGTACGTCAACGTCCCGGGTATCGGTATGTCGAAGATCAACGCCGCGTTCGGTGCCACCAAGGAAACCGAGCGGCTGAAGTTGGTCAACAACGGGTCGTCCGACAGCGACGCAGACAAGAAGTCGACCGAAGCCGGCCGGACCGCGCTCATCGGAGCGGTGGCGAATCTGACCGGCATCACCGTCGATCACTACGCCGAAGTCGGACTACTCGGATTCGTCCTGCTGACCAACGCAGTGGGCGGAGTCGACGTGTGCCTCAACGCGCCGGTAGACGAACCGATGTCCGGAGCCAATTTCGCGGCCGGGAAACAGACACTCGACGGCGCCGACGCGCTGAGCTTCGTGCGACAACGACACGACCTTCCTCGCGGCGACCTGGACCGGATCGTTCGCCAGCAGGTGTTCATGGCTTCTCTCGTCAGCAAGGTACTCAGCGCAAAAACCCTCAGTGACCCCGGCAAGCTCAGTCAGCTGACCTCGGCTGTCCAGCGTTCCGTCGTGATCGACGACGACTGGGACATCATCGAGTTCGCCAAGCAGTTGCAGAATCTGGCCGGCGGCAAGGTGCAATTCGAGACCATTCCCGTTCTCGACATCAACGGCATGACCGACTACGGCGAGTCCATCGTCAAGGTCGATCCCAAGGCCGTCAAGAAGTACATCGCGGGATTGGTCGGCGCCGACAGCGAGGACTCGGAGGAGACCTCCGAAGCACCGACCACGGTGAATGCGTCCTCGATCACGGTCGACGTCGCAAACGCCAGTGACGTCGCAGGGTTGGCCAGCGGTGTTTCCGAAGCGTTGAGTGCCCTCGGGTACAAGCAGGGTCAGGTCGGCAACAACACCGGCTCGGACGTCACCGAATCGACGGTGTTCGCAAAGTCCGCGGACGACGACGCAGCACTCGCGGTGGCCGAGGCACTCGGCGGTCTGACGGTCAAGGAGGATTCGTCATTGTCCTCGGGCAAGGTTCGGGTTGTCATTGCCGAGGACTACAGCGGCCCGCAGTCCGCGGACGCGGTATCCCCGTCCGAAGGAGCGACAAGCACGACTGAATCGTCGAGCACCACCGAGACCAGCCCCACTCCCGCCCCTCCCGGTCCGCCGATCGACGCGGCCTCCAACGGCCCACGCTGTGTCAACTGAAAAATTGTGTGAAGTGAGCGGCTGCGTAAGCTGACGACGTGCCTTCGCCTGTAGACAACCTGACCGACGCCCTCCTCGGACCGATCCTGGCTGCCGACCCGGCCGGCCCTCGCGTGACCTACTACGACGACGCCACCGGCGAGCGCATCGAATTGTCTGCGAGCACTCTGGCCAACTGGGCGGCAAAGACAGCGAATATGGTCCGCGACGAGTTCGCTCTCGAGCCCGGCGGCAAAGTTGCCGTGCTGCTTCCCGCGCACTGGCAGAGCGTCGCCGTCTTGCTGGGTGTGTGGTGGGCAGGCGGTGAGGTGGTCCTCTCCCCCGACGCCGACGCCGAACTGGCTTTTGTCACTGCCGACCGACTGGACGATGTTGCGGACGTACCGGAAGTAGCCGCACTCTCCCTCGACGCGTTCGGCAAAGGTTTGAGCGATCTTCCGCTCGGCGTCGCCGACTACGCAACCTCCATCCGTGTGCACGGCGACCAGTTCCGTAGCGCCGGGGCCGGTTCGGCGCTCGAAGGCCGGTCCGTAGCGGACACGATCGACGCGGCACGGGCATCGGCGAAGAACGTCGAATTGGTGTCGACGGATCGTGTCCTCTCCAGTCGCACGTGGGACACGGCAGACGAATTGATCGACGGGCTTCTGGCAGTTCTCGCCGCGGGCGCCTCACTCGTGCAGGTGGCCCACCCGGACGCGGAAGCTACCGCGCGCCGAGTGGGCACCGAGAAGGTCACGAAACAGTTCTGAACGCTAGCTCGCGAGAGCTGTCACCGGTGACACCAGCCCCGCCCGCCTAGCGGGGAGCAGTGACGCGATCACACCGCAAATTCCGCCGATCAACACGATGGCTACCAACTGCACCCACGGCACTGCGCTGAGGGCGACGTCCTCGATCCCGAATACCGATGCGGTACCGGCTACACCGAACACCATCCCGAACAGCACTCCGATCACCGATGCGACTCCTGCCACGAGCAGCGCTTCCCAGATCAACATGGCTCGAATTCCCTTCTTGGTCAGTCCGAGTGCGCGAAGCAGTCCGGATTCGCGGCGCCGTTCGAGAACGGACAGTGCCATGGTGTTTCCGACGCCGATCAAAGCAATCAACACCGCTACCGACAGCAATCCGGCAACCACCATGAGCATGGTGTCGAGGATCGAATCGAGAGCTGAACGCATCTCGGTCATGCCCTGAACATCGCTGCCCGGCGCTTCCTGGCGTGCCAGTTCCGTGATGCGGTCGGTGGCGGCCAAAGCCTGTTCGTCAGTATCCGTCCCCAGCCTTACCCAGTACGAATCGGTGGTCGGCGCGGTGGCCGCTGCACCGAGATCGCCTCGATCCAGTAGTGCTGGTTGACCTTTCGCGCCCTCGACCACGCTGACGTTCACGATGCCGCGATCCCCACGCACCGTCGCCGTATCGCCCGCCGAGAGCTTGTATTCGGTCAGGTCAGCGGGCGAGAGCACCAACTGACCGGCCGCGGGCACCGAGATCTCGGTACGCAGAACATCTTTCACCCGAGCAGCGTCGACGCCGAATCCGGCCAACGAACCGCGTCCGTCGATCGTCAGTTCGGCCTTGTCCAGACCGCTCACCGCGCCGACACCGTTGACCGCGGCGATGTCTGTGCCCAACCCTGCGGGAAGCGGTGCCGAACCGGAACTGCTCACCATGACGTCGACGGGGAATTGACTGTCCATCGCCGCGGGTGCGGCTTCCTTGACCGTCGCGATTCCCACGACGAGCGTGCTCGTCAAGGCCACACCGATCAACAATGCGGTGGCCGTCGCCGACGTGCGGCGTGGGTTCCGACCGGCGTTGCCTGCTGCCAGGCTTCCCACCGGACCGATCAGTCTCGCCAACACTCCGCCGGCCGCATTGATCAGTGCAGGCACGATTCGACCGGACAGTGCCGCGATCCCCAGGAACGAGAACAATCCACCGGCGGTTGCGGCCGGCACCTGCTGATTCGTCACTCCCAGGACGGTCATCGCTATGCCCGCGAGCAGGATCACCACGCCGAGAACCCGGCGCACCACCGATACCTGAACGCTCTCGGGCTTGGACTCCATCGGCTGCAGTGCTGACAGCGGGGAGAGCCTCGTTGCCGCCCGCCCGGGCGCAGATGCAGCGAGCATCGTCATCACGATGCCGACGGCAAGACCGACGAGCACGGTCACCGGGGTGACGCTCAGTGACGAAAGAGGAACCGGCACATCTGCGGCCGTTGCTACGCGACCGATTGCCCAGGCAAGTCCGACACCCAGTCCGACGCCGATCACCGAGGCGATCACGCCGACCGCCGCGGCTTCACTGCGAATGCTCCGGCGAACCTGTTTGGCCGTGGCGCCGACGCATCGCAGCAACGCAAGTTCCTGAGTGCGCGCCGCGAGCAGCACGGCAAATGTATTGGCGATCACCAGCGCGGCAACAACAACGGCGATGGCGCCGAAGGCGAGCAACACCGTGCTGAGGATCTTGGTGCCGCCCATGTATTCGGCTGCGGCGTTGTCTGTGGCTTCTTCGCCGGTCAGCACGGTGGAGTCCGCGGGCAACGCGCTCGAGATCGAATCCACGAGTTCTTGCTGAGAGCGTGAACCGTCACCGGCGACACGGAACTCACGTTCGGCACTGTCACCGGCCCACGCGCTCACCTGTTCGGCAGTGGTGAATATTTTGATCCCGCCCAGACGTTGCGCCGAACCGGAGAGGTCGACCAGTCCGACTACCTCCGCGGTGGGTGCGGCGGCACCGACCGTCGAATCCCGTGCCGTGACTGTGATTCGGGCACCGATCGGTATCCCGGAGTCCGCGCTCACCAACACCTGCCCCAGACCGGCCGGAATCGATCCCTCCGACACCTTCTCCCAACGCAATTCGGGACTGTCGGCAATCGAGAGCGCATCCCCGTAGGACGCGCCCTTTGCCTCGGAGTCGACACGAACATAGGTCGACACGTCGTCGGCCACCGCCGAGACGCCCGGCACCGCGCTCAGCAGTGCTTCTGTCACGCCTGGACCGGACGCGACGACATCTGTGGTTTCGTATTGCGTCGCAAGTGATTTGCTCACACTCGCGTCGACCGTCGAGCTCAAGGTCAAAGTCGCGACGATGTATCCGACGGCGATCACCACCGCGAGTATCGACGCCACATAGCGCCCGGCATGTGCCCGCGCCTGCGCAAAAGCCAGACCTCTCATCGCAGTGCACCCGAAACTGCAGGAACATCGGCCAGGTCGTCGGCACCGAGAGCTCGCATGGCACCGATCACCGAGTCGACGGTGGGATGGTCGATCTCTCCGGCTATACGCCCGTCCGCGATCAACACGACTCGATCCGCGTACGACGCCGCCACCGGATCGTGTGTCACCATCACGACCGTCTGACCGGTCTCCCGGACACTGGTGCGCAAGAGTCCCAGAACCTCTGTCCCGGAACGGGAATCCAGGTTGCCGGTAGGCTCGTCGGCAAAGATCACGTCGGGCTGCGGCAGTAGTGCGCGGGCGACGGCTACGCGTTGCTGCTGACCGCCCGACAATTCGTGCGGCAGGTGATCGAGACGCTGCGACAGGCCCAGCTTGCCGATCACCTCGTCCATCCACTCGGGCGAGGGTTCACTACCTGCCAGCTTCATCGGCAGCAGCATGTTCTCCCGAGCAGTGAGCACCGGTAGCAGGTTGAACGCTTGGAAGACGAATCCGATTCGCTCGCGTCGCAGTTCGGTGAGCTCCGTGTCGCCGAGTTTCGTGACTTCGGTGTCGCCCAGGAAAACCTGCCCACCCGAGACCGTGTCGAGTCCGGCCAGGCAGTGCATGAGCGTCGACTTTCCGGAGCCGGACGGGCCCATGATCGCGGTGAACCGCTCGCGACCGAAGTCCACGTCGACTCCGCCGAGCGCGTGAACCGTGGTCTCACCGGTGCCGTACACCTTGGTGACACCGCGGGCAGTGATCGCCGGCACTGCGGCTGGTTCCGTCGTGGTGTGCGCATGCATTTTTTGCCCTCCGTAAAGCTTCTCGCTATGACGGAATCGACGTTATTGCAGCGCAAGTGGTCTCCGCGTCGGAGTGCGGGGCGATCTTGGAGAGCCCGGTGTCATCCCGGGGTAGGACTGGACAGGGCGGCGTGTCAGCCCTCGGTGCCGAGGAGATCTGCGCGCCGGACAAGTCCGATCTGGAAGGCGAAGACGACTGCCTGTACACGATCACGAGAATGAGTCTTCGAAAGAACCCGTCCGACATGGGTTTTCACTGTCGTCTCGGAGACGTGGAATTTCGCAGCGATCTCCGAATTCGACAGCCCGTACGCCATGGCTTCGAGCACCTCGACCTCGCGCGGCGTCAACTCTTCGGGCAACTGCGCTTCGGGCGCCGAGCCTTCCAGGAGTGGCCCGACGTGCTGAAGCAGTCGCCGAGTGGCCCGGGCTTCGATCACCGCGTCCCCGCGGTGCACGGTGCGGATGGCGTCGAGCAACTGCTCCGGTGGCACGTCCTTGAGCAGGAAACCACTGGCGCCCGCCCGGATAGCCGACATCACGTACTCGTCGTTGTCGAAGGTGGTGAGCACCACGACCTTCGGCGCATCGGGGTCGGCCAGGAGCCGACGAGTCGCCTCGATGCCGTCCATCTTCGGCATCTGGACATCCATCAGAACGACGTCGACATGACGGGCGGCCAACTCGGTCAACGCCTGCTGACCGTCCGAAGCCTCGACAACCACCGACAGATCCGGCTGTGAGTCGATGACCATTCGAAAACCTGCGCGGACCAGCTGCTGATCGTCGATCAGTGCCACTGCGATCGGAGCCACGTGTTCGTCCATGCCACTCACCTTAAGACCTTCGGACGTTTCTAGACCTACCCAGACGTTCGTTCGTACGGCAAGACGGCCCGGACGCTGTATCCGCCGCCTGATTTCGGTCCGGCGGTCACTTTGCCTCCGTGCAGCTTGGCTCGCTCGGCCATTCCGATCAGTCCCTGTCCGCCTGGTGACGATTCGACCAGCGCGGCGCTGCCGCCTCGTCCGTCGTCGGTGATACCGAGAACGAGTTCGGTTTCAGCCCAGGTCATCTCGACGCTCGCCTGTGCTCCTGGCCCCGCATGTTTGAGAACGTTCGTCAGCGATTCCTGGACGATGCGATAGGCCGTCAACCCCGCACCCGCAGAGAGTTCGCGTGGTTCCCCGGTCACGCTGACGGCGATGTCGAGTCCGCTGCTGCGTAACTCGTGGAAGAGACTGTCGATGTCGCCGGCGCCCGGGATCACCGAGAAATCACGGGGCGTGTCCTCACGCAGGACGGACAGCAGCGATCGCATGTCGGTCAACGCTTGGCGGCCGGTGGAGGCAATTGTTTCGAGTGCCTGAATTGCAGCCTGAGGATCCTTGGCCGCGCTGTAGCGTCCGCCGTCGGCCTGAGCGATGACAACGGTCAACGAATGAGCAACGATGTCGTGCATCTCGCGCGCAATCCTCGAGCGTTCGCTGATCGTCGCGATTTCCGCTTCCTGCGCACGCTCGAGTTCGAGCAACCGTGCGCGCTCGGTCAGGCCTTCCAATTGTTTGGTGCGGACTCGACGCAGGTCACCGAACGCCCATACCGCGAGCATGAAGATCATGACGGCCACGGACTGCATGACCTGGGAGGACACCGGGATTCCGTCGTAGCCGAAGTATCGAACAGTTCCGGCAATCGAGCCGAGCAACGCGAGCACCAGCCCGGTGAGTGAACTCCACCGAGCGCCGTAAGCGGCCAGCGCGTACAGGGAGATGGGGACGACAACGGCCGATGCGAGCAGTGTGTTGCCGATGAAGATCACGTGTAGAACTGCGAACCCTGCGATCACCATGCCGGAGAGTTCGGGGCGCGAGCGTCGCCACGCCAACGGAACGGTCATACCCAGCGAGATGAACACCGCCAGCGGACTCGCCTCGACCGCCACGACAACGCTGAACAGTGCGGCAACCGTCGCAATGCAGATGTCCACACCGCGAGCATGATCCGCGCTCCAACGGACGAAGCGCTCACTAGTCGGAAAACGAGCCATGCCGCCAAGAGTAGCTTTTACTGACGAGCTTTCACTCAGGTGCGGTAACCGCCGTCTTCGAGACCGGCCTCGATTTCGAAGCGGTTGCGCGGCCCGCGATGACGCAGTTCCTCACGCAGGTACAACAACCCGAATATGATTCCGTACCTGGCCCATTGGTCTGCATGAACGGCCTCGTGACGAAGGACGGATCGAGTCGTGTTCCGCCGCGTGAGATACACACCACCGAGAGTTGTTCCCCCTCTGGCGAACCCGCTGCACAGCCCGGAAGCGACGAAGATCCCGGACTCGTCGTCGAAGCGGATGTCCGCGCCGAGAATCCTGGCGTACAGCAGGGCGACGCGTGTGACGAACGCGGACTGCGCGCTGCCCCGACTCGCTCGGATCAGCGGCAGCCCGCGTCGTGCACACACGAGAAGATCAGCCCAGCAGTTTTTCGCGGAGCGCCTTGTCCTTGTCGAGCACCATCGACTCGAGGCTCTCCTGGAACGCCACCATCCGCTGCTGCAGTGCGGGATCCGAAGCACCGAGAATCCGAGCAGCCAGCAGACCGGCGTTGCGAGCGCCACCGATCGACACTGTCGCCACCGGGACGCCGGCCGGCATCTGGACGATCGAAAGCAGCGAATCCATACCGTCGAGGTACTTGAGCGGCACCGGAACACCGATGACCGGCAACGGCGTAGCCGAGGCAACCATGCCCGGAAGATGCGCGGCGCCACCGGCACCGGCGATGATGACCTTGATTCCGCGGCCGGAAGCTTCCTTGGCGTAGTCGAGCATCCGCTGAGGCGTGCGGTGCGCCGAGACGACACCGACCTCGAAGCGGATACCGAACTCGGCCAAAGCTTCGGCTGCAGCTTCCATGGTCGGCCAATCCGAATCGCTGCCCATGATCAGGCCGACCTGCGCGCTCTCACTCACCGTGTACATCCCATCCGTCGGTCCAAACTGCGTACGAAAGCCAATGTGCTGCGCGCTCGGCGCGTTCCCGAACTGCGGCAACGTAATTCGGATCGTCGATGGATCCGGCGCCGCCCACGATGTTGACGTGACCGATCTTGCGATCCTTGCGCTCACCCTTGCCGTACAGGTGGATCTTCGCGTCGGGCATTCGAGCGAACAGGTGATGGACACGCTCGTCCATCGTCATCTCGGGCGCTTCCGGTGCACCGAGAACGTTTGCCATCACCGTGACCGGTGCGATCGGCGAGGTCTCGCCGAGCGGGTAGTCGAGAACTGCACGCAGATGCTGTTCGAACTGAGAGGTGCGTGCGCCGTCCATCGTCCAGTGACCGGAGTTGTGCGGGCGCATGGCCAGCTCGTTGACCACGAGAGTGCCGTCAGTCGTCTCGAAGAGTTCCACGGCCATCGAGCCGACAACACCGAGCTCGGACGCGATGCGCAACGCCAATTGTTCGGCTTCCTCGGCAACGGCACTCGAAAGGGCGGGAGCAGGTGCGATCACGACGGCGCACTGGCCGTTGCGCTGAACGGTCTCTACGACCGGCCACGTAGCGCCCTGGCCGAACGGCGACCGCGCGACCATGGCGGACAGTTCCCGACGCATCGAGACCATTTCCTCGACGATCAGCGGAACACCCTTGTCCAGCTGCTCGGTGACAATGGCTTCTGCTTCGTCCTGATCGTCGGTGATCCAGACTCCGCGGCCGTCGTACCCTCCGCGAGTTGCCTTGATGACAAGCGGCCAACCGTGTTGGGCACCGAAACGCACGACGTCTTCTGCCCACGTCACTTCGGCGTACGCAGGTACGGGCGCGCCCAGTTCGGCAAGTTTGCGACGCATCAGAAGTTTGTCCTGAGCGAAGATCAGAGCCTGCGGCGGCGGCTGAACGTTCACGCCTTCGGCAACAAGAACCTCGAGATGCTCAGTGGGCACGTGCTCGTGGTCGAACGTCAACGCGTTGGAACCGACCGCTGCGCGGCGAAGAGCGTCGAGGTCGGTGTGGCTGCCGAGCACGACGTCGGGGCTGACCTGAGCTGCCGGCTCGTCCGAAGTCCCGGAGAGCACTCGGAGCGTCTGGCCCAGGGCCACCGCCGCCTGGTGAGTCATCCTGGCCAACTGTCCGCCACCGATCATGGTGACGACGGGCATGGATGCTTTTGCCGGTCGAGGGGTGGTCGGGCGGGCGGGGATCTGCGCGGGATCGTTGTTGCCGGTCACGGCTCTCTATGTTGTCATGTGCCGCGTTCGCCCGTTCATTCAGCGTTCCCAATCTGTGATTCTGCTGATGAATCCGCGGCAAATTGGTGGTAACGCGGTTTCGTTTCGTAAACTCATCTGTTGTGCCATTTGTCGACGGGGTCATTGCCCGCATACCCCAACCGTTTCGTGACATCGCTCTGCGTAACAGCGAGCTGATCAAATTCGCGATCGTCGGCGGAACGACCTTCCTCATCGACTCGGGCATCTTCTACACACTCAAGCTGTCGATCCTCGAATCCAAGCCGATCACGGCCAAGATCATCGCCGGCGTCGTCGCGGTGATCGCGTCGTACATTCTCAACCGCGAGTGGTCGTTCAAGAACCGTGGTGGCCGTGAACCAGCGCACGAAGCTGCGCTGTTCTTCATCATCAGCGCCATCGGTGTCGTCATCAGCTTCATCCCGCTGTACATCTCCAGTTACGTCTTCAACCTGCGCGTACCCGAAGTCAGCCTGGCGACGGAGAACATCGCCGACTTCATCAGTGCATATGTCATCGGCAACCTGCTGCAGATGGCGTTCCGATTCTGGGCCTTCCGCAAGTTCGTGTTTCCCGACGAGAATCCGGAACCGCTCGAGCTGTCCGACACCACAGGATTGTCCGAAACCACAGCGTTATCCGAAACCACGGCGCCTGACCCGGTAATTCCTGATGCCGAAGAGGAGCTCGGGCACTCCTGAGTTTTCCGTCTGCGCCGACCTTTCGGTCAGCGCGGTTCGCGGTGCGGAACGACGTCCGCGGTCGGCGCCGTGTTGGCCACCGGCAGGAAGACGGCGAACAAGGCAGGCTTACGCCTCTGCAGTTCCAGGCGGCCCCCGTCGGCTTCGATCAGTGCACGTGCGAGCGCCAACCCGACGCCGGTGGACCCCGCCCCCGAAAATCCTCTGTCGAAGATGTGCGGCGCCAGATCGTTCTCCACACCGGAGCCTTCGTCGGTGACCTCGACGCACACCATCGAGTCACGGCGAGACGAACTGCGACCCGTACCGTCGATCAATCGCACCGACACCGTGCACGTGCCTTCACCGTGTTCGAACGAATTGTCGACCAGAACGGAAACAGCTTCACGCAGACGCGAACCTGTGGTCGCAGCCATCACCGTGCGATCGCCGCGTAGGCGCAGCCTGCGTCCCTCTCCGTCGAACTGAGCCTGCCAGTCGCGAGTCACCTGTTCCAGCTCGCCGACTACCGACACCAGACTCGCCGATGACCCACTGGTGCGCGACGAGCGAATCAGGTCGTCGATTCCGTCGGTGAGCCTGTCCACTTGCGCCATGGCTTCCTCTGCCTCGTTCACGACGTCAGGATCTTCGTGAACGGACAACTCGTCCAGGCGCAGCCGCACTGCAGTCAGTCGACTGCGCAGTTGATGCGAGACGTCCGCAACC
>NZ_JASHKY010000060.1:0-2879 GCF_030056935.1 Rhodococcus sp. IEGM 1302 | reverse complement strand
AGTGCGTCATGTTGTCGCGCAGGTAGTCGAAGCCGAACTCGTTGTTGGTGCCGTACGTGATGTCGGCTGCGTAGGCGACGCGGCGCTCGGCCGGCGTCATGCCCGAGAGAATCACACTGGTCTCGAGGCCGAGGGCGCGGTGAACGCGGCCCATCCACTCGGAGTCGCGCTTGGCAAGGTAGTCGTTGGTGGTGACCACGTGGACGCCGTCACCCGCGATCGCGTTGAGATAAGCCGGAAGAACCGACGTCAGAGTCTTGCCCTCACCGGTCTTCATCTCGGCGACGTTGCCGAAGTGCAGGGCCGCGCCGCCCATGATCTGCACGTGGAAGTGCTTCTGATTGATCACGCGCCACGACGTCTCACGGGCCACGGAGAAAGCCTCGGGCAGCAACTCGTCGAGAGTTTCCCCGGCGGCATAGCGCTCACGGAACTCGGTGGTCTTGGCTTTGAGTTGCTCGTCTGTCAGGCCTTCGACATCGGGCGACAGAGATTCCACATGCTCGGCGATGTGCTTGAGCCGCTTGACCATGCGACCTTCACCAACACGGAGCAGCTTCGATAGCGACAGCGACGGCACAGTCTTCTTCGTCCTCAATCTTCGGCGACAGGGGGTCACACACTGAAAATCCGGCCGGGGTCCGAAAACTCCGGCCGGATTCCATGGTAGGCGCTACCGGCGGCGAGCGAGCAAACCCACCACCGATTGGGTCATGTCAGGCGGATCAATCCGTAGTCGAAAGCGTGACGACGGTAGACGACGGACGGCTTGTCCGACTCCTTGTCATGGAAGAGAAAGAAGTCGTGTCCGACCAGTTCCATCTCGTAGAGAGCGTCGTCGATGGTCATCGGCTCGGCCGGGTGATCCTTCGTGCGGACCACGCGTCCCGGGCCGTCGTACTCGTCCGGCTCTTGACCGTTCAGCGAAATGTCCGGTGTGACTCCGAGTGAGTCTGCGTCGACGAGGGAGGCGGTTGCCTCCGCGACGGACACGGGTCGCTTGTCGCCGTAATGGACCTTCTTGCGGTCCTTGGTTCGACGGAGGCGACTCTCCAGCTTGTCGATCACCGATTCGAAGGCGGCGTAGAAGCTGTCTGCGGACGCTTCGGCTCGGGCCACCGGGCCTTTACCTCGAGCGGTGATCTCGACGCGCTGGCAACTCTTGGCCTGTCGTCGGTTGCGTTCATGTTGCAGTTCCACGTCGAAGTGGAATATGGAGGGGTCGAAGTGTTCGAGTCGCGCCAGCTTTTCCGAAACGTAGATTCGGAAGTGATCGGGGATCTCGACATTTCGTCCCTTGACTACGACGTCGGATCTCGGAGCTGCGGCATTCTCGGAACGCTCGATGGTGGCGTCCTCGATGAAAAACGAGGCTTGCGAAGGGGTCGTCACTCGTACCTCCCAATTACGGCCCCGCCCCACGGTGGGCGGCGGCAAATTCTGCAAGTACCGAGAGGGGATCCGCCCGGCACCAGTATCGAAGTACCACCTCCTACCAGTATTTTCGGGTGTGCCGCCGACGCTAGTACGTAACGCGCGCGAGTGCCACTGTTCCAACGAAATTCATCTAAGCCCCTGCAAGGACAAGCACGAGAGTTGTCCGAATCCCACTGAGCGAGAGGGCCCGAACCGACTCTGCCGCAGTCGCTCCCGTGGTGAGGACGTCGTCGAGCAGGACGATGTCACTGTCCCCGGCAATCGAAGAGATCGCAGTGGTGTCGAGAGACACATGACCGTTCACGTTGGTCACCCGGTCGGCCGCGGACAGTCCCACCGAGTCACGTACACCTCGCGTCATCCGGAGAATCGGACAGACACGTACCGGACGACCCGCGACAGAACCAATTTCCCGCTTTCCGCGCATACTTTCGGCTATCCGGCGAACCGGATCACCCCCGCGAGATCGCGCCGCTCGGGCGCGCGTGGGAGCCGGCACCAGCACGATCGGCGGACGACCCCCGCTGCCGAGCTCGCCCCACCGTTCCAGAGTGGCCAACGCGTCGGCCACAGCGATCCCCAGAGGCATCGCGAGGTCCCGACGACCCCGTTCCTTCATCTCGATCACACTGCGCCGCCTGGGGCCGTCGTAGCGGCCGAGCGCCCAGACGGGCACGCCCGGATCCACGCGCGGACTCAGTTGAAGCGGATGATCGCGCAGCAGTTCCGCGCACTCACCGCACCACAGAGTCCCCGAGCGGCCACACCCACCACACTCGCGTGGCAACAGCAGGTCGAGCAGACCGGCACCGAATTTCTTGTCCCCCATGGCCGAATCATGAACCTGAGCACCGACATGCATCAGAGCGCAGACATTCACCAGAGCGCAGAGGCGTCAGCCAGGCAGAACCGGAATCGCCTTCTGTCCGGTCAGCACGGTCACCTCACGCCAGCGGCGATCCCCGGCGGGGTCGTTGTTGTTCAGTTGGAACACCGCACGCGCGTCGGCGACGTACTCGGTGGTCGGCGATGCATCCACGGAGGTGACGGGAGCGGTCAGGTTTCCACTCGGCAGCGCGTCCATTCGTGAGCCGTCGATCGCGACCTGGACGACCGGTATGTCGGCTCCACTGCGCGCGATCACGATGGTGTCGCTGTTGCTCCAGTCGAGTGAGAGCGCGGTACTGCCCAAGCCGGACGCCACTGCGCGTGGACTCGTCAGGGCGTAGACCCCGCTGGCGGTGCGCACGACCACAGCCAGGTAGACCTTGCCGTCGATGATCATCGCCGCTCGCACGCCGTCCCGCGACAGACGCAGTTCCGAGATCGTGGAACCGACCGACGTCAGGGCCCCGACGTCGACGTTGGTGACCGACACCCGGCCGGTGCCTGGTTCACGGACGACCCGAACGACGGTATTGCCGTTCACAGCCGTCCAGACC
>NZ_JASHKY010000038.1:0-35933 GCF_030056935.1 Rhodococcus sp. IEGM 1302 | reverse complement strand
CCTTCTCTTTACGTGTTTCAGGCCTGGAACGTTTCAGTTCTCGGCTGCCAGCTGGCCACAGGCTGCGGCGATTTCCTGACCGCGCGTATCGCGCACCGTGCACGAGACGCCCTGGGCGATGACCCGACGCACGAACTCACGCTCGACGTCCTTGGGGCTCGCGTCCCACTCGCTGCCCGGAGTCGGGTTGAGCGGAATCAGGTTGACGTGCACCAACCCGCCAAGTGCTTTCTTCAGCTTCTTGCCCAGCATGTCCGCGCGCCACGGCTGATCGTTGACGTTCTTGATCATCGCGTACTCGATGGACACACGGCGACCGGTCTTGTCTGCGTAGTACCGGGCAGCCTGAAGTACCTCCGACACTGACCAGCGATTGTTGACCGGGACAAGAGTGTCGCGCAGTTCGTCGTCCGGTGTGTGCAGCGATACCGCCAGCGTGACGCTCAGGCCTTCGTCAGCGAGCTTGCGGATAGCGGGAGCGAGGCCGACGGTCGAGACCGTGACGGACCGCTGAGACAGGCCGAGGCCGTCGGGTGCAGGCGAGGTGATCCGTCGTACCGCTGCCACCACACGCTTGTAGTTCGCCAAAGGCTCGCCCATACCCATGAACACGACGTTCGAGAGGCGTCCGGGGCCGCCGGCGACTTCACCGTCGCGCATGGCGGCCGCTGCCTCGCGAACCTGATCGACGATCTCGGCGGTCGAGAGGTTGCGGTCGAGGCCGCCCTGACCCGTCGCACAGAACGGGCAGGCCATTCCGCAGCCTGCCTGACTCGAGATGCAAAGTGTTGCCCGGTCGGGATAGCGCATCAAGACGCTTTCGAGCAGCGTTCCGTCATGTGCCTTCCACAGGGTCTTGCGAGTGTCGCCCGAATCGCACGCGAGGTGCTTGATCGGGGTCAACAAGGTCGGGAACAGCGACTCCCCCACCTTCTCGCGCACCGATGCGGGGAGATCGGTCATCTTCTCCGGATCGGCTTCCAGCCGCGCGTAGTACTGACGCGCCAGCTGATCGGCCCGGAAAGCCGGAAGGCCGAGCTCTTTCACCGCTTCTTTGCGCTCGGCGGAATCGAGATCGGCGAGGTGCCGTGGAGGCATTCCGCGCTTGGGTGCAGTGAAAACGAGGGGAAGAGAGGCAGCCATAGTTACACCATTGTCCCATTGTTTTGGGGTGCTACCCCACTGCCACCCGATTGTGGCCGGATTACCCGTGCAACTTCGCGTAGGTTGAGTGATGATCATGTCATGTCAACCACACCAGAGGATCCGTCGAATTCCCCCGTGTACGGCCCAGCCGACGGTTTCGGCCCCGATCCGGAACTTCCGAAGGTGGACGAGAACAAGGCAGTGGAAAAACACGATCCGGAACCGACACCGACGCCTGAACCGGTGCCGACCGGAACGTCGGTCACCGACCGAACCAGAGCCGCCACGACCTGGGTTGGCCTGGTCATAGGTGCAATCGTGTTGATCTTACTGCTGGTGTTCATCCTGCAGAACCTCGAGAGCGTCTCCGTCAAGATCCTCGCCTGGCAGATCGACTTTCCGCTCGGAATCACGATCCTGCTTTCCGCCATCGCGGGCGCATTGATCATGGCGTTGGCAGGCGGCGTTCGCATCATTCAGATCCGGCGCGCAGCGAAGCGGCAGATGTGACTGAAATCTAGTTACGCAATTGGGTCGATCGATGGGCCAGCAGGCATCATTGATGTCGTGGAAATCACCGGAAAGGCCCTGATGTGACTACTCACATGGAGAGACCTGTGACCTCGCGAATTGCCCCGCAGCAGGCAAGATCCTGGCTCCTCGTCCCCGCGTCCAAACCGGACACCTTCGACGCCGCACTCGCGAGTGCGGCCGACGCCGTCATTCTCGACCTCGAGGATGCCGTCACCGCACCCAACAAACCAGCTGCCCGCCGCGATGTCGCCGCATTCCTGAGCGAACACAATCACGCCTGGGTTCGGATCAACGACGCCACGACACCGTTCTGGGAAGAGGATCTGGCCGTACTCGCGGGCCTCCCCGGACTCGAGGGTGTCATGCTCGCAAAGACCGAAAGCGGTCAGCAGGCCGACGCCACGGCCGAGCGACTTCCCGACGGCACCAAGATTCTTGCTCTCGTCGAATCCGCGGTGGGACTCGAGGCTGCGCCCGAGATCGCACGCACTGACGGCATCTTCCGTCTCGCATTCGGCAGCGGCGACTTCCGGCGCGACACTGGGATGGACGACTCCCCCACGTCGATGTCGTACCCGCGTTCGCGGCTCACCATCGCCAGCCGCGCGGCACGCATCGCTCCGCCGATCGACGGTCCCACGCTCGGCCCCGATCTGGATCTGCTCGCCCGAGACTGTGCGATCACCTTGTCACTCGGCATGGCCGGCAAACTCTGCATGACCACCGCGCAGACTGCCCCCGTCAACGCAGGACTGAGTCCCTCTGTAGCCGACGCGATCTGGGCTCAGAATGTCATCGACGATCTCGGCGAAGACGGCTCACGCGTGCGCGACGGCAGCGACTTGCCCAAGCTCGCCAAGGCGAAGAAGATTCACAAGCTCGCCACCCTGTTCCACATCCCCACCGATCACTGATTTTTTTACTACTGAATCGGTGCAGAAAACGTCAGGCGCTCAAGTCGGAGCGCCTGACGTTCGTCTTTTGAGCCCGCCTTCACGCAAGTTCGAGTGATCGTGGTTTGGACCGAACATGGATCCGGTATCGCACCGTGAAGCCCAATCCCGTTACTTGCGAGAACGCACGCTCGGCAGTCTTCTCGGTGAACTCGATTCCGAGTACCCGCCGCATATCGTCTCGATTCTCGAACTCCCACCGGGTCTCGACGCGCGTGAGCGAGAATCCTTGAGCCTCGAAGAACGCTTCGACCGCCGCGGGATCGTATTTGGGCAGATCCGCCCTCATCCACTCCCCGTACGGGCCGGCGCTCACATCGAGATCCACGATCAGCAAGACTCCCCCGGGCCTCAGGATGCGCATGGCCTCACGAATTCCCGGGCCGCAGCCTTTTCCGAAGAAGTACGCCGTACGGGCATGAACGAGATCGACTGAAGCATCCACCAGACCCGTGGACTCTGCTGAACCCTGGACTACGTCGATCGACGCCGAATCGCGGGTTCGTTCCCGCGCGGCCCTCACCAGCGGTGCGTGCGGCTCCACTCCGACAACACGACGGGCAGCACGAGCGAACTCCGGTAGATGGAACCCCGCCCCACAGCCGACATCGACGACATCGCGTCCAGACCAGTCGACCTGGGCTCGCATCGCGGCCCAGAGGGAACCGTCGACATCCTGCGCACGGTTCTCGATTTCGTACACGTCCGGCCAATGCCAGATGTTCGGACTGGGAATGGGCTTGGATCGGCCGGAGAAGAAATCACGCACGAGAAATCAGACGAGTGCGTACAGAATCAGCCAGGTGACAAATGCCGACGGCAGGAGTGAATCCAGGCGGTCCATGATTCCGCCGTGGCCGGGAAGCAAGGTTCCCATGTCCTTGATGCCGAGTTCACGCTTGATCTGCGATTCGATCAGGTCGCCGACCGTCGCGACTACCACCAGGACGACACCGAGCAGGACGCCGATCATCGAATTCGCGTCGAGGATCAACGTCACCGAAAGCAAACTGCCGATGACGCAGAAAATGAGGGATCCGACGAATCCCTCCCAGGACTTCTTCGGGCTCACAGCGGGCACCATCGGGTGCTTCCCGAACAGCACTCCAGCCGCGTAGCCGCCGATGTCGGAGCACACGACACCGATCATCAGGACGAAGACGCGACCGGGGCCGTCGTCTTCGAGCACCATCAACGCACCGAATGACGCCAACAGCGGGATCCACGCCAGAACGAACACCGTGATGGAGGTGTCTCGCAGGAAGTTCTTCGGGGTCGCTTTGAGCCCGTGGTCGAACAACCGCCACACCATGCACACCAGGACGGTTGCGATGAATCCGCTGAGCACCCCGACCGGTCCCCACGGCCAGCCGAGCCAGATCGTGGCTTGCCCGCCGACGAGAAGGGGAATTCGCGGCACCTCGATGTCGGCTTCACGAAGCCGCGTGGTGACCTCCCACGTCGCGATGAACATCGCGATCGCGACGACAGCGATCCATCCCGGGGGCAGGAAGATCAAAGTGCCGATGACCAAGGCGCCGAGGCCAGCTCCGACGCCGATGGCGGCAGGTAGGTTCCTGCCCGCCTTCGACTTCGGCGGTTGCGCGCCCTCAGCGCCGCCCGTAGGCCCGTCCGTGACGGGACCACCGGCGGTTCCCTCTTGTGCGTGCACCCAAACTCCCTGATCTACTCCCGACGACAAACACTGCAAATGAGGAGGCTATACCTCCATCAACTCTGCTTCCTTGTGCTTGACGAGTTCCTCGACCGTGTGCACGTACTTCGCCGTGGTCTTGTCGAGTTCTTTCTCTGCGCGACCGACCTCGTCCTCGCCGGCTTCACCGTCCTTCTGGATCCGGCTGAGTTCGTCCATCGCCTTGCGGCGGATGTTGCGCAGCGTGACCTTCGAATCCTCGCCCTTGGACTTGGCCTGCTTCACCAGTTCACGTCGACGCTCTTCCGTGAGCTGCGGAACCGAAATGCGGATGATGCTGCCGTCGTTGGACGGGTTCACACCGAGATCCGAGTTGCGGATCGCCGTCTCGATCGCGTTGAGCTGCGAAGCCTCGTACGGCTTGACGATGACCATGCGGGCCTCGGGGACGTTGATGCTCGCGAGCTGCGTGATCGGCGTGATCGAACCGTAGTAGTCGATCACGATGCGCGAGAACATACCGGGGTTCGCGCGTCCGGTGCGAACCGAGCCGAGATCGTCCTTGGCTACCGTGACAGCCTTTTCCATCTTCTCTTCTGCCTCGAAGAGCGCTTCATCGATCACGGCTGTTCCTCCATGTTGTTCTGCATCATTTTTTGGGTGTCACTCACGACTTGATCAGGGTGCCGATCTTCTCACCGGACACCGCGCGAGCGATGTTTCCTTCGGTGAGGAGGTTGAACACCATCATCGGCATCGAGTTGTCCATGCACAGGCTGAATGCCGTCGCGTCCGCGACCTTGAGCTCACGTTCGATGACCTCACGGTGCGTGATCTGTTCGTACATCGTCGCGTCCGGGTCGAGACGCGGGTCGGCCGAGTAGACGCCGTCGACAGCCTTGGCCATCAGCACTACCTCGGCACCGATCTCCAGCGCGCGCTGCGCAGCAGTGGTGTCAGTCGAGAAGTAGGGCATACCCATCCCGGCACCGAAAATGACTACGCGCCCCTTCTCGAGGTGCCTGCGTGCGCGAAGGGGGAGGTACGGCTCGGCGACCTGGCCCATGGTGATGGCCGTCTGCACGCGAGAATCGACGCCCGCCTTCTCCAGGAAATCCTGCAGAGCGAGGCAGTTCATGACGGTGCCTAGCATGCCCATGTA
The DNA here is from genome assembly GCF_030056935.1 of Rhodococcus sp. IEGM 1302. NCBI lineage: Bacteria > Bacillati > Actinomycetota > Actinomycetes > Mycobacteriales > Nocardiaceae > Rhodococcus > Rhodococcus sp. IEGM 1302. The sequence continues at coordinate 30,484 of NZ_JASHKY010000038.1, read as the reverse complement.
GTCGGAGCGCGCGCGATCGAGGCCACGCTGCTGCAGTTCCGCCCCGCGGAAGAAGTTTCCGCCGCCGATGACCACTGCAACCTGTACGCCCGATCGAACGACCTCTGCGATCTGCTCAGCCACCTTGGTGACCACGTCGGGATCGAGACCGACTTTGCCGCCTCCGAACATTTCGCCGCCGAGTTTGAGCAGGACCCGCTTGAATCCTGGACGTTCGTTGGCTGGTTCGGACATTGTTCTCCTCAGTTCGATACAAGACCTTGTAGGTCCTTCATTCTTCTTCTGCCGCCGAATCGGACACCGCGGCATAGGAAAGCCCCCGGGACTCGTCCCGAGGCACTCTCATCCTGCCTCATCGGAGGCCCCAGGTACACGTAGACCCCGCCGGTAGAGCAAATGCTCTTCAGGCGGGGTCCATGTGTGCGGGCTCCGAATTAAGCGGAGGCGCCGACCTCGAAACGCACGAAGCGCTTGATGGTCACGCCTGCCTCGTCGAGGATCGCCTTGACGGTCTTCTTGGAGTCCGTGACCGAAGACTGCTCGGTCAGAACGACGTCCTTGAAGTAACCGTTGACGCGGCCTTCGATGATCTTCGGCAGTGCCTGTTCGGGCTTGCCTTCTGCGCGGGCGGTCTCTTCGGCGATGTGACGCTCGGAAGCGACGATCTCCTCGGGAACCTCGTCACGCGTGACGTACTTCGCCTTGAGTGCTGCGACCTGCATTGCAGCGCCGCGAGCGGCCTCAGCAGCAGCATCGCCTTCACCGGTGTACTCGACGAGAACGCCGACAGCGGGCGGCAAGTCGGAGCTGCGCTTGTGCAGGTAAACGGCAACGGGGCCGTCGAAGGAAGCGACGCGGCTCAGTTCGAGCTTCTCACCGATCTTCGCGGACTGCTCCGCAATGACGGTGTCGATGGTCTTGCCGTCGAGCTCGAGCGCCTTGAGAGCGTCGAGGTCAGCAGGCTTACCAGCAGCAGCGACGGTCACGATCTCGTCGGCCAGCTTGATGAACTCGTCGTTCTTGGCGACGAAGTCGGTCTCGCAGTTGATCTCGATCATGACGCCGTCCTTGGCGACGACGAGACCCTCAGCGGTGGTGCGCTCTGCGCGCTTTCCGACATCCTTCGCGCCCTTGATGCGCAGCTGCTCGACGGCCTTGTCGAAATCGCCGTCTGCATCTGCGAGTGCGTTCTTACATGCCATCATTCCGGAGCCGGTGAGCTCACGGAGCCGCTTGACGTCAGCGGCGGTGTAGTTCGCCATGATTAGCGAGCCTCCTCATGTGTCTGTTTCGGACCTAGGACTAACGGTGAAGCACGGCCTAACGGTGAAGCACGGCCTGACGGTGGTGCTCGGGCCTAACGGTGAAACGGCCCTGACCAAAAGAACTCTTGGTCAGGGCCGGTTTCAACGAATCAGGCCTCGGTGGCCGGTGCCTCTGCGGCGGGGGCTGCCTCAGCCTCTGCAGCCGGAGCTGCCTCAGCCTCTGCGGCCGGAGCTGCCTGCGAGAGCAGTTCCTGCTCCCACTCGGCGAGGGGCTCGCCTGCGCCGGCTTCGGGCTTCGCGTCCTTGTCGGCGCTCAGTCCTGCACGTGCCTGCACACCTTCGGCAACCGCGGAAGCGACAACCTTGGTCAGCAGTGCTGCGGAACGGATGGCGTCGTCGTTGCCCGGGATCGGGTAGTCGACGAGGTCGGGGTCGCAGTTGGTGTCCAGGATCGCGATGACCGGGATGTTCAGCTTGCGAGCCTCGGCAACTGCCAGGTGCTCCTTGTTGGTGTCGACGATCCACACCGCGGAAGGAACCTTGGCCATGTCGCGGATACCACCGAGGGTGCGATCCAGCTTGGTCATCTCACGCGTGAGCATGAGGATTTCCTTCTTGGTGCGACCTTCGAATCCACCGGTCTGCTCCATTGCCTCGAGCTCCTTGAGGCGAAGCAGACGCTTGTGAACGGTGGTGAAGTTGGTGAGCATGCCGCCGAGCCAACGCTGGTTGACGTAGGGCATTCCGACGCGAGTCGCTTCGGAAGCGATGGACTCCTGCGCCTGCTTCTTGGTACCGACGAAGAGAACGGTGCCGCCGTGGGCAACGGTCTCCTTGACGAACTCGTACGCCTTGTCGATGTACGTCAGCGTCTGCTGGAGGTCGATGATGTAGATGCCGTTGCGGTCGGTCAAGATGAATCGCTTCATCTTCGGGTTCCAGCGACGGGTCTGATGTCCGAAGTGGGTTCCACTATCGAGCATCTGCTTCATGGTTACGACAGCCATGGCTGTGTACCTCAAACTTTCAATCCGGTTGATGCAGGCGATCGGGTGATCCCTGCCCTGGCACCCGCACGGCCGTCGGACCTGTTTCGTGAGAACCAGGACCAGCCGAGGCCGGAAAACGTGCGCGGGCGCGCGAAGTCGGACTGTGCGAGCACAGACCGCTCGACAAGTGTACGTCCTCGTCCCCCGATGCCATAACCACCCCGGTAGCAACAGACCGAACCGGCGGTTGTGGATCGGCGGCTACCTTGTGGATTACCCGTCTGATCTGCATTGAAGCGTGCGCTACTCCACGCAAGATCAAGGAATGACGATCTTGCGCGGAGCTCGACGAGGCGTGGTATTTGCCGTGATCTCCTGCTGTGTCGCCGTAGGCACGGCGTCAGCAGACACGCGATTCGACTGGCCGCTCGCTCCTCGGCCGCACGTGGAACGCGCTTTCGACAAACCGGCCGAGAACTGGCTGCCGGGTCATCGCGGGGTCGATCTCGGCGGCAGCGCCGGCCAATCCGTCCTCGCGGCCGGCGACGGCATCGTGGTGTTCGCGGGAGTGGTCGCCGGAAAGCCGACGGTGTCGATAGATCATTCCGGCGGCCTACGCACGACCTACGAACCCGTCACCGCAGTCGTTCGCACAGGTGAACGCGTCGCAGCCAGGTCAGTGATCGGAACCCTCGAAACCGGGCACGAAGGGTGCGCTGTCGAAGCATGTTTGCACTGGGGCTTGCGCAGAGGACGCGAGTATCTCGATCCACTCGGACTGGTTCGGTCGCAACCGCTCAGGCTCAAGCCATTGAAAGGAGGCTGATCGGTCGCAGAAATCGGTCGCAGAATCAGTGCCATTCGGAAACGGCGTGCCGACCCACAGCGTCCGCGAAGTCGTCGGCCACCATCGCTGCCAGTTCCATGAACGCTCGTCTGGTGGCCGGTCGCATCAATTCGAGGTCCATCACCGACCCCTCCGCGAGATGCTCGTCGAAAGGAATGACCTCGACGGCGCGGCATCGACGCATGAAATAGTCCACCAACGCGTCCATGTCGATGACGCTCGACCCGGGTCTGGCGGCGCTGATGACGACGACGGTCCGCTCGACCAGATGGCCGTATCCGTGCAACTGAAGCCAATCGAGCGTTGCCGCTGCACTGCGCGCTCCGTCGATTGCCGGCGAACTGACGAGAACCAACGAATTGGCAAGATCCAGAACGCCGTTCATCGCCGAGTGCATGATCCCGGTACCGCAATCAGTGAGGATGATGTTGTAGTAGACCTGCAAGATGTCGATGACCTGGCGATAGTCGGCCTCGCTGAATGCCTCCGAAATCGCCGGATCCTGCTCACTCGCCAGCACCTCGAGACGACTCGACGACTGGGATGTGTGCACTCGAACGTCCGAATAGCTCTTTATGTCCGGTCTAGCAGCAATCAGATCGCGCACTGTCGAATTGGTCTGCAGCGGAACACGTTGTGCCAAAGTCCCGAAATCGGGATTGGCGTCAACCGCCACGACGCAGTCACCACGCAGCGAAGCAAACGTCGCACCGAGTCCGACCGTGACCGTCGTCTTGCCCACGCCGCCTTTGAGCGAGAGCAGAGCGACTCGGTAGTCGTTGCGGATCGGCTGCTCGATTCGGGCGGCCAGTGCACGGTTGCGCTGTTCGTTGGTCGAATCCCCCAGATTGACCACACCTCCGGTCGCACGATGCAATCCCCTTCGCCAGCCGCCACGCGGCGTCCGTTTCGGGCGTTTCAGTAAAGCTTCGGCAACCAGATCCTGGTTTGTCACCTGCTGTTGGCTCGACGGTGGCGGTGGCGTGGACCAGACCTCTTGCAGTCGCGCCACAGGCTCCGGCGTCGGCGCCGGCTCGGGAGCCGGTTGCGGCGATTCGGACAGCCAGGCTGGTTGGCCGCTGTTCGGCAGGTGCTTCACATCTTGGCGGTTCACGAATCCCCCGGATATCGCATGTAATCGAGTGTCTCGATACGACGATCGAACTTTGCCGATTGTTCACTCTTCTGAGCTGCGACGCTACCAAATACCGGCCGAGAACTCGCGTCGCTCCACAAATCAGGCGCGCGGATGGGCCTGATCGTGGACGGATCGAAGCCGTTCGACCGACACGTGCGTGTACAGCTGAGTGGTCGCCAAACTCGCATGACCGAGGAGTTCTTGGACCACACGAAGGTCCGCACCACCCTCCAGCAAATGTGTCGCAGCCGAGTGCCGAAGCCCGTGCGGACCCATGTCGGGAGCCCCTGGAATTGCAGCCATGGTTTCGTGGACCACCGAACGCGCCTGACGCTGATCGAGCCGGCCGCCTCGAACTCCGAGGAGCAACGCTCGCCCGGACCGATCCGAACACAGCGCGGGTCGTCCGTGCTCCAGCCAGCCGTTCAGTGCCGATTCTGCGGGCAGGCCGTATGGCACCGACCGCTCCTTGTTCCCCTTGCCGAGAACACGAAGCAATCGTCGATCGGCATCGACCGACTCGACGTCCAGTCCACACAACTCGCCGACGCGAATTCCGGTGGAGTACAACAATTCCACGATGAGTCGGTCTCGCAGGGCGAGCGGCTCTTGTTGCTGCGCACCGCTTTCCGCCGCATCCATTGCGTCGAGGGCCTGGCTCTGACGCAGCACCGTCGGCAGCGTCCGGCGAGCTGGTGGAGCCGCCAGACGTGTGCCCGGGTCGACGGAAATGCGTCCGGTCTGCGCGAGCCACGCAGTGAACCCACGCGCCGAAGAAGCCCGTCGAGCTACCGTCGTACGGGCTATTCCTACGGCATTCTGGGCGGCCAACCACGAACGCATGACACTTAGGTCGAGGCGGTCGAGATCTGCATTCTCCGAACCCGCGGAGAAATGGGTCAGCAATGCCCGCGCGTCACCGACGTAGGCGCGGATCGTGTGTTCCGACCGGCCTCGGCTCAGTCGGAGGTGCTCGGCATACGCATCGAGGTGAACGCTCAAGCTCGCCGGCAATGCGTCAGTCATGAACACACGCTCGCTCGCCGCGATTGAAACTGCAAGCTCCCTCGCCGATAGGGTTGATCGGTGAATCGAGCAATTCCTGTGAAGATGTTGTGCGTACTGGCACTGATTTCCGCAATCGCTCCACTGTCCATCGACATGTACCTGCCCGGCCTACCGTTGATGGCGGATGCACTCGACACTACTGCGGCCAGCGTTCAGCTCACGCTGACCACCTTCATGGCAGGCCTCGGAATCGGCCAGCTGATCATCGGTCCGATCTCCGACGGACTTGGCAGGCGACGAATACTGCTGGCCGCGACAATCATCACGGCACTGAGCGGCGCGGCATGCGCGGTGGCGCCGAACATCGAGTTGCTCATCGGTGCACGACTCGTCCAGGGCTTGAGTGGAGGCGCTGCCATCGTTCTTGCCCGCGCTTGTATTGCCGACCGAGCGCGTGGCGACGACGCAGCGAAGCTCTTCAGCATCATGATGATCATCGGCGGTATCGCTCCCGTGGTCGCGCCACTGATCGGCGGCGCACTTCTCGGCCCCGTCGGGTGGCGCGGGATCTTCTGGGTCCTGGCGGTCGCGGGCGCTGTAATGGTGGCTGGTGTCGTTTTGCTCGTTCCCGAGACACTTCCGCCCGAGCGACGCCACGGCGGCGGATTGAAGGCACTGATCTCGAATCTGCGATACGTGGTCCGCAATCGGCACTACCTCGGATATGCGCTCGCATTCGTCTTCGGATTCGGCGCCTTGTTCGCGTACATCTCCGCGTCACCGTTCGTCGTTCAGAACGTTCTCGGGCTGAGTCCGTCACAATTCTCGATCGTGTTCGCAGTGAACGCCACCGGAATGGTCACGGCAGCGATGATCACCACTCGCCTGCTCGGTCGCGTCGGAGCACGCACGCTGCTGCGTTTCGGGGTGCGCCTACTCCTCATGGGCGGCGCCGTATTGTTCTGCACCAGCGTGGTTTTCAGTTCCACGAATACCTGGTTGATCTTGGTCCCACTGTTCGTGGCAATTTCGAGCATCGGGTTCATCATGGGGAATGCGACCGCTCTCGCCCAAGGAGAGGTCACCAACGCGGCCGGGACCGGTTCAGCGCTGATGGGAGCGGGCCAGTTCGGCTTGGCGGCGCTGGTTTCGCCGTTGGTGGGAATTGCGGGAGAAGACACGGCAGTTCCGATGGCAATCGCAATTCCCACCTTCGGAGTTCTCGCGGCCGTTGCGCTCGTGTTGCTGACTCGCGGCACGGCCGCCGCGAGTTAGTTTTCGGCCGCGGCGAGTTCGGACTTCCAGACCCGGAAGCCCTCTTCGGTGCGACCACGACGCCAATAGCCGGAAATGGAAGCGGCCGACGCCGGGACATTTCGTTCCTTGCGAATGTACGGCCGGAGGTTGTGCATGACGGCTTGCGCTTCACCGTGAATGAACACGTGCGGTTCGCCCGGCAACCACTCGAGAGCCTTCACCGCGGCGACAACCGGAGCGTTGTCGCCCGCCAATTCTTCGCCGACCGCGTCGGACGATGCCCCGCGATGCAGCCAGGTCACGGCAATACCTTCTGGGGCATCGAGCGCGATTTCGTCTTCCGGTCCCCCGACCTCGACGACGGCGTAGCCGACCGCATGCGGCGCCAATCGCGCTATCGACGCGGAAATAGCGGGTATCGCGGTCTCGTCTCCGACGAAGAGATACCAATCAGCGGTTGGTGACGGCGAAAACGCGCCACCGGGTCCCCGCAGAGTAATCTCAGCGCCCGGCTGAACTGACGCGGCCCACGGACCTGCGACACCCATGTCGCCGTGGACGACAAAATCGATTGCAATCTCTTTGGCATCAAGATCGTACGAACGAATCGTGTAGGTGCGCAGTGTCGGCTGATCAGGAGTGCCGAATTCGATCTTTACATAGGAATCGCTGTATTCGCTGGGAGTGAACGACTCGAAGCCTGGTCCCCCGAGAAACACTCGTACCATATGGGGGGTCAATTGTTCGGTCCGCAGAACCGTCAATGCAGTTGTCGGCTTGGCCACAGAAAGATCCTTCCGAAAGTTAGTGTTACCTAACTAATGTACACGACAATTGCAGCACGAGGGCGAAATACCTCGCCGGCGACTCCACACAGCGCTCTGTCGACCTTTGTACAGAGCGAAAGAAACCGACCAATCTGCTGGGTAAATTCGGTGCTGTTTAGACGAATTATCTGATCAGCTTCACACGGACGACCTGTCGGACAAAGCTGTCCGAGAACTCGGCAAAGCAACAGTAAAATACACCTCTGGCTCCCGGCGAGTTCGCCGAGAGCCAGAGGTGTATTTAATTCAATCTAGTGTGCAGCGTCGAAAGCGTCGATGATTTCCGCTTTGATACGCCCACGCGGAGCAACTTCGTAACCGTTCTTACCTGCCCAGTCACGGATGGCCTGGAGCGTCTCCTTGGAGCGTCCGGAACCTGATGTGGCCTGCGGAGATGCAGCCTGAGCCTTCTTGCCGCGCTTCCCGCTCACCTTCGCAGCAGCCTCCACGAACGGCTTCACCGCAGCGTCGAACTTCTCTGCATTGGTGGCGCGCAGATCGATCACGTAATCCGTTCCCTGGTAAGAGAACTCAATTCGATCACCGAATCCATCGTCAATCGGCTTACCATCAAGGTCGTCGATGAGTTGCCGAATCAGCTTCTCAGCCATTGCACTCCTCTTTCAATGATCGATTCAATTCTCCTTCACAATACACAGATAGAGCGTTGATGAACAAAAGAAGTTCGAAAGCCTTCACCGTTTCCGAACAGACTCAATGGTCCGAATTAGCAGCGGGTTAGCGGCATTGCCTCGACCGAACACGACCCTGAAAATTCTGCACATTCATCCCTCGGATGCCGGGTGTCAATCAATGCCCGCCGTCATCGTGATCCAGACTAATCGGACTTCCACGCACATTGACCTGAGGCTTTCCTGAGACCCGTCGAACTTGCAGGTCGGGTCGGCGAAACGCATCGAGAATTACATTGCACACAGTCGAGCAAATTCGTGAAAAATAGCCCTGACGTGCCATTTCCGATGCGCTGCGGGTATTGACGATTCACGGTCTTCGCAAACGATTAGTGAGCATCGCCACGCATGGTCTGACGGGCGCAGAAGTAGTTCACGTACTACCGCGTCCGAAACCAACCACTGGAATCAGAACTTGCAAATCCCTCCAGTTCGAGCAGAGGAAGAGTGGCACGAACCTGAGCTATGAGCAATCCCGATTCCTCGGACAACTCACGCGTACTGCGAGACCCCGTTCCCGGCAATGCTTCGTATACCAATCGAGAATTGCCTCGCAATGCGTCGATGTCACGCGTCGCGGCTGCATCCTCCGCGGAATCCCCGACACCAAATGGGCCTGAAGCTTCGACTACATCCACGGCATTGGAAACGAGTTGCGCTTCACCTTCGCGGATCATCCGGTGACATCCGGTCGACGATGCCGAGGAAACCGGTCCGGGCACCGCCATCACGGGACGGCCTAACTTCCGAGCCCAATTGGCGGTATTGCGTGCACCACTGCGCCAACCCGCCTCGACCACCACTACTCCGTCCGACAACGCAGCTACCAGTCGATTCCTTGCCAGAAACCGGAACTTTGCAGGTGTTGTGCCCGGCGGATATTCACTTATCACTGCACCCGAACTCGCTATCTGTTTGAGTAGTCGCGCATGCCCTGACGGATACGCCCGATCCACGCCACAGGCCAAGACAGCCAGTGTGGTTCCACCTACGCCCAATGCAGCGCGGTGCGCGGCCCCGTCGATACCGAAGGCCGCCCCGGAAATCACGGTCCACCCGTCGACAGCCAGGTCACCGGCAATCTCTGCCGTCACGTGTTCGCCGTACACAGTAGATGCCCGCGTGCCCACAATTCCAACCGATCTCTCGGTCAGATCAACCAAATCCCCGGACCCCAACACCCACAACACAAATGGCGCCGTCCCACCCCCGGAGGGATCGAGTCCGTCAAAGGAAAGCATTCGCCACGCCGGCCAATCGGCGCAATTCGGTGTTACGAGTCTGCCACCCATCGCCTCCATCAGGTCGAGGTCTCGTTGGGCTGTGTCGATGTGAGCGCGGGCTCGCGTCTTCTCCTCGATCGCGGGTGGCAGATCGCCGTTGCGGACCGCCCTCGCAGTTTCTTCGACCCCGAGCTCGTCGATCAACATGGACATATACGCGCTTGGGCCCTGCACGACGCGGGACAGATATGCCCAAGCGAGTAGTCGTGGATCGTGTGCAGTCATTGGAATCCCCTGTCTCGGAAGTCGAGTGCGGTGACAACTTGGTCTGGTCCGGGCATCGCCTCACCTGCCAGATCGGCGACACTCCAGGCAACCCGCAACGCTCGGTCCGCCCCACGAGCAGTGATGACACCTTTACGCAGCGCCCGTTCCACCGGCGCCAGCGCTGCACGCGAGAGTCTGAACTTCTGTCTCAACGCCGGCCCTGGTACCTCCGCGTTGGTCCGCCACCCGTACTCACTCCACCGCTGGGCCGCAGTGTCTCGAGCCGCCGCCACGCGCGCACGAACATCGCTGGTGCTTTCTCCCACTTCGTCGATCAGCGCGCCGGTTGCAACGGCCTGCATCCGAACCCTGATGTCGACTCGGTCCAAGAGCGGGCCGGACAATTTCCCCAGGTAACGGCGACGCGCCGCGGGTGCGCAGACACAATCCGCGTCTCTCGGTGGCGCGCATGGGCAGGGATTGGCGGCCAGGATCAGCTGGAACCGCGCCGGGTACCGGGCAACTCCGTCCCGCCGGGCGATTCGCACTTCCCCGTCTTCGAGTGGTGTGCGTAGCGCTTCGAGCACCTTCACCCCGATCTCGGCACATTCGTCGAGAAACAGCACGCCGCGATGGGCGCGGCTGACCGCACCAGGACGAGCCATCCCACTACCACCACCCACCAGCGAACTGACCGACGAACTGTGATGCGGCGCAATGAAAGGCGGCATATCGATCAACGGCCGATCCTCCGGCAACACCCCCGCCACCGAATGAATCGCCGTCACCTCCAACGACTCCCCCTCCGTCAACGGCGGAAGAATCCCCGGAAGCCTCTGCGCCAACATCGTTTTCCCGATCCCCGGCGGACCCGTCAACATCAAATGATGCGCACCCGCCGCAGCAACCTCGATCGCCCACCGAGCATCCGTCTGCCCGACAACCTCACTCAAATCCCGCACCGCCACCACACCAGCACGCTCGAAAACATCAGGAACAGCAAGCGCCAACTCCCCACGCAACCACCCGATCACCGCGGACAGATCGTCAGCGCCCAGCACCTCGATCCCCTTCACCAAGCCCGCCTCAGCCAACGCCCGAGCCGGAACCACCACAGTCCCCCACCCCGCCCGCTTCGCCGCAAGCACCGCAGGCAACACACCACGCACCGTCCGCAAACGACCGTCGAGCGCCAACTCCCCCAAAAACACAGTCTCCCGCAACAACTTCCGCGGCAACTTCTTCGCCGCATCGAGAACTGACAACGACAAAGCCAAATCGTAAACACTGCCCACCTTCGGCAACGTCGCCGGCGACAACGCCAAAATCACCTTGCTGTCCGGCCACTCCTCACCAGAATTGGTCACCGCCGCTCGAATCCGATCACGCGACTCGTGCAACGCCGTATCAGGCAGCCCCACCAAATGCACCGCAGGCAACCCGCGCCCGATATCCGCCTCGATCTCCACTATCTGCCCGTCCACACCACTGACCGCAACAGAATGCGCCCGCCCCAACGCCATCAGAACGCATCCACAAAATGCTCGACCGAAGGCACGCCGTCCCGGCCGATCAACACCGCCACCACATCGAAACGGACCCTCGACCACGACCGGCCCGAATCAGTGAGCCAGTGCATCGCCAACACCCGAATCCGACGCTGCTTCGCGAACGTCACCGACTCCGCCGGACTCCCGTACCCGGCACCCGAGCGAGTCTTCACCTCCACGAACACAATTCGATCACCGGACGTCGCAACAACATCCAACTCGCCGTACCGACAACGCCAATTGCGTTCGACAATCTCCAAACCCGCATCAATCAGGAACTCGACAGCCACATCCTCGCCCCGAGCCCCCAACGCCATATTCCTCGCCATCGCAGCCCCCACCACTCACACCCCGCGCCCGCCCATACGAAACGCGTCCCAACCACCACCCTCAACCCACCACCACAAAACCAAGCCATCCGAAAACAACCTGTTCACAACTCGGAACCTGTGGAATTCGGCAGCGCGACACACCAACGGCGACCCGAAACCTGACAATTTTCTGAAATCAGCCACATCTTGGACGAAAGTCCAGTAGAACTAGTTACAGTTTTGCTCAAACCGTCACGCACCCCGCTGAATGGAGTTCTACATGGCCCGCCGCTCACTTCGCCACGCAGTAGCAACCACTACATCCCTCGTTCTCATCGCCGCCGGCGTCACTGTTGGACTTGGAGCCTCGGTGGCGCAAGCAGCACCGGCATGCGCGCTCAACCAGTCGGTCACCGACAGTTGGGCCGGTTCCCTCGGGACGCCGTACACCGTCAGCAAGGAGGTTGTCGGCGACGGCAAGGTCGCCCCGGGCCAGACGGTCACCTACCTGACAAAGGTTTCCGGTTCGGGAGCACTCGTCAATCAGATCCGCGATTTCCACCCGGCAGGATTCCAGCTGGTCAAGGCTCGCCTGAACGTCAAATGGCTTATCGGCGACCAGAAGTGGGACGACGTCACCAAGACCGTCGTCGTCGGCAACAACTCCGTGGTGGCAAAGGGCGGCGGATGGACCACTGCTGGTGGCGGCATCATCGCATTGGAGACCACCTACAAGGTTCCCGATAACGCAGTTGTCGGCTCTCAGCTCGACAGCGGCGCCGGCACCAACATTGTGCTGGCGGCGGGCGACTGGGACATCAATCCGATGGGCGTGTGCGTCACCATCCGGCAGCCGAACCCCGTCGAGGCCGGCGCCGGAAGCCTCGAGGACATGGGCTTCGGCTCACTCAACTCCGGATCGGGCCAGGTATTCGGCTCCCTGACCGACCCGCAGGGGTCGATGACCAATGTCATCAGCGGCGTCCTGGGCAATGTGCTCGGCAACATGAGCTGACTCAGTTCAGATTAGTAAATGGGCCGAGCCACCAGCACATGCTGGCAGCTCGGCCCATTTCTACGTTGCCGAACAAAGCTTTGCCGTCAACCGAGTTCAAGAAATCATCAGCAAATCACCGCGTCAGCTTTCCGCCGTACCGGGCCGGCGTCGTACCGAAGGTTTCCCGAAATGCGGCGATGAACCCGCTACTGGTTCGGTAACCCACCTGCGGGGCAACGTCGTTGACACCCTCACCCCGCGCGAGCATCTCGAGCGACGCATACATTCGGGCGCGAGTCCTCCACTGTCCGAAGGTAATCCCGGTATCGGCGACAAAGGCACGCATCAAAGTCTTGGAACTGACCCCGAGTTCACCCGCCCACTCCCCTAATGTTCGCGAGTCTGCCGGATCGGCAAGGATGCGGGCAGAAACCGAACTCGCCGCAGCATTGCGAGGAACCGCGAGGACGTCGTGCCGTTCGGGCGCGGCAGCAAGAATGTCGTAGAGCAACTCCTGACTCATCAACCGCCGAGCATCGTCGATGGTCCGATCTGCGAGATGGCGCAGCAATTGAGCGGACAGAGCATCGACTTCGAGAACCAGTGGCTGAGTCCACCTGGGCCCGCCAGGGCGTAGATCCGGACGCGCATAGGCCGCGATCATGCATCCCGCCGACAGAAGCGTCATGTCGTGGAGAACGGTGCCCGGCAACCAGACCAAGTGCTCGCTGTGCAGGTGCCACACGTTGCCCCCGGCAGCAATCTGCATGGTCCCTTCACTCATCCAGGCGATCTGATGCTCGGGGTGTCGGTGAGCCCCGTACGCGGTCACGCCCTCGACGACGTTGGTGTAGACCTGAAAATCTTTGAATGTCCGTCCGCGACTATCGGGCAGCGCTAGCAAGGACTTTGGGCGAGTCGAGTACTCGATAGTGGACATTTTGCGTCTTTCTGGGCGTATCCGAGTCCATCCTGAAGGATGGACCGACGATCCTGCAAAGGTTAGCCTCACTTTATTGCTGACGCGACCAGCTCAGCACTTCACGCGGACCTCAGATCACTTCGCCCACCACTTCGAAGGAGCATGCACGTGCCCTCACATAGCACCCGAATCCTCGCCGCCTTATTCACGACGGCCGCGATCATCGGGTTCTCGACCGCCTGTGGAACCTCGCAAGGCGTCGACACCGCATCAGCGACCCAGAGCAACGACGCATTCCCCGTGACGATCGAGCACGCACAGGGTTCGACGACAATCGATGCCGAACCGCAGCGGGTAGTGACACTCGGATACACCGATCACGAACCACTGCTCGCCTTGGGAGTCGAACCCGTAGGCATGGCCGAATGGTGGGGGTCCGGCATGGATGAAAGCTGGCCGTGGACGAAGAATTATTGGAAGGGGAAAACTCCGACCTACATCAACAGCGGCGGAGACTTCAACTTCGAGCAAATCGCCTCCCTCGCACCAGATCTGATCCTCGCGCTGTACGCCGACATCGACACGGAAACCTACAAGAAGCTGACCTCGATTGCGCCGACTGTCGCGCAGAGCAAGGACTACGACGCGTACACAACGCCGTGGACCGACATGACGCTCACCGCCGGGCGCGCCCTCGGCAAAGGACCACAAGCTCAGCAACTGATCACGGATACCGAAAACGCGTTTGCCGCCGCCCGCGCTGCACACCCGGAGTTTGCCGGGCAAACCGCAACGATCGTCAACCTCGACACTCCCGAGGGCTACGTGTTCTCGTCGCACGACCCACGCGGCATTTTCCTCTCGTCACTCGGGTTCACCCTCCCCGCGACCGTCGACGCATTCGTCGGCGACCAGTTCGGCGACTGGATGCCGAACGAGCGATACGACATCCTCGAACCCGTTGATCGTTTGATCGTGATGGCCGACCCGGAGGGAGAGAAGGCCCTCGCCGGCAACACGCTCTACCAGCGACTACCCGCCGTGAAGAGCGGAAATGCGATGGTCGTGCGGTACACCGCAGATCCACCCGTCGGCGCGGCGATGTCCGGCAATACCGTCCTGAGCATTCCGTATGCCATCGACCAACTGACAGCCACGTTGTCGAAGTAAACTACAGGGCGGGTATCGAAAATATGTTCGAAGAGTGTTAACCTCGGGGTCAGGAAGCACTCACGGACATCGAGGATCACCATGGACGAGGTACCGGACACCGCGTTAGATCTGGCTCGACTGGTCGACGAGCTGACGGTTCTCGACCAGCGACGCGTCGACATCGGCGAGAGTTTGGTTCATCTCGAGTACCTCTACTCCCAGATGGGCGCACGGCAACAAGCAGATGCTGCCCGAAAAGCCTTCCAGGAGAAGTACGTCGGACGAATCTACGAACTCGCAGACGGCCTGCGAACCTGAAAAGGGGTTGCACACAACCACTGACCGAGCGCATGGTCATTCCTGCACGACACACCGGACCGATGGGTTCGGCTGTGAACTATGTGGGAGAAATCTGATGGAGAAGATCACCAAGAGGTTGTGGAACTGGGCATCGATACTCGACGAAAACACTCGCGAGCAAGCGCTGCGCACGTCCCAGATGCCTTTTGTCCGTCCACATCTGGCATTGATGCCGGATGCGCACCTCGGTGCGGGAGCGACGGTGGGTTCGGTCATTCCGACGGAAGGCGCAATCATGCCCGCCGCCGTCGGAGTCGATATCGGCTGCGGAATGATCGCGGTCAAAACCCAGTTCAACGCACGCGACCTTCAAGGCCGCGACCTGAGCGTACTTCGCCACAGCATCGAACGCTCCGTTCCGCTCTCGGCAGGTGTCTACAACAAGACGCTGAGCGACACGGCGAAAATCCGCATCGCAGAACTCGAGGCAATGGCGGGCGATCGCCTGGCCTTCTACGACAAGTTCAAGAACAACTGGAGGTTTCAGCTCGGAACGCTGGGCTCTGGTAACCACTTCATCGAGGTGACACTCGATGAAAGCGACGGCGTCTGGCTGTTCCTGCACTCGGGAAGCCGCGGTATCGGAAACAAGCTCGCGCAGCATCACATCAAGATCGCCAAGGACTTGTGCGAGCGGTGGTACATCAACCTTCCCGATCCGGATCTTGCCTACCTGGTCGAGAAGACACCCGAATTCGACTCGTACATCACCGATCTCAACTGGGCTCAGCACTTCGCTCTGCTCAACCGCGAAGAGATGATGGACCGCGTCGTGAAGGACTTCGCGCATTTCATGGGAGACGGCAAGCCCGCGATCATCGACGAAGTCGAGCGGATCAACTGCCACCACAACTTCACCCAGAAGGAGTTCCACATGGGCAGGGGTGTGTGGCTGAGCCGTAAGGGTGCGATCAAGGCAGACGAGGGCACGCCCGGGCTCATCCCCGGTTCGATGGGGACGGCGAGTTACGTCGTCGTCGGAAAGGGAAACGTACCGTCGTTCAAGTCCAGCCCCCACGGCGCGGGTCGGGTGTACGGACGTAACCAGGCACGCAAGACCTTCACCATCGAAGATCTCGACAAGGCAATGGTCGGCATCGAATACAAGCGTTCCGCGGCGTTCCTCGACGAGATCCCGGGTGCGTACAAGGACATCGACGTCGTGATGGACGACGCGAAGGACTTGGTCGAGATTCGACACACGCTGCGTCAGATCGTGAACGTCAAGGGCAACTGACCCCGCACAACTCCGCGAAATACGAAGTGCCCCGCCGATATCGGCGGGGCACTTCGTTGTCGAGATCAGTTTGGCAAGCGCAGATCAGTCAGGAAGGCGCAGATCCGGCTTGTCCAGCTCTTCGATGTTGACGTCCTTGAAGGTCACGACGCGTACGTATTTCACGAATCGCGCCGGGCGGTACATGTCCCACACCCAGGCGTCGGACATCCGCAGCTCGAAGTAGATCTCCCCGTCTGAATTGTGGGGCAGCAACTCGACCGTGTTGGCCAGGTAGAAACGTCGTTCGGTCTCCACGACGTAGGAGAACTGTCCGACGATGTCCCGGTATTCACGGTAGAGCGACAGCTCCATCTCGGTTTCGTACTTCTCGAGATCCTCGGCACTCATCGGTTTAGCCAGTCCTCCCAGTTCGTCTGAACGTCCATCATCCCGTACGGCCCGCGCGTTGTTCCAACCGGACTCCCGCAGCCACCACGTTGGCATAGGTCATGCGGTGCTCGGGGCACGGCCCCAGCGCGTCGAGAGCGTCCATGTGCAGTGGCGTGCTGTATCCCTTGTGAATCGCGAAGCCGTATCCCGGATGAGTGTCGTCCATCTCGGTCATCACACGATCTCGGGTCACCTTCGCGAGAACGCTCGCCGCGGCGATGCATGCAGCGGCGCCGTCACCGCCGATGACGGGTAGCGACGGAGCCGTCAGACCCGGAACCCGGAACCCGTCGGTGAGAACGTAGCCCGGTTCGAGATCGAGGCCCGCGACTGCTCGACGCATCCCCTCGATGTTGGCGACGTGGATGCCGATCTGATCGACTTCCGCAGCGGGAACAGAGATGACACTCCACGCCAACGCCAAGCGCTTGATCGCCGGGAAAAGCTCCTCGCGCGCACGTTCGGTCAGCTTCTTCGAATCGTCGAGCCGCGCGAGGGCTGCTTGCGGTTTCGGCGCCAGGACACACGCTGCAATGACAAGTGGACCAGCGCACGCTCCGCGCCCGGCCTCGTCGACGCCGGCCACCGGACCGAGTCCGGTTCGCGCCAACGCAGACTCCATCGTCCGCAGACCTGCCGATCTGCGAATGACAACGCGAGGGGGCCAACTACTCACTGTCTCTGCCTACTCGGAACTACGCGAATCCATGTGTGCGGTCCGACAACTCAGTTGCCCTGAATATCAGGCGCATCGATGCCGCCCATTCGCGACGGGGGAAGGACGATGAAACGAGCTTGACCGATGATGTTGTCGATCGGGACGGTTCCCTGGAACTCGTCGTCGACGTGGTAGCGCGAGTCGGCGGAATTGCTGCGGTTGTCACCCATGACCCACACGTGGCCCTCGGGAACGGTGATCGGCCCGAAGCAGCGGCCCGACTTCAGTTCGGTGTCACACGTCTGTGTTCCCGGGGTGAACGGGAAATCCATCTTGATGTACGGCTCGTCGAGCGGCTTGCCATCGACCAGGACTCGGCCCTGATCGTCACAGCATTCGACGGTCTGGCCGCCGGTAGCGATCACTCGCTTGACCAAGTCGTTCTCGTCCGGCGGAACGAGGCCGACCCACGAACCGACCTCTTGAATGCCGCGGACGACAACGTTGTCGGACCGATTGGACACATATTTCGTGTTCCACGAATCGGGTCCCTTGAAGACGACGACGTCGCCGGGTTCCGGATCGCCGAAGCGGTATCCGATCTTCTCCACCACGATGCGGTCACCGGTACATCCCGCACAGCCGTGCAGTGTCGGTTCCATCGACTCGGATGGGATGAGAAAAACTCTGAAGACAAATGCCTGAAGGACGATGCTGAGTACCAGCGCTACGCCGATCAGAACAGGGAGTTCTCGCAGAAACGATCGCTGTTTCTTCTGCGGCCGATGTGAGGTCGGTTCCGCGGAACCGCTTGATCCCTCGTGATTCTCGGGTCCGGACGACAATGCCTGCTCCTTCGAAGAATCTGCCACAGAAACCAGATTAGCCCGACACCGCGCGTACGCGGTGCCGGGCTCATCGGAAAGATCAGCGCTTTTCCTTGATCTTCGCCTTCTTGCCACGAAGCTCACGGAGGTAGTACAGCTTGGCGCGACGGACGTCACCGCGGGTCAGAACCTCGATGGAGGCCAGCGTGGGGCTGTGAACCGGGAAGGTGCGCTCGACGCCGACGCCGAAGGAGACCTTACGGACGGTGAAGGTCTCGCGAACGCCGCCGCCCTGGCGACGAATAACGACGCCCTTGAAGACCTGCACGCGCTCCTTGGAGCCTTCGATAACCTTGACGTTCACGTTGAGCGTGTCGCCGGGACGGAACTCGGGGATGTCGTCGCGGAGCGACTTTTTGTCCAGGAAGTCCAGGGTGTTCATATGTCATCCTTGTATTTCGCAGGAGCAGAGGAACCGAGCGGCACGCGTTTCGGTCTCCCGAAACGGCGCTCGTCTGGTTCGTGCCCAGATCAAGTGCTGCTGCCTGGTCCAGGCAACCCGTCCATTGTGCCAGACGCGGATACCAGCGGGGAAATCGGTGGCGGCGGAGCTGCGTGGATGGTGTGGTCCAGTTCCTGCTCGGCCGCCGTCATCGCATGTTCGACGCTCGGCGATCCGGCAATCAGATCCTGGACGTAGATCTTGGCCCGGATGACCGGTCGCCGCCACTTCCGCTCACGCTCGAGCGCGCGGTTCATCCGTTTCGGCTTGCGCGTGTACCGCCAGCGAGCCCACGGTGCACCCGGCCGGCTCAGGCGGACCGCTCCGATTACCAGCAACGGGAAAACGAACAGACCGACGAGCCCCGTCCAGATCTTCCCCTTGAGAATCACGATGGCTGCCAAGGCGAAGTTGATCAACGCGACGAAAACGAAGACCAACTTGATCCACGGATCGCGTTCTTCACGGAATCCGGCGACGTCGAGAAGTTCGAGCGGGCGGAAACCCAGCAGCACCAGGCCGGTCACGGCGATCGCGACGAAGACCGCATCCACCGAGGTCCGACCTTGTTCGGACCAGTACACGTCCTTCAGATAGAAGATCAGTGCGAACTCGTCGAGCACCAACGCCGCACCCATACCGAAGATCGCCGCCAGGACGGCACCGGTGGTCTGCGAACCATCGACGTAGACCGCGATCAACGCACCACCGGAGATCATCATGGCGATCACACCGAACACGACGTGATGCACATGCTGGCCTCCGGGCGCGATGTTGCCCGGCCACCATTTCACTTGCGCGCGAATCATACGGACGCTGAGGCGGATGAAAAGGAAGGCGGACAGGAACCCGAGCAGGAAGAACAGCAACGGCAATCGGCCATGGGCGATGATCTCGCGCTCGAGCCACTCCCGCATCACTGTCCTCCCTTCACCGAATTCATGATCCGACCCTGATCGGATTCATACCGCCAACCGACTCGATTGTGACGATACGGACTTCGAAAACCCGGCGGACGGATTTACTTGCCGAAGCCCGCCTTGCGCAGAGCGTCGGCCATCGACCCGGCAGCAGGCGCGCGGTTGTCCGGTCGCTGCTCGCGTCCGCCCTGGCGTCCGCCATTTCCTCGTTGCTGCCCCTGCCCCTGACGCTGGCCCTGCGGCTGGCCCTGACGCTGGGGTTGCCCACCTCGCTGGCCTTCGGACTTGCGGGGCGCTCCCACCTCGTCGTCGAGACGAAGCGTCAGCCCGATGCGTTGGCGTGCCTCGTCCACTTCGAGGACCTTCACCTTGACGACGTCACCTGACTTGACGACCTCGCGTGGGTCCTTGACGAAGTTGTGTGACATCGCCGAGACGTGAACCAGACCGTCCTGATGAACTCCGATGTCGACGAAGGCACCGAAGGCTGCGACGTTGGTGACCACGCCTTCGAGGGTCATGCCGGGCTTGAGATGCGCGACCTTCTCGATACCTGCGGCAAAGGTTGCGGTCTTGAATTCGGGTCGTGGATCTCGTCCCGGCTTCTCCAACTCGGAGATGATGTCGGTGACGGTCGGTAGACCGAATCGCTCGTCGACGTAGTCGGACGCCTTGACCGATCGAAGTGCCTGCGAGTTTCCGATCACGGTGCGCACGTCCCCGCCTGCACTCGCGACGATCTTGCGAACCACCGGATATGCCTCCGGGTGGACGCTCGACGCGTCGAGAGGGTCGTCGCCGTCGGTGATCCGCAGGAAGCCTGCGCACTGCTCGAATGCCTTGGGTCCCAGGCGGGAGACATCCTTGAGACCCTTGCGGGATTTGAACGGACCGTTCTGGTCCCGATGCGCGACGATGCTCTCTGCAAGGGATCCTGCAATTCCGGACACCCGAGCAAGCAGCGGCACGGACGCGGTGTTGACGTCGACGCCGACCGAGTTGACGGCATCCTCGACGACGGCGTCGAGGGAACGCGAGAGCAGCGATTCGGTGATGTCGTGCTGGTACTGACCGACGCCGATGGACTTGGGATCGATCTTGACCAACTCCGCCAACGGATCCTGCAAGCGACGCGCAATGGACACCGCACCGCGAATCGAGACGTCGAGGTCGGGAAGTTCCTGCGACGCGTAGGCCGAAGCCGAGTACACCGATGCGCCTGCCTCGGAGACGACGATCTTGGTCAGGTTGGGCGCGCCGGTCTTCTTGATCAGTTCGGTAGCGAGCGTGTCGGTCTCGCGTGAGGCCGTGCCGTTGCCGATGGCGATCAGTTCGACGCCGTGTTCGGCGACCAGTCCGGCAAGCGTCGCGAGAGCCGCGTCCCACTTGTTCTGCGGCTGGTGCGGGTAAATCGTCTCGTAGGCAACAACTTTGCCGGTTCCGTCGACGACGGCAACCTTCGTTCCGGTGCGGAATCCGGGGTCGAGTCCCATGGTGGGTCGGGCGCCGGCGGGAGCTGCGAGGAGTAGATCCTTGAGGTTGGTGGCGAAGACGTCGACGGCGTCCTTTTCGGCCGACTGCCGCAGACGCATCCGAGTGTCGATACCGAGCGTGACGGCGAACTTCGTCTTCCACGCCCACTTGACGGTGTCGAGAAGCCACCCGTCGGCGGCCCGACCACGGTCGGCGATCTCGAACCGCGACGCGATGCGGCCTTCGTAGACCGTGCGCTCCCCCGGCGCGAGTTCTTCGGTGTCTGCCGCCATGTTGAGCGACAGCACTTCTTCCTTCTCGCCGCGCAGGACGGCGAGGATGCGGTGCGAGGGCAATTTGGAGAACGGTTCCGAGAACTCGAAGTAGTCAGCAAACTTCGAGCCATCGGTTTCCTTGCCCTTGCGGACCGAGGAGACGACCTGGCCGCGATTCCACATCAGCTCACGCAATTCACCGACCAGATCGGCGTCCTCGGCGAAGCGCTCGACGAGGATCGACCGGGCACCGTCGAGTTGCTCGTCCGAATACTGCGCGGGATCGGTGGTGGGATCTCCGATGAGAGCATCGGCGACGGGCTCGTGGCCGGCCTCGCGGGCGATCTGCGCCTTGGTGCGCCGCTTCGGCTTGAAGGGGAGGTAGATGTCCTCCAGCCGCGCTTTCGTCTCGGCCAGCATGATCTGACCGCGCAGTTGATCGTCGAGTTTGCCCTGAGAGTCGATCTCCGTGAGCACGGCGTCACGACGGTCGTCGAGCTCGCGGAGATACCGCAGCCGCTCGTCCAGGAGTCGCAGCTGGGCGTCGTCGAGCGTGCCGGTGACTTCCTTGCGGTACCGGGCGATGAAGGGCACCGTGGCTCCGCCGTCGAGAAGGTCGACTGCTGCTGCAACCTGGCCTTCGCGGACGTCGAGTTCCTCGGCAATGCGCTGGTTCACGGTCTTGAGAATCACGAGATCCGACCCTACCGCTATCCTGAGACAAGAAGATCGGCAACAGTGCCGTGTCAGGGCTACCGGGGGAAACAAATGAGTACGCGGTACGTCCGGATTGCCGCAATGGTGGCCGCAGTTACTTTTGCGGCTTCGTGCAGCGGTGGACAGAACCCGGATGATCCGATGCAGACCCCCGCCTTTCCCGACACCAATGTTCCGGTAGCCGAGACCCTCGACGGCCGTCTGGGACAGGCTCAGGTGGCTGCGCTCGGGCGTGGTGCGGACGTGTCCATCGCCATCCTCGACCGCTCCTCGGACAAGTACCTCGACGTCGCCGGTGACCAGCAGATCGAAACAGCCTCGGTGGCAAAACTTTTCATCGCCGAGGATCTACTTCATCAGGATGCGCGCGGTGAGCGACCCATCACGGACGACGATCGCACCCTCATGGCGGCGATGCTCGAATCCTCCGACGACACCGCAGCCAACCTCCTGTGGGACGAGGTCGGCGGCCAAGAGGTGATCACCCGCGTCGCCGAGCGTTACGCACTGACCGCGACGACGCCGCCCTGGGACGGAATGTGGTGGAACACCGAGACCACGACACGTGACCTGGTCACCTTCTACAGCGGTGTCCTCGACGACTCCGATCAACTCGGACCTGAACGGGTCGAGCAGTTCGTCGAGTACCTGCGGCAATCCACTCCCGAAGGAACCGACGGTTACGACCAGAGATTCGGCCTGCCCGAGGCCTTGTTCGGCGAGCCCGTCATAGGAGTCAAACAGGGCTGGATGTGCTGTGTCGAGGACAAGTGGATCCATCTGTCCACCGGCATCGTCGGTGACGACAACCGATACATCATCGCGATCGGTTCGCGAGAAGACGTCCAGTACACGGATGAGGACAGCTTCTATCCCGACACCTCGTTCACCGATGCCGTCGACGACGAAAGTGCACTGCACGCACGCGACACGGTCACCGGCGTCACGCAGATTCTCTTCCCGAGCGGAAGCATCGACGACTGGGCAGCGGCATCCACGACCGCGGATTCGGCGATGCCCGAAGCTTCCGGGCCCTGATTCGATCCACGCGGTCGTGTTCGTCCTCAAGCCTGCTTGTACTCGAGCACCGAACCGATGACACGGTCCTGTTGTTCGAACGTGAGCATGGGCCACAGCGGCAGTCGAAGGATCGACGCGGAGAACTCGGCACTACGCACGCACGGCTGCGGTGTTCGTCCGTAGCGCACACCGGCCGCACTCGTATCGAGCGGAACGTAGTGGAACGGCGCCACGATTCCGTCACCGGCAAGGTGCCGAATCAAGCCGTCACGGCTCTCTTCGGTCGGCATCTTGAGATAGAACAGGTGCGCAGTGTGCTCGCGATCATCGGGCACCGCCATGGGCACGACACCGTTCGCGGCCGCCCACTCGCCCAGACTCACGCTGTAGGCATCCCAGACGCGATGCCTGGCCGCCTGAATCGCGTCGAACTCGGAGAGTTGTGCGTCGAGGACGGCGGCATTGAGTTCACTGGGCAGATAACTCGACCCGATGTCCTGCCACGAATACTTGTCGACCTGCCCGCGCAGGAAACGCGCACGGTCGGTCCCCTTCTCACGGATGATTTCGGCGCGAGTCATCAACTGATCGTCGGAGAGCAACAGCGCGCCGCCCTCACCGCAGTGAACGTTCTTGGTGTCGTGAAAACTCTGCGTTCCGATAGTTCCGATGGTGCCGAGCGAGCGCCCGCGCCACTTTCCGCCGAGTCCGTGAGCGTTGTCTTCGATCAACGCAACGCCGTGGAGTTCCGCGAGGTCGAGGAGAGGTTCCATGTCCGCGGCGACTCCGCCGTAATGCATGACCAGTACAGCTTTGGTGCGTTCGGTGATCGCCGCCGCGACGCACGCCGGGTCGATGTTGCCGGTACTCGGATCGATGTCGACGAAAACAACAGCGGCCCCGCGCAACGCGACGGCGGTCGCCGCCGAACTGAACGCGAAGCTCGGAACTATTACCTCGTCGCCCGGGCCCAATTCGAGCAGCAGCGCACCCAATTCGAGTGCATGCGTGCACGAGGTGGTCAGCAGAGCATGCGTGGATCCGGTGATCGCCTTGAGCGCTGCAGTCGCGGACTTGGTGAAACGTCCGTCACCGTGAATGTGGTCGGACTCCAGAACCGTTGCCAGATTCGACAATTCGTTCGATGCCCGATAGGGGCGGGAGAAGATGATGCGATCAGTGCTCACGACTACGCCGATCGATCGAGGTTCCGGGCCGCGGGGAGTCGACAGTCAGATACAGCGGCTTTCCGACAAGGACGTGCAGTGCCACACCGAGATATTCGGCAATGAGCCCGAGCGAGAACAGAATCGCACCAGAACAGACCAGCAGCGCCATGATGATCGACGCCCATCCTTCGGGATCATTGTTGTCGCCGGTCATGGCCCCGATGAAGATCACCGCGGCCATGATCACACCGGCCGACGCCAGGGTGACTCCGAGCAGGCTGACCAGCCGCAGACCGCGTGTTCCGCTACACAACACCATCTTCCAGAACAACGAGAACAAACGGCGGTAGTTGTACCCGGATTCTTCGCGGCCTTCGGCTCGAAGTGTCACCGGCGCCGTGGCCGTGTTACCGACAACCCACGTCAGCGCAACGTCCAGATACACGCCGTTGGCCGCGACGCCGGCCAACTGTCGGCCGATGTCACCGCGGATCAGGCGATAACTTTCGAATCTCGTCGAATCAGGGAACGCGAATACCGTCGCCAAGACGATCTTTGCGCCGCGCGAGGTCAGGTTCCGCAAGAATCCGTGCGGGCGTGTGTTCGTGGGTTTGGAATACACGAGATCGGATCGCTCCGTCAGCGCGGTGTCGAGGAAAGCCCCGATGTGCACCGGGTCGTGCTGGCCGTCCTCGTCCATCGTCACGATCCACTGTCCAGTTGCAGCGGCCATGCCGGCGATGGTCGCCGCGTCCTGGCCGTAGTTGCGGCTGAGCCACACGACACGCACCTGCTCGAAACGGCGCTCCAATTCGAGTAACACGACGTCGGAGCGGTCCGGGCCGTTGTCGTGAACCAGCACGATCTCGTCGACGGAGAACTGCGCACCACCGGGCGTCGCACTCGGTGTGCCCAGGCCGTCCAACTCCTCGACGAGCGCCGTGATCGTCTTTTCGCCCTGATAAACGGGCACTACGACGGAAATCGAGTGCACTCGCTTCCACTCCCTTCAGGGGGCTCGACTGGCGCCGAGAGACAGGCACGATCGGGCCCACACCGTCGCGAACTTTAACACGCAGAGATGTCTTGACTTCGGATGCCGGCGGCGCGTGACGCGCTCGCGTCTCCGCACGCCCCACCTGCCCTGTTAAGGTCTGGAACTCGTGGTGGAAACTCGCACTCTCGCCCGGGCAGACGTGTACAAGTGGGGCGCCGTCACGGCGATCGGTGTCATCGCCGGTTATCTGGCCGTGGTGCTCGCGAATGCTCGTCACTTCTACACCGACGACACCGAGTCCCAATACGCGCCGCTGTGGGTCATGCTCGGCCGCAGTCTGCGAGAAGGACACCTCCCGGTGCTCGTCCCCGAGAACTGGATGGCGGGCAACTACGCGATCGAGGAAGCAGGCCTTCTCAATCCACCGCAACTCCTGATCGACCTGATCGCACCGTCCTTCGACAACCTGGCGTTGTACGCGACGATCGTGAAGTTGATCTTCGCGATCATCCTTGCACTCGGCGTCTATCGGATCTGCCTCGAGTACGGCTCGAAGCCCACGTGGGCTGCCGTCGCCGGCGTCTCGATTCCGTTCACCGGTTTCCTGCTGTTCTTCGACTCGGCCAGTTGGATGACTGCCTTCACCGGCACTGCCTGGATGGTTCAGGCGTGGGCGTCGGCAATCCGCTACGCCCGAGGTAAGAGCGGTCCGATCCCGACCTTCGTGTTCTTGTATCTCGCGATGTCGGTCCAATATGTTTTCCCCGCAGTCGAATCCGGCTTGATGATCGGCGCGGTCGCAATCGGCGAAGTTGTCTATCAGCGGCGTTGGCTGCCGTCACTGCGGCTTCTGGCGGTGTCCGCGTGTGCCGCTCTGGCCGGTCTCGCGACGTATCTGCCGAGCCTGCTCACCGCGGACGTCACCTGGCG
The DNA here is from genome assembly GCF_030056935.1 of Rhodococcus sp. IEGM 1302. Lineage (NCBI taxonomy): Bacteria > Bacillati > Actinomycetota > Actinomycetes > Mycobacteriales > Nocardiaceae > Rhodococcus > Rhodococcus sp. IEGM 1302. The sequence goes on along the minus strand of NZ_JASHKY010000038.1, from coordinate 4,522 downwards.
CGGTGCATCCGAAGTCAAGAACGATGCATTCCTCGCCGTCCCGTGGTCGGAATCGCTGAACGCGAGCCTGCCGAGCACGATGCCCGCGTTCACCTCGTGGTGGGGATACATCCAGACCATGCCCATGGTCTACATCGCCTGGTTCCTCATACCCGCCCTGGCATTCATCGACTGGGGCAAGGCACGCGCCGCGGCACGCGAATTGACCGCCGTCGGGATCTTCACGGTCGCCGTCCTCATGTGGACTGCCGGGCCGAGCACGATCGGCCCACTGCGGTGGCCCGCGCGCGTACTTCCGATGGTGGCCATCGGACTCCTGCTTCTGGTGTGCATCCTGCTCGGGCGTTACGCCACGACCGACAAGTTGCGCGCGCGCTGCGTTGCAGCGGGAATCCTCGTGGGCCTGCTTCTGATTCGGTCAGCCTCGGCAGCTCCCGGGCTCGCGAAATGGCATGTGATCTCGGCCCTGCTCGTTGCCGCACTCGGCGCCGCGATGGTCTGGCTCGGCCGTACCAAGGGCACTGCTTTCGCATGCCTCGTAGCGATCGTCGCGGTCTCCCCCATCGCCTACGCCCAGGTTCGGGCCGCGCAACCAACCCCGATGAGCTGGAACCTGCCCGAATCCCGCTCGGAGATGAAAGAGGCCTTCCCCGACTTCGAAGGCACGACACTGCAACTGGGCGACCGTGCACTCATCGCACCCGGGGACAAAACCCTCGACGGAGCGTACGGTTCCCTGGCTTTCGGCAACTACCCCAAAGACCTCGAACTGACCTACACCAGCGGCTACACCCCCAACGGGCACTTCTACTTCGGTGACCTGCTCTGCATGCGCTGGGACATGAGCGTCTGCCCCGACGCCTTTCGGCGCGCATTCACCGTCGAACCCACCACCGGCCGCACCATCGTCGACCTGATGAACGTGGACCGCGTCGTACTTCAGAACGCTCTCTACCCCGATGCACGCAAGAACCCGGCTCCCGACGGGTGGACATGGGTGGACTACCCCGGTCACGAGAACTACATCTCCGTGCTCGAACGCGTCGACGGCCCCGTCTCGACACGAAACGGCCGCATCGCCGATACCCGTGGCGTCGAAGCTGTTTCGACCGCGGAATCGAACATGTCGAGCACCCTTCGTGTCAGTTCGGAGACCGGCGGCAAGGTTGTGTTCGCACGGCTCGGCTGGCCCGGATATCGGGCGAGCATCGACGGTCAGCCTGTCCCGATCGACGTCGTCGCGAAGTCCTTTGTCACCGTGGACATTCCCGCCGGGACGAAGGACGCAGAGCTTGTCCTGACGTGGCGTCCCCCGGGATGGAAGGTCGGCGGCGCTTCGATGGTCGCCGGAGTCCTCGGACTCGGCGTGCTCGAGTGGATGTATCTGCGGACCCGACGCAAGGACGGGATCAACACCGTGAAAACCGAGTCTTCATGACCGAAGACATCGCATCACCCGAGAACCCCGGCCCACTGCTTCGGGTGGTCAAGCATCAACCCATCGCATTTGCCATTGTCGGAGTGGCTAATACGGCGATCGGATACGTGCTCTTCGTGATCTGGACACTGATCCTCGACAACAAGGATCTGTATCAAGTGGCTGTGATCGGCGCGTACTCCATCAGCGTCCTCATCGCTTTCGTTCTGCATCGGACTCTCGTTTTCCGCGTCCGCGGACATGTGGCACGCGACCTGGGAGCGTTCATCGTCGTCAATTCCGGTGGCCTGGTGCTGAATCTGATACTCGGAACAATCGCGGTGTCGATTCTGCATGCCCCGCCGCTTCCCGCCCAGGCGGTTGTCATGCTGATCGTCGCCGGTGTGAGCTTCTTCGGTCATCGATACTTCTCGTTCCGCCGCAAACCTGCCGAACGACACTGACCTTCTACGATTCGCGGGGTAACGCTCGATCCACCGCCGCCTCGACGATCGTCCGAATATCTTCCTCTCCGAACAGGTCCGGCAATGTGAGTCGATCCAGTGCGAGCCAGTTCAGCGACAAATAGAGCAGGCGAACGGTCATCGCATCACCCGGCACGCCCGACGCCAGATGATTGGCTACGTTCAGATCGAAGTCTTCTCGGATGCGGACGGTCAGCACCGCTCGCAGGTCCGGTCGACGCGTCGCCTCCAGTCGCAACTCCATGAGCGCGAGGAAACCCGTTCCGAACGAGGTGACGCGCTCGACCACGTCGAGCATGAGCGTCACCAGGCGCTCACGATCGGTGCCGTTGACGGGATCGATCATCCCTTCGAGGTCCTCCGGAATCAGTCGCTCGTAGATCCGGCCACCCGCTTGAGTGAGCAGGTCGTCGCGATTGGAGAAGTAGTTCGACGCTGTCCCGTTCGGCACTGCTGCCTGGGCGTCGACGGCTCGAAACGTCAAGCCTCGAGCACCCTCTCGGGCCAACACCTCGATTGCCGCGTCGATCAGGGCAAGCCGGCGTTCCGGGTTCTTTCGCACTTGACATCACTCCTGACACGACCCTAAGTTAAACGACTACAAACATAGTACTACGAACGGAGCGTTATATGCGAAAGCTTGTGTACTACGTGGGAGCTTCCCTCGACGGATACATCGCGGGGCCTGGTGGCGAATTCGATTTCCTCCCGGTCTCCGAACAGATCACGGCCTGGATATGCGATCGATATCCTGAAACCGTGCCAACGCATGTGCGGCCCGCTCTCGGAATCGAGGACGCGCCCAACAGGACCTTCGACACGGTCGTCATGGGCCGCGGCTCCTACGAGCCCGGGCTGGCCGCCGGAGTGAAAAGCCCCTTCGCGCACCTGCGTCAGTTCGTCGTCTCCACAACCATCCCTGACGCCGAGGATCCCCCCGTCACCATCGTTCGCGCCGATCCGCTTGGGGTAGTCAGATCTCTGAAAGAGGAAGAAGGACAAGATATCTGGCTGTGTGGCGGCGGAACTCTCGCCGGCGAACTACTACCGGAGATCGACGAGTTGATCATCAAGAGGTATCCGGTAGTCGCCGGCGCAGGCATACCGATGATCAGAGGTAACTTCGAGCCGACACCGTTCACACCGACTGCAACCGAATCGCTCGACGACGGCGCAAGCATCACCTGGTTGAAGCGAAATACCTAAGGAAGAAGATCCGGTCGACGCTCGGCCGTGCGCTGCAGCGACTGCTCATGGCGCCACGCTTTGATCTTCGCGTGATCACCGGAGAGAAGCACCGGCGGAACTTCGAGGTCGCGCCACACAGCCGGGCGAGTGTAGCTAGGCCCTTCGAGAAGGCCGTCGGAAAACGAATCCTCTTGGTGTGAAAGCTGATTGCCGAGAACGCCGGGCATCAGTCGCACGACAGCCTCGACCATCACCAGCACGGCCGCTTCGCCGCCGATCAGGACGTAATCGCCGATGCTGACTTCTTCGACTCTGACCCGCTTGGCGGCGTCGTCGAAAACCCGTTGATCGATACCTTCGTATCGGCCGCAGGCGAAGACGAGGTGCTTGGCGTTGGACCAGCGGTGCGCGGTCTCCTGGGTGAACGGGACGCCGGCGGGAGTGGGCACCACCAGAATGGTCTCGGCATCATCGGGGCCGGAAGAATCGGAGCGCCCGATCACGTCGTCCAGTGCCGGGCCCCAGACGGTGGGTTTCATGACCATGCCGGGTCCGCCGCCGTACGGGGAATCGTCGACGGCTTTGTGTACGTCATGGGTCCACGACCGCAGATCGTGGACGTCGACCGAGATCAAGCCGCGTTCGATTGCCTTGCCCAGCAAGGCAGCACGAAGCGGTTCGAGATACTCGGGAAAGATGGTGACTACATCGAGACGCATGACAAGCGATCAGTCGCTGTCGGCGTTCGAATTGTCGCTGTTCGACTTGTCACCGAAGTCCGGGTCGAGCAGTCCCTCGGGGGGCTCGATCACCACGACGCCGTCGGCGATCGACACCGAGGTGACGATGGCTGCGACAAACGGGATCAGCAATTCACCGGACGTCTCACCGGCGCGGCGAATCGATAGCAATTCACCTGCGGCGGAATGCAATACCTCGATGACCGAACCGATCTCGGTGCCGTCCGTGAGGACGACCTTCAGTCCTTCGAGTTCGTGATCGTAGAACTCGTCCGGATCATCCGAAGGCTCGAGTTCGGAACTGTCGATGACAAACAGTGTGCCGCGCAACGCATCTGCGTCGCCACGGTCACTGACGCCTTCCAGGCGCAGCAGAAGCCGCCCGGAATGATCCCGGGCGGCTTCCACTGTGTACGACTTCAGTGTGGACTCGCGCGGCTTGCGCCCACGCAGCACGGAACCTACGGCAAAACGATCCTCGGGCTCGTCTGTACGAACCTCGACTACCAATTCACCTTTGATGCCATGCGACTTCGCGACACGACCGACTACGAGTTCCACCTGTTTACTGCCGTCTACTGATCGGTGTCGACGACATCAACACGGATACCGCGGCCACCGATGCCGGAGACCAAGGTCCGCAGAGCGGTCGCAGTGCGACCACCCCGACCGATGACCTTGCCGAGATCGTC
>NZ_JASHKY010000059.1:0-2922 GCF_030056935.1 Rhodococcus sp. IEGM 1302 | reverse complement strand
CCCTAAACACCGCAGCCTCGAACACCGGCTCCGGCAACAACTTCCGATCCAACTTCCCCGAAGCATTCAGCGGAAACGCATCCAACACCATGATCTGCGACGGCACCATATACGACGGAAGGACTTCTCGTGCCGAGTTCAGAACTGCCGAAGAATCCACCGCAGTTCCGATGACGTACGCAATCAGGCTGTCACCGAACACGGCATCGGTATGCAAGACAACAACCGCGTCCGCAACTGAGTCGTGAGCGATCAATGCGGACTCGATCTCGCCAAGTTCGATACGTTGCCCACGCAACTTCACCTGGAAATCCGAACGACCGATGTACTCCAACTCCCCAGATGAATTCCAGCGCACAAGATCGCCTGTGCGGTACATCCGGTCGCCAACAGCCCCGAACGGATTCGCCACGAACCTGTCCGCAGATAGGTCGGCCCGTCCATGGTAACCACGGCTCAGCTGCGGCCCAGCCAGATATAACTCGCCCGAAACACCCACCGGCACCATGTTCAGCGCGGAATCGAGCACAGCGACTCCTGTACCTGCAACAGGTTCACCGATAGGTACCCGCGAAAACTCGCTAACTGCCTCCCAAGCAGTAACTACTTCGACCTCCGCCGGCCCATACCAGTTGTGCAGTTCCGCTGCCCCATACGCAGCGAACTGACGCACGGTAGCAGCACTCAATGCCTCGCCAGCAACGAACACCCTGCGTACCGAGTCACTCATCGGCGCTGAAATCGCGGACATGTACGCGTTCAGCATCGACGGAACGAAATGCACCGTCGTTACGCGATGCTCCTCGATGGTCTTCGCAATGTAATCGGCGTCTCGGTGTCCGTCCGGAATCGCAATGACCAGCCTGGCACCGGTCTGAAGGGTCCAGAACAATTCCCACACCGATATGTCGAACGTGATAGGTGTCTTGTGCAAAACCACGTCAGACTCGTCCAGTCCGTATCGCATTTGTGCCCAGAGCAACTGATTTACCGTCGCACGGTGCGTAAGAGTTACGCCCTTCGGTCTTCCTGTGGAGCCTGACGTAAAGATCAAGTACGCAGTGTTTTCCGGCCGCAGCGGAAGGTGTCGATCTTGGTCCGCAACCGCACGTGCAGACACGGTTCTCAAGTCCAGCGCGCAGACATCTACTACTTGTCGGCCCGCGGATTCGAATCCGTCGCGTTCGGTAGTCAGTATAAGCAGAGGCGCTGCCGTCTCCACTATGTGCGCGATTCGATCGGCCGGGTGATCGGGGTCGATCGGAACGTAAGCACCACCTGCTTTAAGAACAGCATATAGCGCGACCACCAACTCGACGCTTCGCGATATAGCAACTCCGACAAATACTTCCGGACCAACTCCGACAGAGATCAAATACCGGGCGAGCTGGTTGACGCGTGCATCGAACTGTCCGTACGACAATTCTGTCTCATTGAACGAGATCGCAATCGAATCCGGTGTGCATACGACTTGCTTGTCGAACAACGAAACGAGCGTCTCGTCTACACAATCAACAGACTCGTGCGAAACAGCCTTAGACACAAGCTGTTTGCGCTCCTCGGAAGAGAGAATCTCGATCGCGGCCAGGCACACCGTGGACGTCGAGGTAATCGCCTCCAATATCCGAAGTAAACGATCGACGATTGCCTGAATCGTCACCCCATCAAACAGGTCGGTCGCATAGTCGAACGACCCGTAAAGTCCTGCAGGAACGGCATTTTCAGTCGCACGCTCCGACAAAGTGATCTGCAGATCGTATTTCGCTGTACCAAGATCGGCCTCGACTGCTGCTACCGATAGACCCGGCAGTTCGAAGCGATTCTGTTCAAAGTTTTGGAACACAAGCAATACTTGAAACAGGGGTGAATGGGCAGTCGAACGAAGCGGATCCAGTTCGTCCACGAGCCATTCAAAGGGGACAGCAGAGTTGGCAAACGCAGTGAGATCATTTTCCCGCACCTCGCGCAAAAATGATTCGAAACTTGCAGCATGGTCAAGCCTCGTTCGCAGCGCAAGAGTGTTAACAAACATTCCGACAAGTTGATCGAGCGCCGCTTCCCCTCGACCGGCAACTGGTGTTCCCACGACAATGTCGGCGGAGTTGCTCAGCTTCGAGAGAAGTATCGCAACCGCAGCATGAACCACCATAAAGATGGTTGCGTTATTCGTCTTCGCCAATCTTAAGAGATCGGTATGTAGCTCCGCCCCGATTTCGAATTCGAACGCTTCTCCTCGCATCGACTGTACAGCCGGTCGCGGCCGGTCGGAGGGCAACTCAAGGACAGTCGGAATGTCCGCCAGTTGCGTGCGCCAGTATGCAATCTGCTTATAAGCAACCGACTTCGGGTCATCCACGCTACCGAGAACATCTCGTTGCCACAACGCGTAATCCGCATACTGCACCGCCAACGGTGCCCACCCCGGAACCTCACCCCGAGAACGAGCCTCGTACGCAACCATGACATCACGACCCAGTGGTGCAATCGACGAGCCGTCGCCCGCGATGTGATGGATAACAACAACGAACACGTGAGTATTGCTATCCAGTGCAAACAATTTGACACGCACCGGGGCTTCGGCTTTGACATCAAAACCGCGCTGCACAATCTCCGACACGTGAATCATCACGGAGCCCTTATCCACGACAACCGGATTCAGATCGAGTCGCAGGTCGGTTGCTGGCAAGACAACCTGCATCGGCCCTTCTGAATCAGTTGGGTACCAAGTCCTTAACGACTCGTGCCGTGACAAAACGTCCCAAACCGCTGCTTGCAGTGCCTCGATATTGAGTTCGCCGATCAATTGAATCGCAAGCGGCACGTTGTAGACGGCTGAGTGCGGATCCAGCTGGTTCAAGAACCACATACGCTGCTGCGCCAACGACAACGGAATCCGCTCCGGACGCACCATCGCCGTCAACG
>NZ_JASHKY010000005.1:104366-274825 GCF_030056935.1 Rhodococcus sp. IEGM 1302 | reverse complement strand
ATGCACTTCCACGACGACGCCCTGTTCCCCGAGAACCAGGAGAAGCTGGTCATCACCGTCGCCCCCTACGGCCCCGAGTGGGACATCGACGACTTCGCCGAGGATCTGCCACTGACCATGGACGAGCACGTGCAGAAGGCGGTGGACTGCTACGACGCCGGAGCCACCGTGCTGCACATCCACGTCCGTGAACTGGACGGCAAGGGCTCCAAGCGGCTCTCGAAGTTCAACGAACTGCTGGCACGGCTGCGCGAGGCGGTGCCCGAGATGATCCTGCAGGTCGGCGGCTCGATCTCGTTCGCCCCCGAAGGCGAGGGCGCGGACGCGAAGTGGCTCTCCGACGACGCCCGCCACATGCTCGCCGAACTCGACCCCAAGCCCGACCAGGTCACCATCGCGATCAACACAAACCAGATGAACATCGTCGAGCTGATGACCGCCGACGACATCGCCGGCACCTCCTTCGAGCGCCCCGAGGTGTACGAGGCCTACCGCGAGATGACCGTCCCGGCCGGGCCGGGCTGGGTCGAGGAGCACCTGCGCCGGCTGCAGGCCAACGGCATCCAGCCGCACTTCCAGCTCGCCGACATCGCCCAGCTCGAAACCGTCGAGCGGTTGATCCGCCGCGGCGTCTACACCGGCCCGCTGATGGTGACCTGGGTCGGTATCGGCGGCGGTTTCGACGGCCCCAATCCGTACAACATGATGGAGTTCGTCCGCCGCACCCCCGACGGCGCGGTGCTCACCCTGGAAACCCTGATGCGCAGCGTGCTGCCGGTCAACACCATGGCCATCGCAATGGGTCTGCACGCCCGCTGCGGCACCGAGGACACCCTGTGGGGCCGCAAGGGCGAGAAGATGACTTCCGTCGCCCAGGTCGAACAGCTCGTCCGCATCGCGAACGAACTCGGTCGTGAGGTCGCCACCGGCAAGGAGGCCCGCGAGATCTACCGCCTCGACGAGCACTACACCGACGCCGACGAGACCCTCGCCAGGATCGGCTTTGCGCCCAACCGCCGCCCCGGTCAGCGCGGCTTCACCCAGCACGCCTGACGCGGTATCCGCGTGACCGGTGGGCGCGACACCACAACCCGGTGCCGCGCCCCCGGATACGCGAAACCCCCTCCCAGCCAACGTCATCGGTTCCACCTCGGCCGTCGAGCTCGTCCCCTCACCCAGATTCAGGAAGATCATGTCGTCTGTCACCACCACCGCGCCGGAGCGGCCCGCGGCCGTTTCGGCGCCGTCGCGCCGCAGCGGGCGATCCCGGTTCTACCCGTGGCTCGTGTTCGCGCTCACCTTCGGACTGCTGCTGTCGGACTACATGTCCCGGCAGGTCCTCAGCGCGGTGTTCCCGTTCCTGAAAGCCGAATGGGCGCTCTCGGATTCGCATCTCGCATCGCTGAACAGCGTGGTCGCGTTGATGGTGGGGTTGCTCACCCTGCCGCTGTCGATGCTCGCCGACCGGTGGGGCCGGGTGCGCAGCCTCGTCGTGATGGCCGCGTTGTGGAGCGTGGCGACCCTGCTGTGCGCGGTGGCGGGCTCCTACGAGCAGATGCTCGGCGCCCGGTTCCTGGTCGGGGTCGGTGAGGCCGCCTACGGCAGCGTCGGTATCGCAGTCGTGCTCAGCGTGTTCGCCCCGCGGCTGCGAGCCTCGCTCTCGGGTGCATTCATGGCCGGCGGTTCGTTCGGGTCGGTGATCGGCGTCGCATTCGGCGGGGTCATCGCCGTACAGCTGTCCTGGCGCTGGTCCTTCGCGTCGATGGCGGTCTTCGGGCTGGTCCTGGTCGCACTGTTCTGGGCGCTGGTCAGTGAACGCAAGCTCGCCCGCCACGCCGTCGACGACGACGACGCGAACACCACCCACATCGCTGCGCCCGGCACGGCTGCACGTGCCCCGATCTCGAGCCTGTTCACCAACCCCGCGGTGCTGTGCGCCTACATCGGCGGCGGGCTGCAGATGTTCACCGCCGCCGCGCTGATGGCGTGGCTGCCCAGCTTCTTCGGCCGCTCCTACGGGCTGGCCGCGGACAAGGCCGCCGCGATGGCCGCGGTCTTCGTGCTGCTCATCGGCGCCGGCATGATCGTGTGCGGCATCGTCGCCGACCGGGCCGCCCGCATCGACCCGGCCCGCAAGTGGACGGTCGCGATCGCGATCAGCCTCGCCGCCGGAGTACTGCTCATCGTCGGGTTCCAGCTGCCGGTCGGCACCGCGCAGCTGGTGCTGGTCGGACTGGGCGCGTTCTTCTCCGCCGGCTCCACCGGCGCGGTCACCGCGATGGTCGCCAACCTGACCCACCCCACCGTGCGGGCCTCGGCGTTCGGCACCACCACCCTGGCCAACAGCCTGCTCGGGCTGGCTGCGGGCCCGTTCGTGGTCGGCATCCTCGCGGACAAGATCAGCCTCGCCAATGCGCTGCAGCTCGCGCCGCTCGTCTACCTGGGGGCCGTCGTGGCGCTGCTGGTCGGCAAGCGCGTCTACCCCGCCGGCGTCCGCAAGCTCGCCACCGTGTCCGCCGCCTCCACGCAACGGACCGGAACCGAGCAGTGAACTCTCCCGAACCCGAGGCAGGCTACGGCCACCGGCCCGCCGCGGAGGATGCCGTCCGCGAGCTCGCCGAGGCTCCGCAGCTCCCACCGGTCCCCGTCGCGGGCTGACCCCGGACCGTGGGGGGGGGCCCCCCCGGTGGGGCACCCCCACCCCCCACTTCTCCTTCAACGGCGTCTACGGAAAATCGCCCGTCGAACGTGTCAGCGTGCACATCGTCGCCGGGACGAACAGCTACCGTGCATGGCATTTTTTCAAGTAGCTCAGGAACGATGCCTGCAGCCCGGTTACGTGCGTCTCGTGCAACAACGCGGTCGAAACATCCTGCGACCGTCCCTTGCCATGCAACTGCTCCACGACGGCGAGAACGTTGCGTGACAGTCCGCGATAGATCGGAATGGGTCCAGTCAGTTCGGCTTCGTTCAGCGTGACGTGCAGCTGCGGAACAACTGAGCCCGCGCCACGCTCGGGCAGTGCCTCGACCAGTGTGTGGATCTGGCTGTCGGCGTTCACAACTCCGGGACTACCCGCACCGAAGGTCGCGAATGGGGGCGCGTCGCGCAGCCATGCGTAGAGGGCGAAAAGGCCTCCGTACGAGTACCCGAAGAGTCCGTGCCCGGACTCGCTGACACGTAGCTCCGACGAGTACAGGCGAGGGTGGAGTTCGTTGGTCAGGAAGTCGAGGAAGACGTCCCCGTGGGTGTCTGCCAGCTCCTCGAGGTAGGCGTCCACGTACGCCTGGGTCATTGCACCCGAGTCGCGAGCAGCGGCGAGAGTAGCCATCATTTCTTCGCCTACCGGTTCCCCAGGCGGCACGAGATCGCGGTTGCGGAGCCGTGCCCAGTTGGCAGCTTCCTCACCGGCATATCCGACGCTGACCTGGATGTACGGGGCGACCGTCAGGTACGGGTCTGCCTGCGTGACGATGAGCGGGGCGGTAAGACCTACAGCCCAGTTGCCGTCCATCACGTAGATCAGCGGTAAGGGATCCATGGAGTCCGCGTAGCCGGGGGGTGTGGTCACCCAGACGCCGTAGCTGTGTCCCGACTTCGCCGTGATTTCGAAGTACTCCGTGTCTGCAAAGCATCCGTGCAGCATTGCGCTCATCGAACGTCTCCCTTGACGATATTTCCGGACTTCACGACGAGAACAGCCATGTCCGGATCGGCGAACACCTTTGCGTCTCGGAGTGGGTCTTGCTGCCAGGCAACCATGTCCGCCTGCATACCGACGCGGATCGTCCCGACGCTTTCCCCGATACCGAGAATGTCGGCATTGACGCTGGTGGCCGAAACGAGTGCATGCATCGGCGACTCCAACTCCGCGCGCAAGTGCAACTCCTCACCTCGGTGCTTTTGGTGCGGCCCGATGAGGTCCGAGCCCAGGCCGATCCTCAGGCCTGCTGCGCGAGAGGCCTCGAGCGCTCTGGCCATGCGTTGACGCACTCCGGCTGCACGCTCTCGTATTGCCGGGTCCAGGTCCATGCTCTCGGTGTCCGCCAACTGCTCGACCACGGCGAAGGTAGGGACCAGAGCCACGTCATGCTCGCGCATCAGCTGGGCCGTCTCCGCATCGATGTCGGTGCCGTGTTCCACGCACCGGACACCGGCTCGCACCGCGTTGCGAATGCCCGCATTGTTGTGCGCGTGCACCGTGACGTAGGTGCCGCGCGACGCTGCTTCTTCCACTGCCACGGAGATTTCCTCGACGGTGAACTGTGTGTCGGTGAGGCTGTCATGGCCTCCGACGACACCGCCGGTGACGCACAGTTTCAGAAATGTTGCACCTCGGCGGAACGACTCGCGCACATTGCGTCGTAGCTCGTCGGCATTACCCGACATCAAGGACAAGGCGCAGAGCCCGGGAATGTGGTGCATGTTCCACAGCTCGGTCGGCTCCCACGCGGCCCCGTAGTAGCCGTGTCCACCGGTCTGGCACTGCACAGGACCGCACGAGAGGACACGCGGACCACGCACCTTGCCGCTCGCGATAACGTCGACGACTCCGCCGTCGATGCCACCGACGTCTCGCACCGTGGTGAAGCCCGCGTCGAGGGCATCGCCCGCAGTGGCGAAGATGCCCGCAGCCAGTTCGGCTGCCGAGAGCTCAAACCCGAATTGCCTTCGGATCGGACTCGAAATACCCAGGTGCACATGAGCATCGATCAGCCCCGGAGTCAGAAGCATGCCGTCCAAGTCAACTGTCGTCGAACCCGACGGCGCCTGTCCGATCGCGGTGACAATGCCGCCACTCACGCACACGTCGACTTCGACCGGGTCGGTGCCCGATCCATCCGCGACCATGCCGCCGGCAAACCATACGTCAGTCAAAGGGACCTCCCGAGCATTGGAAACCACTCTCCTAAACACTGGTGAATTCGATATGCGGTACCGTACTCAACAGTGGTGAACCCGTCAATGGAGGTAGCGTGAGATCGCCGGTTGGGGAGGGTCGAGAGCGACTGTTACAGGCGCTGTTCGACGAGTTCGGTGAAACCGGCCCAAGCCCGAAGCTGTCGATGCGCCAAGTAGCGGAGCGACTCGGAGTGCACCACACGCTGCTGACCTATCACTTCGGATCACGACCGGGACTCCTCAGCGCCGTACTGTCGGAAGCTCGCCGCCGTGACAACCTCGTCATCGCCGCGATGGGCAAGGATCTCGGGTTCGCGGCCCTGTGCAGGGCGATCTGGACCTTCTACTCGAACGCCGAGCACGAAGATCGAAGCCGCACCTTTTTTCACCTGGCCGGACTTGCGGTGTACGAGCACAAAGCATTTCAAGATTTCGCCGCCGACCTCGACGATTTGGCGCACCTCCTCGAAGCGGCGGCCCTCCGCGAAGGGTTCACAATGGTGGACGCAAAGCAGCAGAGCATCATCGCAACCGCATGTCTGCGAGGACTGTTGCTACAGAGGTTGCTCACCCCCGACGCCGAGGTCGACGCGGCCGCCGAGCGCTTCATCACCTCGTTGACAGCGTCCACCACGTAAACCCCTCATACACAACCGATCACCCCCGTTCGAGATCACCGGCGCGGGGGCGTTTTCCCTGGGCTCGGGCATGTTTCGGCGTGAGACGGGTCTCTGAACCCCGGTTGAATGATGGTCGATCACCCTTTCGACATCTGTACGAGCGAAACGCCGAAAGATGCGACAAGTGAATGTATCCCGGCTCAGCAGACACACGACATCATCGACAAGTCCGATGATTCACATGAGTTTCGAAAGTCAGGATTGAATTGTGACCATTACCTTCCGTGCCGCAGAGTTGAACAGCGCAAGTGGGATCTTCCAGCAAGCACTGCTCGGCCAACCCAGTGCAGAGCCACTCGGCGGAGACATCATCACTCGTGCAGATGTCGAGTTCACCAGTGACGACGGCCGCATTCAATCCGGAGTCTGGGAGAGCGAACCGGGAAAGTCGCGGTGGGAGTTCCTCACCCGCGGCGAGATCATCACCATCGTCTCCGGCGCCATGACCGTGGAGGAGGACGACGGCGATCCCGTACATCTCGTTGCCGGAACGAGTGCAATCTTCCCAACCGGATGGAAGGGTACGTGGACGGTCACCGAGACCGTACGCAAGGTGTTCGTCGTATACAACGAATGACCAAGAGAATCCGCAACATCCGACTTTCACGGCCCGTCGTACGGACGGATCTCCCGACGCAGCCCACTTGCCCTGAGTACCTGTCGCTGCACTCCCGCCCTCACGGAATCCTCGGTGCCGATTACTCTCACATGGTTTCTGGCGCGAGTGATCGCCGTGTACAACAACTCCCGAGTCAGCAGTGACGACGCCTCGGCCGGCAACATCACCGATACGGTGTCGTACTGGCTGCCCTGGCTCCGGTGAATCGTCATCGCGTAAACCGTCTGCACCGACGAGAGTTGGCTCGGGTGAATCAGAAACGCATCACTGCCCCGCTGGAATGCGGCAATAGGCACGCCATCCTCACGCTGCACGATCACCCCGGCATCCCCGTTGTAGATCTTCGCCTCGTAGTCGTTGGCCGTCACCAACAGGGGTTGGCCCGGATACCACCTCGTCGGGTCCAGGAATTGCCCTGATGCCGTGCCGACCCACTCCATCGCCTGCTGCGCCCACCTCCCGACACCGTACGGTCCGTCACGGTGGGCGCACAGAAGGCGGTGCGATTCCAAGCCTTTCAGCGCGCCGATCGCATCACTCACCTCGGCCGACGCCGTCACCACCTCTGAACTCGCAACGATGTCGGCGCGCAATGCGTCAACATCCTCGGGCGAATGGAAGGAGACGGCTGGATCACCGCTGCGCAGGATACGCAGAACCTCAGCGGAATCTCCCGCTCGAACTGCCCTGGCCAACGACGCGATGGTTCCGTCGAAGCGGCGCCCGCGTGAGAGTTGAATGATCCCGCCCCGCAGACGATCCTGTTCATCCGCACTCAATGCCTCTTCGGAACCAGTGGCCGTGAGATCGTCACCCACCAACTGTGTCAGCGTCGGATTTCCACTGACCTTTACCGGGCGGGCGACAAGATCAGCAAGAACAGCGCCCGCGTCGACTGAGGTCAACTGATCGGGATCGCCGACGAGCAGTAGCCGGGCATCGGGGCGAACGGCTTCGAGCAGGCGCGCCATCAACGTGAGGGAGACCATCGACGTCTCGTCGACGACGACCACATCGTAGGGAAGTCTGTTGGTCGCATTGTATTTGAAACGACTCGAACTCCCCCGCTGCCAACCGAGTAGGCGGTGCAGGGTCATGGCCGCGAGTTCTTCGGGAAGGCCAAGGCTCGCGGTCTGCTCACGTACGGACTCCTGCAGCCGCGCTGCGGCTTTACCCGTCGGTGCGGCCAGACCGATGCGAGCATTCGAACCCAATTCCTCCGACAGGAGAGCGAGAATACGTGCGACCGTATGGGTTTTGCCGGTTCCGGGCCCACCGGCGATGACGGTGGTCCACTGTGTCGCGGCGAGAGCAGCTGCTATCCGTTGACGATCCGGCGCGATGGTCGGCCCGTTCTCGTCGACGAACAGCGAATCCAGCCGCGTTCGGACCGCTTTCAGGTCGGCGGGCGGCCACGTGGACGCCCGCTCGTCGAGCACTCGCCGAATCGTCTGCTCCTGCAGAAAATATCGATCGAGGTAGAGGAGTTCACCGTCGTCCGTGTCGACCAACCGGAGCGGTCTGAGAGGTCCGGCGTTTCCGCCGATCACCAGAGGGCTCAGCCGAAGGGCGGCAACGATCTCCGACGGTTCGGGCCACGGCAACGACGTGAGTTCCTCCTCCGTCGCATTGTCGACGCTCACATCACGCATCCGTTGCAGATCGAGGCACACCGAACCTGAGCGCACAGCGCGGACCGCCAACGCTGCGGCCAGCATCACCTCGTCCGACGTTTCACCGCCCAGGCTGCACACTCTCGTCGCGACATGAACATCGGCGGCAACCAGAACCCCGGCTTCGTTGAAGATTCGCACGATCCCTTTGGCGCGCTGCGCCAATTGCGCCTCGGTCATCGAATCTTCTCCCCTACTGTGTGGGACGCATCAAGACCGGCCAGCAGATCCGATAGTTCAACCGTCAGCTGAGCAGGCGGTTTCCATTCGAAGACACCGCATTCCGGCGGGCTGTCCGGGCCGAGCATCCCACGCACGAATTGATACTGCACGCCCCCGAGATGACGGTGCGGATCGTAGTCGGGCAGGCGCCACCGCAGATACCGATGCAGTGCAACCGAATACAGCAGTGCCTGCAGCGGATAGTGCGAGCGCATCATCTCCGTCGCCATGAGTTCACGCGTGTAGCTGGCAGCCGTCAGATCGCCGCGACCGATCCGGTTGGTCTTGTAATCGACGATCACGAACGACGGGCCCGGGATCCGCAAGACTGCGTCGATACTGCCCGTCAGGAATCCGCGCATCGGTGACGTCTCGACACGGTCCAGATAGTCGGCGTACGACGCCAGAATGTCGTCGGAGGAAAGGTGGCGCCTCAACAGTTCCGATACTCCGCGGAGTGTGACACTCATCGACACCGGATCGTCGCCACCGGCCAGTGGGAGTTCGAAATCGAGTTCGGGAAGACGATCTTTCGGCGCGATCGTGGCCAAGGTTCCGAATCCCAAGGGAGTCTGCATCACCAGATACAGCGCATCCGCGAGTGCTTCGGAGTCGACCTCGGCCGCCCGTACCGAGACCGCCTCGGCGCAACGCATCCCGAGTTCCGCTCTCAGATCTGCCACAGCCGTGTCCACCACCTCGAGCACCTCATGCACCAGCGTGCCGAATGCGGCGCCCGCGGGAAGTCCGTTCATGGGTGAAGGGAACGCCTCCAGGGGCGAGGGGGTAATGCTCTCGAGGTCTACGGAATCCTCTGGCTCGTCGTCTTTTTCGGGATCCTCGACCTCACTGCCCGTGGTCGTGACCGCGTGGTGCGCTCCGGCGGTGAGTGCCGAGTACGACGTACGACGCCACAGAGTGTCCAGGTCTCGATCGAAACGCGCCGCGGCCAGTTCGGTCACGTCCGCAGCCGCTCTGGACCAGTGGACGGGCGAGGGCGGATGGGGACCAACAGGTTCCACCGAGATCACGTCGGACGCTGCTGCCGGCCAGGTTGCGAGCCGTGCTGCGGTTGTACCGTCGTCGAGCACCTTCACTACCCGAGCAGGTTCGGCGATGCCGGGTGTACGTCCGAGCATCAACCGGTGCAGCGGCGAGCGGGAGGTCCCGTAGCTGGGTGCCCACCAGAGCACGAGTTGGCACTGCGCCCGGGTCAGCGCCACGTACAGCAGCCGCAGTTCTTCGCCCGCTTCTTCGGCCTCCGCAACAGTCTTTCTGGCGTTGTACCCCGGGCCTTCCTGCCCGCCGACGTCGAGGATGCGGCGTCCCTCCGGGTCGTGCAACAGCTGCGTCGGCGAGTTGAAGCCGCCAACGCTCTCCCAACTGAACGGGACGTAGACGATCGGGAACTCGAGCCCTTTGGTGGCATGCACCGTAGCGATTTGCACTGCGGCAGCGTCACTGTCGAGGCGACGGCTTCTGTCGGTCGCGCTCCCGGACGTCGGATCCTTGATCCGGTCGGAAAGCCAGCGAACCAGTGCGCTCAACCCGAACGCTTCCTCGGTCGCGACGCGACCGAGGAGTTGTGCGACGTGCCGCAGATCGGTGAAATCTCGTTCGCCGGACGGGGCCGCGAGTACACGCTTCTCCAGATTTGTTTCGGCAGAGATTCTTTCGAACACAGCCGCAAACCCGACGCGTGCGAACAGCCCGGAATAGGAGCGCAGTTGACCGGCAAGTTCCGCGACGATGTTGTCGCCATCCTTGTCCAGTTCTTGGGCGGTGCGCCCGAAAATTGGTGAGAGGGCCGTCAACCGGACACGATCGGAGCGATGGGGCTGCTCGATCGCCTGCAACAGCCACAGCCACTGGGTCGCACTGGGTGTCGCGAAAACACTGGACCCTCCGGTCAAAACGGAAGGTACACCGACGGCATCGAGAGCATCGCGGATCATCGCCACGTGCTTGTGGGTGCGCACCAACACCGCGACGTCTCCCGGTTCGACCGGGCGTGGAACACCGTCGACTGCCAAGCGGGCATCGCCGCCCAGGAGCGCGACCACGTCTGCTGCGACGTCGTCCGCGACGCGACTGCGAAGTCTGCCTACGGCTGGAAATCCCGAACGATTGAGCGGTCCGGCTCCGGTACGGGGCAGATGGCGTACACGCATCGGCACCGGGCCGAACAACCGAGACTTTTTGTGCGAAGCCTCCACCGGATGCGCGACGATGCCTTCGTTGCCGAGTGCGGCACCACCGTAGAGGTGTTCGAGTGCCGCCAACAACCCTGGGTCGCTACGCCAATTGGTGGTCAACTCCTGGTGCGCATCCGCCTGATCGACCGCATCGAGATAACTCAGAACTTCTGCCCCGCGGAACGCATAGATGGCTTGTTTGGGATCACCGACCAGGACCAGGGTGGTGTGACCGTGGAAGGCCAAACGCAGAATGTCCCACTGCAACGGATCGGTGTCCTGGAACTCGTCGATCAACACGACCTTGAACTTCTCGCGCACCCGACGACACGCGACGGGACCGTATTCCGGATCGGTCAATACGCCGTGCAACAGCGTCAGCAGATCGTTGAAGTCGCGAATTCCTTTGGTCCGCTTACGTCGTTCGACCTCGACACGAGCAGCAGCCGCGAAGAGAACGCGCTGACCGGGTGCGGTCTCCTCCTCGCCGTCGGGTTCGAGAATTGCCTGACCATCGCCGACTGCACTTCGGGCGATGGCCAGCGCGTCCTTCGTGGAGAACGGTGGAGACGAGTCCGTCCGGCTGTAGCGGCTGAGGTACAAATCCGAGACGACCTCACTGATCAGGTCGTCGACCGACTCCACAAAAGTTGTGTCCGGTTCGCGTTCCCCGGCGATGCCGAGTCCGTCGAGCATCCTCTGACAGAAACTGTGGGTGGTCGTGATGGTGCCGGCGTCGAACTCCGCGAGAGCGCGCAGGAGTCGACGACGCCGCACGCCGATCTCCTCGTCGTCAGCTGTGGCGAGGTACGCCACCAGATCATCATCCGACCGCCTCGCCTCCTCCGGGTCGACCAGAGCGGCGGACACTCCCGCGAACCTCTCCCTGGCACGCTCACGAAGTTCCTGAGTGGCGGCCCGGCTGAATGTCACCAGCAGAACTTGCGAAATGTCGGCGAGACCTTCGGCAACACAACGGGTCGCGAGTCCGACGATCGCGTAGGTCTTGCCAGTTCCGGCGCTCGCTTCCAACACCGTGGTGCCGGTAGGCAGTGGCCCCAATAGATCGAAGTCCACGGGTTACTCCGCTCTTTCGTTGGTCAGCAACGGATCCCACAGTCGTCGGGCGAGAACTCCGAATCGAGTCGGTTCCTCGGCCCAGACGAATTCGTCGTCCGACGGCGGATCCGCAGCCAACTCCGCCAGTGTTCGAGCTTCTCCGAAAACGTAAGCGTTGCTTGGATCGATCATCTCGCCGTACTGCCCGGTCCACTGGGTGTCCGCACCGTTTGTCGCATCGTCGACCGACTCGCCACCAAAGCGTCGGCGCGCATATTCGGCTGAAGTAGCGGCCCACATCGGCAACGGACGCTGCAGCCCCCGCTCGCGTAGGTCCACCAGTTGCTGCAGGATCTCGACCGCATTGCCTGGCGCATCGAGCACCGACCGTGCCGCTGCGATCTTTCCCCGACCCCGTCCGATCGAGACTGCATCGAGCGCACCGGGTCGTCCGTGCGCTTTCAAGGCGAGCAGGTTTATCCAGGCCGTCATCCGATGTTTAGGCGCCAGTGAGGAATACGACGCTCCCACCACTGAATTGCCGTGCACACCGGTTACCGTTCCGGTGAGACGACGCCCGTCACCGAGGTCGATGTCGACGTCGACGGCCTCGGAGTCGCCCTCGAGGTGTGGCAATGCAAGACCGGCAAGTTGGTCTACCACCCACTCGACGTTGCCCAGAACCGTTGCGCCCAGGTTGTAGGGCGGCAAAGTACCGCGGCGCCACTCGGCTGCACGGAAATCCGCCGAGCTGCGTCCAGCCAAGCGCGAGAGAAGCATTCGGTCACCCAGAGCCCAGGTGGACAGTGGATCGAGCTCGGTTGCCAGCGAATCCGCGATGTCGTCGTCGAGTTCCGGTACCCGGACGCCGAGGCGTTGGCGCAGAAAACCACGCGCGGGATGTACCAGGAAGTTCACCAAGTCGGCGAGGTTCACTTCCTTCGGATGCACCTCGGGTAGCTCGGCCGACAAGACTGTCGGCAATTCGACCGGTGTTCCGGAGGCAGCCCTCGCACCGGCCAGCGCTGCCGTGTCGAAGCTGAACGGCTTGTTCGGCGCGAAGTTTCGATTGTCGAACGATTGCAACGGATGCCGTGTCAGCACTCCGTTGATCGCTTCCGGACCCACCGTCGCACTGAGTACGTCGAGAAGGCCACTCAGGGGGATCGCCGGTGGTCTGACGACACCGGTGACCGGATCGGCACCGGTATACAACAGAATCAGATGTTCGCCCGCAGACATCACGGCATCGAGAAGCAGTTGCCGGTCTTCACTGCGCAGATCACGCTCCCCCACAACGGGATCACGGGACAAGATGTCGTCGCCGTCGACTCCACCGGTTCGAGGGAACACCTCGTCGTCGAGTCCGATCAGCACGACCACGCGATGCGGTACCGAACGCATCGGAACCATCGTGCACACCGTCAGTTCGCCGGTTCGGAAGTTGGCACGCGTCGGTCTGCCCGCGAGGCTGCGCGAGAGCATCGCGCGAACATCGGCCAGACGTAACACCGTCTCTCCGCCGAATTCGACAGCAGCTACCAGTTCGCGGTGGGCCCCCTCGCTCTGCCAGGAATCTGCGGGCGCTGTGTCGGTCAGCAGATCCAGGGCCCGCATCAGCACACGAAGCCATTCGGCCGGTGAATGTGGGCCGGCAAGATCGCGAAGCGAGACGGCCAGGCGATCGACGAACTCTGCGAAACGTCCAGTCAGGTCGATGTCTGTGCCGTCCACGTCATCGAGTGGTAGCGCGAGATCCAACCAGGCATTTTCCGATTCGTCCGCGCTGACCCCCAACAAGATTCGGTCCATGGCGGTGTTGAAGGTGTTCTGCGGAAATGCGTCGAGGCCGAACGTGGCACGCTGCCGACTACCGATTCCCCAGCGAGCACCCGCTTCCGTCGTCCATTCCCGCAGTCTTTCCAACTCGTCGTCGCCCCACGAAAAACGTGTGCGGACAGGGTCGGTCGCGGCCAGGTCGAGAACCTCACTGGCTGTGGCCCGGCCGTCGGCCAATTCGAGAAGAGAGCCGAGAACGGCCAGGACAGGATTGGTCTGACGTAATCCGCGGTCTGCCAGCCTTACTCGAAGGAGATGCCCCGGGTGGCCATGGACGCCTTGCCCGAATGCAGCACGAACCAAAGGTGCGTACGTTTCGACGTCCGGGCACATCACGAGTACGTCGCGCGGCTGCAATGTCGGGTCGTCCTCGAACAATCGGAGCAGACATTCGCGGAGCACCTCGACCTGCCGTGCCGGCCCGTGGCAAGCGTGGACCTGAACTGTCCCATCCGGTTCCGCTGCAACGCTGGGAGCACGATCTGCGATGACATCGGCCTTGACCGTCGCCAGGAGGGATTTCGGGCCGGCTGGTTCGGGAAGATGCACCGACTCGAACTCGGCGGCACCGAGGCTGATCTGAAGTTCACGAACGTCGCGAGCAAGACTCGACAGCAACGGATTGGCGGATATCAGCGCTGACCCGTCTTCCGAACGTCGGATCGTGCTCTCGCTTCGAGGCTGCATGCGCGAGCTCATCTTGGTCCACAGCGCGGGGCTGGGATGCGGGAGCCAGACGTGGACGTCCCGATTCGCACTGAGTGCGCTCAAGATCATTCGCTGATCGACCGGCAGCCGTGTCGGCCCGAAGACCGACAAGCGTTCCGGTAGGTCGACCAAGGCCGGGTCCTCGACCAGCGCGCGGCTCACTTGCCCCAGTCGCTCTGCGGGCCCCGGAACCTCGATCTTGTCCGCGACGATGCACCACAGACGTGCCTGCCATTCGAAATCCTCCGACAGCGCCAATCCGTGTCCGTCGGTCAACCGCCCGGCGGCCCAGTCGATCAGCATCTGCGGGCGTTGCGCGGCATAACTGCGGAAGAGGTCGGTGACATGTGTGGCGGAGGCAAACCGTCGACCTTCACGATGGCCTTCGAGATGTTTCGCCAGGACTCCGCACCAGGGCTCGCCGAGGGACTCGTCGATCACATCGAGAACCGTCCACACCAATCGCGTCGGCGACCATGGGTCGTCGTCAGCCGTGATTCCACTGACCGCGGCCACGGACTCCGCGACCAGGCGCGCGGGTGAAGGAAACGCGATGTTCGCAGAAATTCCGTCCACTGCTGACGGTCCGGACGTGCCTAGCTGGGAGGACAGCCGCTGATTGAGCCAACGCTCGACGCCCTTGGCCGGCACCGCAACAGTTTCCCGGGCGAATGGATCCGACAGCGGGGTACGGAGGAGCGTGGCCAACGCCGAGACCAAGGTGTCCGAACGCTCGGCCCGGTACAACTTCAGCAATCTTCGCTCCCCTCACTCCGTCCAGAGGTCCATCTC
This sequence comes from Rhodococcus sp. IEGM 1302, assembly GCF_030056935.1. NCBI lineage: Bacteria > Bacillati > Actinomycetota > Actinomycetes > Mycobacteriales > Nocardiaceae > Rhodococcus > Rhodococcus sp. IEGM 1302. The sequence continues at coordinate 260,136 of NZ_JASHKY010000005.1, read as the reverse complement.
ACCACGGCGCTATGACAGGAGACGCTGAACCAGCCTCACGCAGCGGTGACGCGTAGGCAACATGACCGCAACCGGACGTTCGTACTGTGCGGGAATGACCAGTCCCGTCACCACACCTCGCCCCGCTGGAACCGGTCTCGACATCTCCGGCCTCGGCAAGACCTTCGAGATGGGTCGTCGGTCGGTGACCGCGCTGACCGACGTGTCCCTTCAAACCAGCGAAGGCTCTTTCCTGTCTCTGCTCGGGCCGTCCGGATGCGGGAAGTCCACCGTTCTCCGCATCCTTGCGGGCCTTGATAGTCCGACGTCGGGAACGGCCCTTGTCAACGGACAGTCGCCGGCCGAGTTACGCAAGCGCCGCGAACTCGGAATCGCCTTCCAGGATTCGGCTTTGCTGCCGTGGCGAACAGTGGCCTCCAACATCAAACTGCCCCTTCAGGTTGCCGGCATCGATCCCGACCCCGACCTGATCGCCGACCTGATCGCTCTCGTCGGCCTCGAAGGATTCGAGAAGGCCAAGCCCGCTCAATTATCCGGCGGTATGCGTCAGCGTGTGTCGATCGCGCGATCGCTCGTGGTCAAGCCGAGTGTCCTGCTACTCGACGAACCCTTCGGCGCGCTGGACGACATGACCCGTCAACGGCTCAACATCGAATTGCTCAGGATCTGGACCGAGAAACCCGCGACCACGTTGATGGTGACTCACGGAATCGCCGAAGCCGTGTTCCTCTCCGACGTCGTCGCCGTCATGACGCCGCGGCCCGGACGCGTCCTCGAAGTCGTGCCGATCGACCTGCCGCGCCCGCGTACACCCGAGATGATGCGTACACCCGAGTTCCACGAGATCCACGACTACCTCTCCGGACTGCTCTTCGGAAAAGCAGGCGTCGCATGACAATTACCGATATCGAGAACGTCGCGACCGCGGCGGCGCAGCCATCTGTGCCCCGCCGGATCCGATTGAAGCGTCCGACGTGGTTCGGTGGTGCAGTCGGCATCTGCGGACTGATCACTCTCTGGTGGATTCTGGCGGCGGCCGGTGTTGCGGGAGGCACGATTCCGACGCCGTGGGTGGTTGTCTCGACGATGTTCGACGACGGTTGGTCGCTGTACGGACCCAATTTCACCGTCACGGCTTCCGGTGCGCTGCAGGGCTTCCTCTGGGGAAACCTGCTGGCGATCACGCTTGCCGTGCTTGTCGTTCTCATTCCGCCCATCGAGGGATTGGCCACACAACTGGCGATCCTGAGCTACTGCACACCGCTGTTGGCGCTTGGCCCAATCATCCTGGTCGTCTTCGGCGGCCGGACCCCCACAATCTTTCTCGCCGCAATGTACTGCTTCTTCACCACGATGGTCGGCACACTCGCCGGCCTGAGATCGGCCGACAAGACGAGCCTCGATCTCGTCGCCGCCTACGGCGGTGGGCGTTGGCAGAAGTTCACCAAAGTTCAACTTGTGAGCGCACTTCCGAGCACCTTTGCTGCCCTCAAGATTGCTGCACCTTCGGCCGTACTGGGTGCAATTCTCGGTGAGTATCTCGGCGGGGTGGACAGCGGGATCGGCGTCGCACTAACGGCCGCTCAGACGTCGTACAACGTCCCGCGAACGTGGGGAATGGCTATCGCCGCCGCCTTGCTCGCCGGTCTGGGGTACGCCGTAGTCGCAGCGATCGCCCGGCTCGTCACGCCGTGGACCAGCGCTCCGGGAGCACAGAAATGACCGCGGTACGAGGAACATTGAGATTCCTCGCCCCGATTGCCATCGCCTCGGCGCTGTTGCTTGTCATCTGGGTGGTCTTCCTCAACGCCTTCCCCCAGGTCGGCCCGCGTGTGGGAAAGACGCCGGCCGACGTCTGGGAGTACCTGTTCTCCGGCCCAAAATCCGCCGACGCTCGTTCGGGCATCATCGACAACCTGTTCATCACTCTGCGCGACGCCGGTGTCGGCTTTGCCGTCGGAATGACTGCCGCGCTCGTGGTGGCATCGATCTTCGTCGTTTCCCGCACTGTCGAACAGACTTTCATGCCCGTTGCAATGCTTCTACGATCTGTTCCTCTCGTTGCGATGACCCCGATCATCGTCCTGATATTCGGCCGCGGAATCGTGGGTGTGACAGTCATGGTTGCGATAGTGGTGTTCTTCCCAGCCCTCGTCATGATCATGGTCGGTCTACGTGCCGCTCCGGCTCAGGCACAAGACCTCATCGCTGCCTACGGCGGGAGTCGTTGGACCGCATTGCGAATGGTGTCCGTGCCGTCCGCACTTCCGGCTGTGTTCGCCGCTGCACGAGTATCCGTACCCGGCGCCTTGATCGGAGCACTGATCGGCGAATGGCTCGGTAGCGGCCAAGGCTTGGGTTCGAGCATGATCAAAGCCATTCCGCGCTACCAGTACAACGAATTGTGGGCATCTATCGTGGTGATCACCGTGGTGTCGATCGTCCTCTACGCCGTGGTCGGGATCTTCGAAAGCATCGCTCTGTCTCGTTTCGGTCCTTCGGCGGGCAAGTCGTGACATCTGTTAACACGACCTCAACAAACTCTCTCTCCCAAGCAAACTGAACGAAACCGACTGGCCCTAGTGTTCCGATTCATGACGCCATTCAAGCCCGTCCGCCAGCTGGACCGCAGGGCCTTCTTCCGCTACTCCGCGCTGACCGGCATCGCAGTCGCCGGTAGTGCGTCATTGCTCGCGTGTAGCAGTGACTCCAGCAGTTCGAGTGGCGGAACCACGGACGACGGTTCCGAATTCGGAACAGTTGCAGTGCAGTTGTCCTGGATCAAGAACATCGAGTTCGCCGGTGAGTACTTCGCTCTCGACAAGGGGTACTACAAGGATGCCGGGTTCGGGAATGTAGACCTGGTGGCAGGCGGCGCAGCCGGCACCGGCGTCGAAGCCGGCCTGGACACCGGCAAGGTGTGGATCGGAATGTCCGCACCGCAGCTCACAGCCCCCGCCGTACTCGACGGACTGGAGGCAAAGATCGTCGGTGCGACATTCCAGAAGAACCCGTTTGCGATTGTCAGTTCCGCTGCGGCACCGATCAACTCACCACAGGACATGATCGGCAAGAAGATCGGCGTCCAGGATTCCAATCAGCTCGTCTTCGGAGCTCTCCTGGCAGCAAACGGCCTGACCGAAAGCCAGATGACGATCGTGCCCGCGCAGTTCGATCCGAGCCCCTTGGCGAACGGCGAGGTGGACGGCTGGGTCTCCTACGTGACCAACGAGCCGATCACACTGGCCGCCAAAGGTTTCCCCAACGCCCACTTCCTCTTCGCGGACTACAACCTGCCGTTGGTCGCCGAATCGTTCACGGTTCTCCAGTCCACCATCGACAACGAGAGGGACAAACTCAAGGCATTCCTGAAGGCCGAGATCCAAGGATGGAAGGATGCGGTCGCCGATCCGGCAGAGTCGGCACGGCTTGCCGTCGAGGTCTACGGCAAGGACCAGAACCTCGAACTCGAAGAGCAGATCAAGGAAGCCACCGCACAGAACGATCTGGTGGTGTCGGCAGATACCAAAGCCAACGGGTTGTTCACGATGACACCACAACTGATCGAACAGAACATCGCGGCACTGTCGAAAGCTGGGCTGGAGATTACGGCGGAGCAACTGTTCGACATGTCGATCCTCGAAGAGGTGTACGCCGAGAATCCGGAGCTGATCTGACTGCCGAGCGTCAGCGAACCTCTCGCGCGAGTACGCCCGAGATGAAAAGCTGTACAAGGACCTCGGCCTTGTACCGGCCATCGGACCCAGCACCGATACAAAGGTTTCCGATGCCTTTGAGCACGTTGTACGCATCGACCCGCGAAGCAGTGCCAACGGACTCGAGCGCTGCCGCGAGGAGGGAGTCACATACCGGGACGAGGCGGTCGACGAAGTAGGTATGCAGAGCGTCGGACCCGGCGCTGTCTCCTTGCAGTGCACCGGCAAGCCCATGCTTGGTTACCAGGAACTCCACGAACAAAGCCACCCATGCCCGCAAAGCCGCCTCGGGCGTTGCACTCTCCGCGAGCATCTGTGGGCCCGCGTCCGCACACGCCTCGACTTGGTGTCGGTATACGGCTACCACCAACTCGGGACGCGTCGGGAAGTGGCGGTAGATCGTCCCCATGCCGACGCCGGCCTTCGCCGCAATCTCCCGCACCGGAGCGTCGACTCCGGACTCCACGAACACTGCTGCCGCCGCGTCGAGCAGCGCCTGCTCGCTTCGACGTGGGCGACCGACTTGCTTGGGAGACGCGACGCGCGACTGCTCGTCCTGGGCATCAGCCATGTGCACTCCTCGCTGACTCACATCATATGTTTGCATTACGGAACAACGCTCCGTAATGTTGCGGAGCGACGCTCCGATAAACAGTATCGCAGGGTGCAGCCTCAGCAAGGAACTTGCCATGACCTCATCAATGATCGACACTCTGAACGGCATCATCGGCGCCGGCACCCCGGTCGTCTCCGTTTCCCCCGTCGAGTTGTTCGCCCCCGATCGACCTGTCCCGCTGGAAGTACGTGTGTCTGCTCCGGCAGCAGGCACGAACCTCCCCGTTGTGGTGTTCTCCCACGGCAACGGCTGGAACCTCGATGGATACTCGCCACTCACGGCATTCTGGGCATCCCACGGATTCGTGGTGATCCAGCCGACACATCTGGACTCGCGCCGGAACGGTTTCGGGTTCGACCACCCGGTTTTCCCGACGATCTGGACTGAGAGGATCGCGGATCTCACACGCATCCTTGATCAGCTCGACACCATCGAATTTGCCGTGCCCGGGCTTGCCGGCCGCATCGACCGCAGTCGAGTTGCCGCCACTGGTCACTCCTGGGGCGGGCAAACCGCTCAGTCGCTCCTCGGAGCAAGGATCTTCGACGAGGCCGGCCAGGTCGGCCAGGACATGTCCGACAGTCGCGTCACCGCGGGAATCCTGTTCGCGGCAACCGGTCTCGGCGGCGAGAACCTGCATCCGTTCGCGCAGGCGAACTTCCCGTTCATGCGCCCCTCGTTCCAGGAACTGACGACGCCGACACTCGTCGTCGCGGGCGACCACGACCGGTCCAAGATGTCCAGCCGCGGACCTGACTGGTTCACCGACGCCTACACGCACAGCCCCGGAGCCACCGACCTCCTGACCTTCTACGGTGCCGAGCACGCACTCGGCGGAATCGTCGGATACGAAGTCGCCGAGACCACTGACGAGAACCCAGAGCGGGTCGCCGCCATCCAACGGATGAGTACTGCCTACCTTCGGACCACGTTGCGCATCGATGAGACCAGCTGGCCAGCGGCCCGGGCCGCATTCAGCGACAACGCCGACCCGATCGGCCGAGTCGACACCAAGTAATGCGGCAGTGATCCGACTTATTGGCCGAAGTTGAACCTGAGATTCGCATTGATCAAGGTGTTGAGCCGCTTTCGCATTCTGACAACCTCCGCCTCGGGCGGTATCGGATCGTCCAAGAAAAGCGTCCAACGCAGCATCGTGCTGTTTCCGACCGCCTCGATGTCGAATCGGATGACGGCGTCGGGTCGGTCCGGCCAGATCGACGACCAGATCACCAGCTCCGGTTCTTCAGCCCTGACGATCTCCGGTGCGATCTCGCTCTCGAGAAGTTCCAGCCAGTGCCGGGCGGGCTGGCGGTACGGATCGATCAATGCCTCGAACATGAAGCGCGCAGGCGGCGGCTGGCTCCGGCGCCTCGTCGCGACTTGCAGCATGGCACGAGCGTAACCGCCTCTCAAGGGCATACCTCTGCCTTCGCAGTGCTGGATCCACGAAAACTGGGATAAACCGGGCATCGACGGAGGACACTCAGGAGCACATCCGTCTGGGAGGGCCGCTCATGCGTAAACGCCATCAGGTTCTGTTTGCAGTGTCCGCAGCGATCGGACTGTCGCTGACGCCGATCAATGCGTCGGCAACACCGAGCACGGGAGTACACGGAGAAATCCTCGGGCAGGTGACTTTCGACGGCAAGGACTACATCCTGCGCCAGATCACCATCGACCCCGGCGGTTCCACCGGTTGGCACTTCCACGACGGGACGCTCTACGCGCTGATCGCGCAGGGCACGTTGAGCCACTACCGATCCGATTGCTCCGTCGACGGGATCTACAGCGCCGGAAATACTTTGATCGAACCGAGCGGTTCAGATCATGTGCACATCGGAAACAACTCGCAGACAACACCATTGGTGCTCGAGGTCGTCTACGTCAATCCGGCGGGCAGCCCCCTCTCCGAAGATGCTGCGCCTCCTAACTGCCAACTACCCGGCTGACGGGGCAGAAGAGTTAAACCGCACCGGCATCGATTCGAGCCCGGACACGAAGTTGGCCGCACGCCGCTGCAACGGCGCGTCGGTGGCAAGTTCCATGTCCGGCAGCCTGGCGAAGAGTTGCTCGAACATGATCCGTCCCTCCAACCTGGCCAGCTGATTGCCCAGACAGAAATGAGTTCCGAAGCCGAAGGCCACGTGCGGATTCGGTGTGCGGCCGACATCGAACCGTTCGGCGTTCAGGAACACGGACTCGTCGAAATTTGCCGATTCGAAGAGCAGCAGCATCTTCTCACCTGCCTTCAGCTGCGCGCCGAAGAAATCGGTGTCACGGGTCAGGGTTCGAGCCATGTTCTTGATCGGCGAGGACCACCGCAGCATCTCCTCCATTGCCAAGGGAATGGCATCGGGATCGTCGACTAGCTCCCGGCGCTGGTCCGGATGGCGCAGTAGCTGTTCCATGCCGCCGCTGAGCACGTGCCGTGTGGTCTCGTCACCGCCGATCAGGATCAGCAGGGATTCGTTGACGATTTCCTGATCGGAGAGGGCTTCGCCGTCGACCGCACTGTGAATCAACGTGCTCACCAAATCGTCGGCCGGGTCGCTCCTCCGCTCGGCGATGGTTCGCATCATGTACGCGGTGAAATCGACGTACGCAACCATCATGGCCTGCAGTTGATCCTGGGAAGCGTTGCTTCCCAATGCCTTCACCAGATCGTCCGACCACCGCAGAAACAACGCGCGTTCCTCCGGACGGACACCCAACATGTCGCCGATGACGGCCATCGGCAGCGGTGCCGCCAGGTCTGCGACGAAGTCGGCTTCTCCTTTCTCACAGACGGCGTCGATCAGTTGATCGCAGATCTCCCGGATACGGCCGGCCTTGGCTTCGACCTTCTTACGTGTGAAACCCGCATTGACCAAGCGTCGACGTGTGAGGTGCTGCGGGTCGTCCATGTCGATCATCTGCGGCAATGGACCGGTTTCGGGGCGGATGCCACCGGCGTTGGAGAACAGTTCGGGATCCCGCTCGGCTGCGACGACGGCGTCGTAACTCGCGGCCGCGGTGATTCCGTTAGCGTCGTCTCGGTACACGGGCTCGTGATCACGCATCCAGGCGTATGCGTCGCGCACATTCCCGAGGTCTCCGCTGTAGAAGCGTCCGTCGATCAAATCGAAGGTCGGTCTGGTAGCCATCACTCCACCTCTCGCACAACCCTTGCCTCAATAAGTAGAACCTGTTCCTATATAGCGTGGGGCGTTTTCACCGAAGCCGGACCGGAAAACCTCCAGAAGCAGCACGCGAGCCCGCCGGAGCAACGACCAGGAGACACGCATGGACGACGACACCGCCTCAGCGGGCATACCCACTTTCACCGGCACATCGATACTGGTGACCGGCGGCGGTAGTGGCATCGGCCTGGGCATCGCTCGTTCGCTCGTTGCGTCCGGCGCTCGCGTCACGATCTGCGGACGCAACAAGGAGAAACTCGATGCTGCCGCCGAATCGATCCGGCACGCGACTGCCGCAGGATCGGTCAGCGTCTCCCCCGCCGACGTCACGATCGAGACAGACGTCGTCGCCGCTGTCGCCGCGGCGGTGTCCGTCACCGGAAAGCTCGACGGAGTCGTGGCCTGCGCCGGCGGGAACGAAACCATCGCACCGGTCACGCAACTCGACGTCGACGCCTGGCGCCACACCGTCGACCTCAACGTCACGGGGACCATGCTGACGATCAAGCACGGCGCGCGGGCACTAGTGGCAGGAGGCGGTGGATCCATCGTCGCGATCTCGTCGATCGCCAGCAGCAACACACATCGCTGGTTCGGCGCGTACGGCGTCTCGAAGTCCGGCGTCGACCACCTGGTGCAATTGGCGGCAGACGAACTGGGCGCCAGCAACATTCGTGTCAATGCGATCCGGCCGGGTCTGACCCGAACGGATCTGGTCGCGCTCATCACCGACGGTGGCCCCATCCTGGACGACTACCTGGCCAACACGCCGCTCGAACGCGTCGGCGAGGTCGAGGACGTCGCCGGACTCGCTTCTTTCCTCCTCGGACCGCAATCCACCTGGATCACCGGGCAGATCATCAACGTCGACGGAGGCCAAATGCTGCGCCGCGGACCGGATTTCCGCTCGATGCTCGAACCCGTCTACGGCTCCGACGGACTCCGTGGGGTGGTAGCGCCATGAGCTACACGATTCTGGGCAAGAGGGTCGAGATGCCCGTCGAAGTTCGCACCGCGTCGGCCTTCATGGCGTTGTACTCGGTACCGAGCACAACCGCGCAGTCGATCATCGACTACACCGGCTTGACCGTGCTCCAGTACCGCCCCGGCCGGGCGCTGTGCGGCCTGGTTTTTGTCGACTACATCGACGGGGATCTGGGTCCGTACAACGAATTCGGAGTGACGTACATGGTGCGCAGCCACACTGCGCCTCCCGAAACCTCGGTGCTGGGAGATCTACGTTCGCTCGCTGCCGGAACTGCAGGGGCACTCATTCACGAGTTGCCGGTGGACGGAGAGTTCACCAAGGCCGCCGGCCGGGAAATCTGGGGATTCCCGAAGGTGCTCGCCGAGTTCGACACCGAGCACGTCGGCTCGGTCAAGCGCGGATCCGTCTCGCGCGACGGCAAACTCATCACACAGTTGAGTGTGAAATCCGGCGTCAGCGTGCCTGGCGGCGGAGCCAACATGTCGTTGGCCGCGTACTCACATCTCGACGGCGCCACCAGGTGCACGTCGTGGGACATGGCACCGACCGGCGTCAAATCTCGCCCTGGTGGAGCCGAGGTTCAACTGGGCAGTCACCCGATGGCGGCGGAGCTTCGGAAACTGGGACTCCCCCGCCGGGCCCTGATGACCACGACCATCAAGAACCTGGCGATGACGTTCGGGGAGGCCACAACAATCTGAGTGTCGGCCGACGGCACCCCTTTCGGTCACGTGTGACTCGGGCTACACTCCTGGACGGTTGACCAACTCGCGTCAGACCGCCCGAAAGGACACTCGTGCAGATCACCCGACGCACCGTACTGGCAGGCGCTGCCGCCGCACCTGCGCTCGCCGCTCTGTCGACGAACCAGGCCGTCGCAGCTTCGCCGGCACGCACCGTTTCACCCGCACGCACCGACAAGTCGTCGGCGTCACTGCAGGTGGGCGTCGGAATTTCTGACGTGACCGGACCGGTCGCCGAAGTCGGCATGATGGGCTACTCGAGCTTCGATCAACGCGCCGAAGGCCTGCACCAGCGAATGCGCGCACGCGCCTTCATCTTCGAGTCCGGCGGGTCGCGGGTCGCCTACGTGTGCGTCGACAACTGCATGATCTTCCAGTCCGTTCACGACGAGGTCCTGCGCCGACTGGCCGGGAGGTTCGGTGACATCTACACCGAACGCAACGTCATGTTGACGGCCATCCATTCACACGCGGCATGTGGTGGGGCCTCGCACAACTACGCGTACAACCTCGCAGTTCTCGGCTTCGAACTGCAGGTGTTCGAAGCCGAGGTCAACGGCATGGTCGAGGCGATCAGCGCTGCGCACGAGAACCTGGCGCCAGGCACGGTCCGTTTCGGGCGGTCCGATCTCACCGACGCCAGCGTCAACCGATCGCGAGTGGCGTTCGACCTCAACCCCGAAGAGGACAAGGCCTACTACCCCGGTGGCAACGACCACCACATGCGTGTCATGCGGATCAGTCGGGGCAGCAAGGACATCGGAGCGATCAACTGGTTCGCCACCCACTGCGCCTCGCTCACGAACGAGAACCATCTCATCTCCGGGGACAACAAGGGCGCCGCGGCGTACTTCTGGGAGCACGACGACCAGGGCGTGCGCTACCTCGACGGCGACACCAGCTTCATTGCTGCGTTTCCGCAGACCAACAGCGGCGACATGTCACCGAACCTCTTCCTCGAGCCCGGACGCGGACCGACCGAAGACGAATTCGAGAACGCACGCATCATCGGGCTGCGCCAGGTAGCGGCAGCTCGAACTGCCTTCGACGCGGCGTCCGACACCGTCACCGGTGGCGTCGACAGTCGGATCATGTACCTGGACATGGCAAATCAGGTGGTGAGCGGAAGATTCACCCCCGACGGACGCGAGCACCGCACCGCTCCGGCCGCGATCGGCGCGGCAATGAGCGCCGGAAGCGTCGAGGACGGACCGGCAATCCCGATCTTCCCCGAGGGCACCCGAAACCCCATGATCGACGCCCTGGGCGGTATGGATGCTCCTGTGCCTCAATGGCTTCAGGATGCACAGGCGCCCAAACTCGTAGTCGTTCCGGTCGGCCTGCTGCCACCGGGAGGATGGGTGCCGAACGTACTCAAGATCCAGATCCTGCGGATCGGTCAGTTCTACATCGTCGGTGGCCCTGCGGAATTCACCATCGTCTCCGGATTACGAGTGCGTCGAACCGTCGCCGAGGAGCTTGGGGTTCCCCTCGAGAACGTCATCTTCCAGGGATACGCGAACTCGTACTCGAGCTACTGCACCACACCACAGGAATACGATTCGCAGCAGTACGAGGGCGGTTCGACGATGTTCGGTCGTTACACACTGCCGGCCTATCAGCAGGGGTATGCCGCCCTTGCAGCCGCGATGCGCGACGGCACCGAACCTCCTCGCGGCCCCGCTCCGGCAGACCTGTCCGGGTTCCAACCCAGCTTCGGACCTGGCGTCGACTTCGACGAGCCCTTGCCGGGAACACAATTCGGCGACGCAACCGTCCAACCCGGCGACACCTCACCGGGTGGGCAGGTTGCCGTCGAGTTCGTCACCGGCCACCCCAAGAACGACACTCACCGAAACGGGACCTTCTACGAGATCCAGCGCAATACCGGCGGATCCTGGACACGGGTCGCCGACGACAACGACTGGCCCACCAAACTGCACTGGCGCCGGGTCGGGAGCAACGGTTCCGTCGTGCGCATCACGTGGGATGTTCCGGCCGATACTCCGGCGGGTACGTATCGAGTCCAACACTTCGGTGCGTCGAAGGCTCGGGGTAGCGGCGCGATTTCGCCGTTCTCCGGGGTGACCGCCGAATTCCGCCTCACCTGACCCGCGTGAACGTATCGCTCCCCTTGTTGGACAAGGGAAGCGATACGTTCACGCGATGGGGTCAGAGCGCAGTGGACAGGTTCAGGCGGCGGTCGGGTGCAGCGAGGTGCTCGGCGTCGACGGCTCTGACGCTGCCGGGCGGTCGATCTTCGCCGCGACGAGCAAGACCAGCAGACCGGCGACAGTGACTGCCGCTCCCATCCAGATCGGGGAGGTGAAGCCGAGTCCCGCGGCGATGGTGATTCCGCCCAGCCATGCCCCGAGTGCGTTGCCGACGTTGAAGGCGGCGATGTTGGCACCCGATGCCATGGTCGGTGCTGCCGACGCGTAGTTCATGATCCGCATCTGCAACCCGGGTACCGTCGCAAAACCGAAGGCGCCCATGAAGAACAGTGAGATCACTGTCATGACCTTGCTCTCCGCGGTGGCGGCGAACACGATCAGAACGACGGTCAGGATCGCGAGAATCCAGACCAGCGCCTTCGTGAGCGAACGGTCGGCCGCCTTGGCGCCGAGGAAGTTACCGACGAACAGGCCCGAGCCGAAGAGGATGAGCAGCCACGGAACGCTGGACGTCGCGAAGCCGGTGACCTCGGTGAGGGTGAAGGCGATGTAGGTGAAGGCTCCGAACATTCCGCCGTAGCCGAGGATGGTGATGGCGATCGAGAGCCATACCTGCTTGTTGCGGAATGCCCCCAACTCTCCGCGCAATCCGCCACCGGTCGTGCTGGCGGGCGTCGTCGGGACGAGTGCTGCAATTCCGATCAGTGCGATGACGCCGATGACGGTGATGGCCCAGAACGTCGAGCGCCATCCGAGTTGCTGGCCCAGCAGCGTGCCGAACGGAACGCCGAGAACGTTGGCGATGGTCAGGCCCGCGAACATCATCGCGATGGCGCCGGCGCGCTTGTTGGGCGCGACCATGTCGGCGGCAACCACCGAGCCGATTCCGAAGAACGCACCGTGGCACAGCGCCGCGACGATGCGTCCGCCCATCATGACCTCGTAGGAGGGAGCGAGCGCGGACATCAGGTTGCCGATGATGAACAGCACCATGAGCGAGAGAAGGACCTTCTTGCGCTCGAAGCGGGTGACGGCAGCGGTCAGGAGGATCGCGCCGATCGCCACCGACAGTGCGTAGCCCGAGATCAGGTAGCCCGCGACGGACTCGGTGACCTCGAAATCAGCCGAGATCTCGGGCAGGAGGCCCATGATGACAAATTCGGTGAGGCCGATCCCGAACCCGCCCATAGCGAGGGCAATGAGACCCAATGGCATCTCGATGTTCCTTTCACAGAATTACGCGTAAGCCGTTAGCGGGCGTGTGCAGTAGTTGCAGGCGCGCTATAAATAGTTGCACGCGCGCGCTACATGCGCAAGCTGGTAACCTGGAGTCGCAGGAAACGGACAAGGAGAATCACATGGGGATCGCCGACGACGCCGTCGAAATCCGTTCGCAAGGGTGGCGCACGCTCGCAGCACTGCACGGCGCCCTCGACACCGAACTGGAACGCGCGCTCCAGCGTGAGCACAAACTGTCCGTCGTCGAATACACCGTGCTCGACGCACTGAGCCGCCAGGATGGCTGGCACATGCGGATGGCTCAGTTGGCTCGCGCTGCCGCACTGAGCAGCAGCGCCACGACGCGCTTGGTCAATCGACTCGAAGATCGAGGACTATTGACGCGCATCCTGTGCGCCGACGACCGTCGAGGCATCTACACCGAGCTGACGCCGGCCGGCCGCGAGCTTCTCGAAAGCGCACGGCCGACGCACGACGCCACCCTCGAAGCCGCACTCGACGAGGCATGCAAGACACCCGAACTCGCGCCACTGGTGCGCGCCCTCCACGAGCTTCCCGTCGGCTAGAAGTCTGCCGGAAGCAGGGCACGCTCTTTGATGCCCGAGACCACCTGAGCGACAAACACACTCGCATCGACGACCACCCGCCCACCACGCGCGGGGACCAGAACGTCGACGGTGCCGCCGTGCACCTCGTTGTCTCCGATCACCGCGATGTACGGGTCACGGTGAGTGCGTGCCTCGCGGATGCGACGTCCCAACGATCCGTCAGGCGCGATCGCCACTCGAACATCGCGAGCCTCGAGATCGGCCCGCAAACGCTCGGCCTCAACCTGGTGCCGGTCGCCGACGGGCAGAATCGAGACTTGGTTGGGTGCCAGCCACGGCGGCATCCGCCCTTCGAACCTTTCGATCAAAAGCGCAGTCATGCGTTCCATCGATCCGAGCAAGCCCCGATGGATCATGACGGGGCGAGCCTTGGATCCGTCCTCAGCGGTGTACTCGAGGTCGAACCGCTCCGGTTGATTGAAGTCGAGTTGCACGGTCGAGAGTGTTTCCTCGCGGCCGTGCGCGTCTCGCACCTGGACGTCGATCTTGGGACCGTAGAACGCTGCCTCCCCATTCGCTTCCACGTACTCGATCGAGCGTGCATTCAGCGCCTCGCGAAGGTGATCCTCAGCGTCCGCCCACTGCTCGTCGGTGCCGAGGTACTGCCCCTCTCCCCCTCTGATCGAGAGGCGGTACTCCCGTTCGGCAATCCCCAGAGTCGAGTAGCAGCGCTCGATCGCGACGAGCGCGACGATCACTTCTGCTTGCACTTGTTCACGACTACAGAAGACATGTGCGTCGTCGAGATTGATCTGTCGGACTCGACTCAATCCGCTGAGAACTCCGGAGAGTTCGCTACGGAACATCGAGCCGAGTTCACGAACGCGGAAAGGTAGCTCGCGATAACTACGACCGTGAGCGGCGAATACCTGAGCGTGATGAGGACAGTTAGCCGGACGAAGGAGAAATGACTCTCCGCCTATCTTCATTTCGGGGAACATGTCTTCCGAGAACTTGGACCAATGACCAGATCTCTCGTACAACTCTTTCTTCGCCATAACCGGGGTATAGACACCCTGACAACCGGAGCGCGCTGCTTGTTCGGCGGCGAACTTTTCGAGTTCGTTCCTGATGACGGCGCCGTCCGGTAACCAGAGCGGAAGGCCGGCTCCGACTATGGGGGTGGTGGCGAAAAACTCCAGGTCGCGCCCGAGTTCGCGGTGGTCAACACTCATGAGAGCTCTCCAAATCGTTCAAGGGGAGACGCACACGGAGCGACGAAACAGGAAAGCCCCGGGGCGATAACTCCCGGGGCTGAAAGGGTTCGGTCAGCAGTTGCTAAACGATGCGCCGGAAGAGAACCGGCGTCGTCGTGTTGTGCGCAATACTGACCATGTACGTGAGGTTACATCAACTTCCTACCCACCTACAGCCCGAATTGTCGGGCCTCTATGCTGACGCAACTGGGAAGGCGCAGCAGTAGCCAACGAAACACCCACGAAGAGCGAAGTTTCGGCAATCATGTCCGAACGTGAGGTTCTCGGATATGAGGAGGATGTGCGACGGTGCCGGACCACTTGCTCGAACAGTTGATCACCATTCCTTTGTTCACCGGAATCATCGGGTACATCACCAATTGGTCGGGCGTCCTGATGCTGTTTGCGCCGATCAACTTCCACGGGATCAAAGTGCCCGGCCTCAAACTGCTCTTCCCGTTCCTCCCCCGACGCGTCCAGGTGATCCCCGCGATCACCAGCGACGGCAGATTCGGTTGGCAAGGCATCGTCCCCTCGCGGGCGGAGAAGATGGCGTCGATCGCCGTCGACAAATCCCTCGCGAAAGTCGGCAGCATCGCCGATTTCTATCGCGTCCTGGACCCGGACAGCATCGCCGAGCACTTGGTGAACATCTCCCGCAGTGAAGTGCGCGGCGTGGTCACCAGAATCATGACGGCCGAGAATCCTCAGCTCTGGCACAACCTTCCGACGTCGGTGAAGGAAGCCGTCTTCCGCAAGGTGGAGGACGATCTTCCGGCCAGCGTGCGCATGATCACCGACCGCATCGAAGAGGACATCGACGAGTTCATCGACGCGAAGCTGATGGTGATCCGCTACCTCTCCTCGCACCCCAAACTGCTCAACGACATCTTCCGCACGATGGGCAACAAAGAGCTCAGGTTCATGCAGAACTTCGGCTTCTACTTCGGGTTCCCGATGGGCTTCGTGCTCGTCGGAATCCTCCATCTGGTTCCGCAGTGGTGGGTGCTTCCCATCGGCGGTGTGATCATCGGATACATCGTGAACTACCTCGGCATCACGATGATCTTCGAGCCGATCACCCCCAACCGTTGGGTGCCGTGGAGGCAGGGGCTCTTCCTGAAGCGACGCACCGAGATCATCGCCGGGTACGCAAAAACCCTCGCCGATCACGTCGTGACGCTCGAGAACATCGGCACCGAACTCCTCGAAGGTCCCCGCTCGGACCGAACGCGGCGGATGCTCGATCAGGTACTGCGCGAATCCGTCGACGACGCAGCCGGCTGGGCAAAGTCGGTGGTCAAGATGACCGTCGGTTCGCAGAGCTACAAGCGTCTGCCCGGACTGGCCACCACCGAAGTGCTCGACCTGTACCCAAGGGTCTTCGAGGACGCGGAGTTCGCCGAGAACCAGTCGGAGAAGATTCGTGTCTTCGTCACCGAACGCATGAGCATCCTTTCACCGGAAGATTTCAGCGAACTACTACGCTCAGCCGTCAAGCAGGACGAGTGGCTGTTGTTCGTACACGGGGCCGTGCTGGGCTCGTTTGCCGGTTTCCTACACCTCGCAATATTCGGAGTATGAGCATGAGTGAGCACGACCATCGCATGATCGTCGAAGCGGAATCGTACGACTGGGCTGCGGACATCACGCCGGTCGAATCCGTCGAAAAGCGTCTGATCCGTAGCCTTGTCGGGCTGACCGCCACGACGACGCTCACGTCGATCAAGCTGACGGGTTGGGCCTTCGGAACGGCGAAGGAGGCGACACGGCAAATCGTTCAGGCTGCCGCCGAAGCCGCGGCAGAGGCCGCTGAATCGGCCAATGTTCAATCCGAACGTCGGGCCGAGAACTCCAACGGAGACGGCTCGCGGACCGAGAACCTACGGGCGGCAATGGCAACTCGTACCAATCGCAAGCAGAGCGTCGAGGCCACTCTCGCGGCGCTGCGGGCACGCGGCGACAGGTTGCTGGACCGTTCCGCGGACGTGACCGATCGCGACGATCTGCACCCGGCCTACGACCGGATCCTTGACGAGATCGCGCCGGACGAAGCTCGAATTCTTCGGTTGCTGGCCACTTCAGGTGCGCAACCGAGCGTGGACGTACGTACGGCGCGGCCGTTCGGCGTCGGCTCGGAGATGATCGACGAGGGTCTGTCGATGATCGGAGAACTGGCGGGATGTCGCCATCTGGACCGCATCAGCGCGTACCTGAACAACCTGCATCGGCTCGGTTTGGTGGCGTTCTCACGCGAGCCCGTCGAGGCCGACCGGTACCAGGTGGTCGAGGTGCAGCCGTCGGTGATCGAGGCGGTCAAGCGCGCCGGCCGATCGAACAAGATAGTGCGTCGTAGCATCCTGCTGACGCCGTTCGGTGACGACTTCTGTCATACCTGTTTTTCTCTGTAGGGCCTCCGGCCCTGTGCGCCTTTTTGGTAGTTACCACTACCAAAAAGGCGCACAGGGGGGCTTGCCCCCTACAGCCAGGTATCTTCTGTCGTGGTCGTCAGGAACGCTTCCAGATCGTCACGCCAGGTAGCCGGAACAGTCTTGTCCGGCTCGATGCCCGTGTACTGCCCGCGATAGAAGAGCAGCGGGCGTTCGGTCTTGATCTCACTCATCGACGACACCCGACCGAAGACGACGTAGTGATCGCCACCGTCGTGGACGGTTTCCACCGTGCAGTCGATGTGTGCAAGGGACTTGTCGATGATCGGCGAGCCCAGAGGCGATGGCGTCCAATCGATGCCCGCGAACTTGTCCGGCTCACGCGACCCGAAACGAGCACACACCGCCTGCTGTTCCTCCGCCAACACGTTGACGGCGAACTTCCCGGTCCGCTCGATTGCCGCCCACGACCGAGAACCCTTGGTGGGGCAGAACAACACCAAAGGCGGGTCGAGTGACAGGGCCGCGAAAGACTGACATGCGAACCCGACAGGCTCACCGTCGTCGACTGTCGTGATGATGGTGATACCCGTGCAGAATTGCCCGAGAACCGTGCGGAACTGGCGTGGATCGATCGCCTGCTCCGCACTCACCGACGCGTCGGGCGAACTCACGGCTTCATTCCCACCGTGAAGTCGTGACCCCACAGGCTCACGGCCGTGCTTTCCCTCGCGATCCAGTTTTCGTCCTCGACCTCTAGCCCCTCACAACCGAATTCGATGTCGAACCCGCCTGGAGTCTTCATGTAGAACGAGAGCATCTCGTCGTTGACGTGGCGACCGAGAGTCGCCGACATCTTGACCTTCTTGCGCAGTGCCCGGTCGAGGCACAGTCCGACGTCGTCGGAGTTCTCCACTTCGAGCATCAGGTGCACGATGCCCGTCGGGTTGGGCAACGGCAGGAACGCCAAGCTGTGGTGACGCGGGTTGCAGCCGAGGAACCTCAGCCACGCCGGGTCGCCGTCCGCGGGCCGGCCGACCATCTGCGGAGGCAGACGCATCGAGTCGCGAAGCTTGAATCCGAGTACGTCGCGGTAGAACCGCAGCGAAGCATCGTCGTCATCGGTGGTGAGCACGACGTGGCCGAGGCCCTGCTCACCCGTCACGAACCTGTGCCCGTACGGGCTCACGATCCGGCGGTGTTCGAGAGCAGCTCCGTGGAACACCTCGAGGGAGTTGCCCGAGGTGTCCTCGAACGCGATCATCTCGACGACGCGACGGTCCTTGAGCTGCTCCGCCGTGCCTTCCTTGAACGGAACACCGGCTGCCGACAACCTGTCACGGATATCCTGCAGCTCAGCGGCATTCGCGGTTTCCCAACCCGAGACGAGCAGACGGTCCGTGTCGTTCGGAACGATGACAAGACGCGCCGGGAAGTCGTCCATACGCAGATACAGCGATTCCGCGTCAACGCCCTTGCCCTCGATCATTCCGAGGATCTTGAGTCCGTATTCGCGCCACGCAGCCATGTCGGTGGCCCCGATGCGCATGTACGCCAGAGATCGAATACCCATCATTTACCTCCGTCGAGCAGGAAGTCGGTTGCGAGCCGGTTGAATTCGTCGAACTTCTCGAGCTGCGCCCAGTGACCGCAACCGCCGAAGACGTGGAGCTGCGCGCGCGGGATCATCTTGAGCGCGACCAGTGCGCCGTCGAGAGGGTTGACCCGATCCTCACGGCCCCAGATCAGCAACACACGCTGACGAAGCTTGTACGCCTCGCGCCAGAGCATGCCGAGCTCGAAGTCACCGCTGGAGAAGGACTTACCCATCGCCTTGGCCGCAGCCAGCGACTCGGGAGTGCTGGCGGCAGCAAAACGTTCGTCGACGAGTTCCGGCGTGATCAGCTTCTGATCGAAGACCATGATCCGCAGGAATGCTTCGAGGTTTTCTCGGGTGGGCTGGTAGCTGAACTTTCCGAGGTTCTTGACGCCCTCGGTGGGGTCCGGCGCAAACAGGTTGACACTCAGACCGCCGGGGCCCATCAGAACGAGGCGACCCGCACGGTCCGGGTAGTCGAGCGCAAAGCGAACAGCAGCGCCACCACCGAGCGAATTGCCCAGCAGATCAACGCGACCGGTGATCTCGAGCGTGTCCAGGAGATCGTTGAGCGCCGACGCACTGTGCACGAAGTACTGCGGATGCTCCGTCGGCTTGTCGGACTGCCCGTAACCGGGCTGATCGACCGCGATGACGTGAAAGCTCTTCGCCAACACCGGAATGTTGCGGGCGAAGTTAGACCACGACGACGCGCCTGGGCCACCGCCGTGCAGCAGCACGATGGTCTTGTCGTTTCCGACGCCCGCCTCGTGGAAGTGCAGTTTCAGATCGGGGCGCACTTGCGCGAACCGTGAAGTGGACTCGTAGGTGAGGGCTTCTTCGGTGGTTGTCACTGAGCCTCCTCTAGACCATCGTGTCGGTGATCGGCAGACCGAATTCGCCGGTTCCGAACATGACGTAGGCGCGTTCGGGATCGTTGGCGGCGTGGACGCGACCAGCGTGAGCATCGCGCCAGAAACGCTGAATAGGAGTGCCGTTCTGCAGCGCCGTGGCGCCGGAGTTCTCGAAGAGCTTGTCGATCGAGGCGATCGCGCGGCCCGTGGCGCGCACCTGGTCACGTCGAGCGCGCAGCCGCAGTTCCATCGGAACCTCTTCGCCCGCAAGGATCAACGCGTACTCGTCGGCGACGTTGCCGGAGAGCTGACGCCACGCGGCGTCGATGTCGCTGGACGCCTCGGCGATGCGCACCTTGGCAAACGGATCGTCCTTCGACTTCTCGCCGGCGAACGCAGCGCGCACACGCTTGCCCTGGTGCTCGACGTGCGCTTCGTAAGCTCCGTAAGCCATTCCGACGATCGGTGCCGAGATCGTCGTGGGGTGAATGGTTCCCCACGGCATCTTGTAGACCGGCGCGGTGTTGTTCTCGAGGCCCGGGGCGGTCAGTTCGCTCATCGCCCGGAAACTCAGAACGCGATGCTTGGGAACAAAAACATCCTTGACCACAACGGTATTGGAGCCGGTTCCACGCAGACCGACCACATTCCACACGTCGTCGATCTGGTAGTCCTCGCGAGGAATCAGGTAGCTCACGAAATCGACTGCGCGGCCGTCCTTGAACACCGGACCACCGAGAACGGCCCAGCTGGCGTGGTCACAACCCGAAGACCACGCCCACGCACCGTTGACCTTGTATCCACCCTCGACTACTTCACCCATACCCATCGGGGCGTAAGAGGACGAGATGCGAACGTCAGTGTCGTTGCCCCACACGTCTTCCTGTGCCTGCTGAGAGAAGAGGGCGAGGTGCCAGTTGTGTACCCCGATGATCGAGGAGACCCACCCTGTGGAACCACACGCGCTGGCGATCTTCTTGACCGCGGAGTAGAACAGCACCGGATCGGCTTCGTATCCGCCCCACTGCTTCGGCTGCAGCAAGCGGAAGAAGCCTGTTTCCTGAAGAGCCTTGATGGACTCGTCGGGGATACGACGCAGATCCTCGGTCTCCTGTGCGCGCTCGCGCAGTGCCGGCAGTAGTGCGTCGAGCCTCTGCATCACCTCGTGGCTGTCATGGTTACCCACTTCGACGCTCCCGTCTTCCTCGATCGGTTGGTTCACTTACACTTGAGACTAGAACACGTTCTCTTTTCTGTCGAGACGCTGACAAAGGTCCCGTTTGTGGCCGCAATGCTGTAACAAGTGCCCCCAAAATCTGGCGGAACCGGATCGAGTTCTATAACGTGTTCTACTAACAGCTAGAAGGGATGTGAGGTCACAATGGCGCAGATTCGCGAGATCGACGTCGGAACGGTGCAAACTCGTTTCGCCCGCGGTTGGCACTGCCTGGGTCTACTGAAGACCTTCAAGGACGGCAAACCGCACGCGATCGAGGCTTTCGGTACGAAGCTCGTGGTGTTCGCCGACAGCAAGGGCGACATCAAAGTTCTCGACGGATACTGCCGTCATATGGGTGGTGACCTCACACAAGGCGAGGTCAAGGGCGATTCCATCGCCTGCCCCTTCCACGACTGGCGCTGGGGCGGCAACGGCAAGTGCACCGGCATTCCTTATGCCCGCCGCGTGCCTCCGCTCGCACGCACCCGCGCGTGGACGACCCTCGAGCAGAACGGTCAGCTCTTCGTCTGGAACGACCCCGAGGGCAATCCGCCGCCCGAAGAGATCGTGATTCCTCGTATCGAGGGCGCGTACAGCGACGAATGGACCGACTGGACCTGGAACTCCATGGTCATCGAGGGGTCCAACTGCCGCGAGATCATCGACAACGTGGTCGACATGGCGCACTTCTACTACATCCACTACGCCTTCCCGACGTACTTCAAGAACGTCTTCGAAGGTGAGATCGCCACTCAGTACCTCAACACCACGGGCCGTCCCGACATCGGAATGGCCTCCCAGTACGGCGGCGACACGCTGCTTCGCTCCGAAGCTGCGTATTACGGACCGTCGTACATGGTCAATCCCCTGTGGAACAGCTACAGCGGATACGAGGTCGAGAGTGTTCTGATCAACTGCCACTACCCGATCAGCCCGGACTCGTTCGTGCTGCAGTGGGGCGTGACGGTGAAGAAGCCGACGGGTGTCTCCGACGAGATGGCCGACAAGTTGGCCGGCAAGTTCACCGAGGGCATCAGCGAGGGATTCCTGCAGGACGTCGCGATCTGGAAGAACAAGACCAAGATCGAGAATCCCCTTCTCTGCGAAGAAGACGGCCCCGTCTACCAGCTACGACGCTGGTACGAGCAGTTCTACGTGGACAAGGCCGACGTCACCGAGAAGATGACGCAGCGCTTCGAGTTCGAGGTGGACACCACCAAGGCAAACGAAGCCTGGCACGCCGAGGTCGAGGAAAACCTCGCACGCCAGAAGGCCGAGAAGGAAGCTGCAGCAGAAGCGGCAAAGAAGGAAGCAGAGGTCTAGTCGTGAGCGCCTCGATCGGAACCGACGCACGGTGGGCTCGTTGGGCAAAGGCACCGGACTTTGCCGGGCAAACGGAACGGCTCGAGGCGATCGCGGCCCAGACGATCGAGGACAAGCACGAATACCTCGACTCGGGTCTGCAGGAAGTCGACTGCAAGGCATGCGGCGCGTGTGTACTGGTTCGCAAGAACACTTACAAACACACCAGCGTTCAGTGGACTTCCGACCCGGCGCTGCGTTGCCACACCTTCAAAGAGGCAATTGCTTCCGGGCAGTCGTCGGCATTGAAAGACGGATGCCCGAAACTGCACGACAGCATCGCCGACGCGGTTAGGGACGGCACCATCACGGTGCGTGATCCCGAGGTCAGCTGACCTGATTGTGTAGAACGAGGGCCGACCCACGGGTCGGCCCTCGTTCTACGTTCCAGCGCCCGCGCGTCCGTCAGGCAGGCGGTCGCACCTTTCGTGCAGCCACCGCGTAGACGTCGCTCGACGTGGTGAGAGAGTTCTTTCCGCTGGCCGCCGGCACTCCCCCGCGTAGATTCACGGCCCAGTTGAGCGCACCCAGCGGTCCACACCCGCTGGCTCCCGGCGCCGCAAACACCGCATCCGAATGTGGGACTGCCGGGAACACTGCACCGGGGAACTCACCGATAGGTTCCGACGGAGGGTTTCCGGTTGTGGTCAGGTGAAGGTTGATCGGATTCGAAACCGAACCGATGTAGCAATCGTCACCGAGCAAGGGATTAGACAGCTTCAATCGAACAGGCATGGTGAGTTCCTGCTCGAGAACCTTCAGATCCGGGACTCCCACCGATTCCACCGTCGCGCTGATCTGAGTCAGTCCCAGCGGAGTATCGATCCCGAGAGCACCTCCGGGTACCGAAATCGGATTGGAATAGACCCCGTTGGACCCGTCCTGCTTGGTGACGAACGTCTCGATGAAACTGTTGTCCGGCTGGGTCGCGTATTTCACTCCGCCCGCAACCTTGAGGCTTCCGTCCGGGATCGGCACCGAAAGTGCGCCCAATTTCATGGTCCCTCCGCGAACTACGACGCTGGCGCACGTCGTCACCTCGAGATCCTCGATCGGGCACGTGCCCCAACCGTCGAAGGTCAACGGATCAACCGCTGCCGCACCGGAGGAACCGAGCGATCCGCTGCCGGAAGACCCTGACGATGATTCGTCGGCAATTGCCACACCTGCACCGGCCATGACAAATGTTGCAACTAGCGCGACTGTCGACATCACTCGAGATTTGTTGCGGCTCTTCATCTTCGAATTCCTCCACCGTTGACGGAAATTCACGAGAGCCACCCCCTGCGGATCGCACCTCGATCTACGCCCGGCACGCTACCGAGAAGTGAGACGCGGATTCACACATAACGACGATATTTCCCACCAAAGAACTACGGCGATCACGCTCGATCGAACTTCCGTCCTAGCCCGGAAACCGTATCGATCCTGTCGGCTCAGCTCGTTTCGACTGTGCCCGAACCGATGACCTGATCGAGGAACGGCCCGAACATCTCCCCCAGGTTCTCGGCGATCTGATCGGGGGTACCGAAAGACAACGTCACGTGACTGATCGCCAGACGCACTATCGTGCTGCCGAACATCTCGGCATGGATGCGGTCGACGTTCGCCCAACTGGTCATGAAGATCTCGGCCAACCTCGCGCTCGCATGTTCGAGCAGCGGAGTCCCGTCAGTGGTGACCAAGCTCAGCAGGTCGTGCTGCGGCCGGGGACCGACAATGCTGACCACCATCGGATCCCGGGCACCGGCGTCGAAGAAGGCACGGAAGGCTGCCGAGACCGCGCCCCGCGGATCCGAATGATGCAGCGTTACTTCGCGTTCCACCTCTTCGAGGAACTCGTCAACGAAACGGATGAGGTATCCGGACGCCAATCCCTGGCGGGACGTGAACTCCTTGTACAACGTCTGCCGGCTCATGCCCGCAGCTTCCGCGATATGCGCCATCGTGATGTCGTTCCACGATTTCTCGGTCAAGAGTTCGCGTGTGGCGTCGAGCGCTGACGCACGGAGGAGTTGACGAGCTGCCTCGTGGTACGGGACACGGGCACGAGCGGTGGACATATCGGGAAGATTTCCATCGCCCGTGCTCGGTGTCAAAACGGTGGACACGCAAGCCACAGAAGTCGCGAGTGCACTCAGAGCACCGGTGAGGCGACAAGACCCGCCGCAAGTTCGGTCAGATCCCTGTTTGTATCGGCGAGTACGTCGGCGCTGATGTCCGGGGAGCGTTCGATAAGGGTTCGGACGGCACGAATGTCCTTCGGCCGGCCCACGCTCACAGCACCGACGATATTTCCGTCGCGCATGCAGATCGCAGTGAAGTCATAGGAGTCCAAGTCTCCTCGAACAATCACGGTGTCGTCCGCGCCTGGCCAACCCGCTACTTGAATGTTGCGGCCGAATTGGTTCGACCAACTCCAAGGGACGGATTCGAAGGGTTCTTCCTTCCCGACGATGGTCTTGGCAACTGCAACTGCGTGGTCCTGCGCAGTGTTCCAGTGCTCACCACGGTGCATGCCGCCGAGAAAACCGTTGGGCACGTTGGCCACATCGCCGATCGCGTACACATTATCGACAGACGTCCTGAGGTATCCGTCTACCGAAATCCCGTTGTCCACCGCAATACCCGCAGCAGCAGCCACATCGGTATCGGGCAAGGATCCGATTGCGACGACGGCCAACTCCGCTGTCCACTCGCGTCCGTCACGCGCACGTGCGGTGACGCCGTCGGCACCCGTCGTGAGCGTCTCGAGGTCGACTCCCGTCTGCAAGGCGACGCCCGCCGAGGCGTGCAGCGCGGCGATCTTCTCCGCTATCGACGGTGGAAGCAGCCTGGACAGGGGCACCGGTTGCGCTTCGAGAACCTGCACACTGCAACCCAAGTCGCGTGCCGTTGACGCCACCTCCGATCCGATCAAGCCACCGCCGACCACCAGTAGCGAGGATCCTTCGATCAGCTGGGATTGCAAGCGTCGCATGTCTGCGATATCCCGAAGATAGTGAACGCGCTCGGAATCTTCGTTCTCCAACCGTCGGGACCGTCCACCCGTGGCAAGAATCAGAACGTCGTAGTCGATGCTGTCACCGTCGGCTAAAAGTACTGTGCGGGAATCTGTGTCGATACTCGTGACAGTTGCGCCGATCCGAAGATCGATACCCTGCTCGGTCCAGAAAGTCGACGGCCGCAACCGAGCCCGATCGATCGACGCTTTCCCGGACAGTAGCTCCTTCGACAGCGCCGGGCGGCGGTACGGCTCCTCAGGTTCGCTGCCGATCAGGATGATGCTGCCGCCGAACCCTTCCTTGCGCAGGGCCTGCGCGGCACCGGA
The DNA here is from genome assembly GCF_030056935.1 of Rhodococcus sp. IEGM 1302. NCBI lineage: Bacteria > Bacillati > Actinomycetota > Actinomycetes > Mycobacteriales > Nocardiaceae > Rhodococcus > Rhodococcus sp. IEGM 1302. The sequence continues at coordinate 234,921 of NZ_JASHKY010000005.1, read as the reverse complement.
ACCGGCGATGCCCGTGCCCACGATCACGACGGTGCGTGTGTCGGGCTCGCTGACCGCTGTCATCAGCGGTTCACCTCCACCATTTCGAAATCGACTTTGGCGGCACCACAATCAGGGCAGGACCAGTCTTCGGGAATCTCGTCCCAGCGAGTACCCGGCTCGATACCGTCGTCGGGCCAGCCGATCGCTTCGTCGTACTCGAACCCGCACTGGAGGCAGCGGAACAATTTGTAAGCAGTGGCAGTCTCGGACATCGGTTTTCCTTTCACCGGTGGGTATTTCGATCAGGATTGCGTGACGAGGGTGAAGTCGACCTTCTCGCGGACGCCGCAGTCGGGGCAGCACCAGTCGTCCGGGATACTCGACCACGGCGTGCCGGGCGGAAAGCCTTCTCGCGCAGCACCTGTCGATTCGGTGTACGTGTAGTCGCAGATCGGGCAGATGTAGGCGTTCATGCGTTCACCCCGTAGGCTGCGAGGATCTTGGCCCGCTTCTTCGGCGCGATGTTGACCTGGGTGATGTCACCTCGGTAGTGCTCGAGAACGCGGTGGTCCATCACCTTGCGCCACAGGGGCGGAACTGTGGCGAGCATGATCATGCTGGCGTAGCCGCTCGGGAGCTGAGGGGCCTCTTCCATACTGCGAAGCGCCTGGTAGCGCCGTGTCGGATTCGCATGATGATCGCTGTGCCGCTGCAAGTGATAAAGGAAGACGTTGGTGCAGATGCGATCACTGTTCCAGCTGTGCGCCGGCGTGCATCGCTCGTACCGTCCGCTTGCGGTTTTCTGACGTAGGAGTCCGTAGTGCTCGAGGTAGTTGATCGCTTCGAGCAGCGAAAACCCGATGAACGCCTGGATCACGAGGTACGGCGCGATGCCGATCCCGAACACTGCAAGCGCGACACCGAACAGAACAACCGACATGAGCCAGGCGTTGAGCACGTCGTTCTTGATGCTCCAGTGCGTGGTGCCCAAACGCTCGAAGCGGGTCTTCTCGAGATGCCACGCCGACTTCAATCCCCCGCCGACGCTGCGCGGCCAGAAACCGTAGAGGGTCTCACCGAAGCGCGAGGTCGCCGGATCTTCCGGAGTCGACACTCGCACATGGTGGCCACGGTTGTGCTCGAGGTAGAAGTGACCGTAAGCACTCTGTGCGAGAACGATTTTGGACAACCAGCGCTCGACGCTCTCCTTCTTGTGCCCGAGTTCATGGGCTGTGTTGATGCCGATTCCGGCCGTCACACCGATCGTCACTGCGAGTCCGATATTGGAGAGAACGCTCAAATCCCAACGCGCCCAGATGTAGCAGGACAGGAAGAAGGCCGTGTACTGCAGCGGCAGATAGGCGTAGGTGCACCACCGGTAGAAGCGGTCGTTCTCGAGTTCGTCGATCACCTCGTCGGGCGGATTCTTCCCGTCCTCACCCGCCAGGATGTCGATGACGGGAATGAGAGCAAACGCGATCAGTGGGCCGGTCCACCAGAAGACATTCCATCCGGTGGCGGTAACAAGCCCCACGGCGATGAAAGTTGCCGATGACGGAATCAGCGCCAACAGCCACAAGTAGCGTTTCCGGTCTCTCCAAGTTGCGAGCCGACCATCTGGCTCGGTGTACACCAACGCCGCCATCGAATTCTCCAGTTCTCGTTCGGATCAGTGAGTACGTCCTGCGCGGTAATCCGCGACACGAACAACATCTATGTATAGAGAGTGGACAAATGATGGTGTCTTGTCAACGATTTTCAAGGTAAAACTTTTACAAACATGCTGATTTGTACATCTAGATGAACCCTCCGTTCGGGCTGATCGCAAATCTTCCGCCACCGCGCCACACTCGGTACAAAAGTGGAATGGGGACGTCAACGTGCGCAATATGCGCCAAACACCAAGGAACTGGCCCGCTCGTCAGCCCCCGAATATTCGAGGACGACTTCGTCGTTGTCTCGCATCGGCCTCCTCAGCCAGACGGCCGTTCGGTTCCTGGATATGTGTTCGTCGAGACCCGTCGACACGTGTCCGGATTGCCTTCACTATCCGAACCTGAAGCACTCGCCATCGCACACGCGGTCTGGTGCGTCTCACGTGCCCTCGACTCGGAATTGACTCCGGAATTCGTGTTCTCCGCGATCGCCGGGCGAAGCGTCCCCCACTTTCATCAGCACGTTTTCGTCAGGCCCTTCGGCGCTCCGAGTTCAGTGAGTTGGAACGACGTCGATTCATGGGACGACGCGCCACGCGTCGACGAGGTCGAGCTCACGCTTCTGTGCAGGAGAATCGCGCTCGGCTTCGAAGCCGAGCAATAGCGCAAAACAGTCGGTGCGCGGACGGACAGTCGGCGCGAGACACAACCCCTCGATGTCCGATTTGCGCGAATTTCCCCAAAACGAAAGTTCGCTTACCCATACTGAAATGACCGACTGTCCCCGACGTGAGTGGGTCCTCATGGATACCGACGTATTGGTAGCGGGCGCCGGCCCGATCGGCTTGACCACCGCGATCGAGCTGCGCAGACGCGGTATCTCGTGCCGAATAGTCGACCCGCTCGACGAACCGCGGCAATACGCGAAAGCCGTCGGGATTCAGCCACGCACTCTCGAACTCTTCGAGAACATGGGGGTGCTCCGCCAGGCACTCGACGCCTCGACATTGATGCGCGGTCAGATCATGTACACGAACGGCGTCGAGGTCGGCCGCGTCGACCTCACCCTCCCCGACGACGTTCCTTACTGGTTTCTCTGCCTGCCTCAGTACTCGACGGAGCGCATCCTCACCGAGCGCCTCACCGAGTTGGGAACAACCGTCGAACGCGGAGTCGGCCTCACTGCATTCGAACAGTCCGACGACGCCGTCACCTGCACCCTCAGCGACGGCAGCACTGTGACAGCCCGGTACCTGGTGGGTTCCGACGGCGCGCACAGCGTGGTCCGCAAAGGGCTGGGCCTGAGCTTCGAGGGCGGCGCGTTTGCCGAGAGCTACATGCTCGGCGACGTCGAAGTCGACTGGTCGATCCCCAGCGGCTACTCCGTCCGCGCCAACCACACCACCGACGACGGAACCACCGACGACCTACTCGTCTGCATCCCACTTCCCGGACACAAGCGGTACCGCATGTCGATGCTCGTTCCGGACGAGTTGATGCCGGGCGAATCGTCGAACAAAGCCGCTGTACAACACGGTTTTTCAACCGGCAAGAAACCGGAACTCCATCACATCCAGGCCGTGCTCGACAGACTGTCCCCAGAACCGACAACCGCCTCGATGCTGCGATGGTCCTCGGTCTTCCGCATCAGCCACCGCATCGTCGACGCTTACGGTCGCGGACGGGTTTTTGTCGCCGGCGACGCCGCGCACATCCATCCCCCGACTGGCGCGCAGGGCATGAACACCGGGATCCAGGACGCCCACAATCTTGCGTGGAAGATAGCGCTCGCCGTCAAAGGCGTTGCAACAGCAGATCTTCTCGAGACCTACGATGCCGAAAGACGGCCGGTCGGTGAAGAAGTCGTCGGGATGACCGTCCGAAATGCTCGAGAAGGAATCGGTTCGGGAGAGTCTTCCATCGACACGGCAATGCGGCGCCAGGCTCAATTGTTGATCGACTACTCGGAGAGTCCGCTGAACACCGGGCGTAATTCTTCGAGTCCACACGTTCAACCGGGCGAGCGTGCACCCGATGCACGCGGAATGCGCCGAGACGGTGTGCAGTATCCAATTCGGTTGTTCGACTTGCTGTCAGGAGTCGACCACACGTTACTGCTGACTTCGGACGGATCCGCGGAGAGCATCAACAGCTTGGAGAAGGTCGCCGACGCCGCAATTCGATCAGCGCACGGCTTGCTGGACGTCTACGCGATAGTGCCACCGGGAACCGTGACCGTCGACTCGCTGGTGCCGATCATCGAGGACAACGCCTCGCAACTGTGCGCCGCGTATGGGGTCGAAGGTACGGCGGCGCTGGTCATTCGCCCCGACGGCTACCTCGGATTCCGTGGTCACCCGGAGAACGTTTCCGATTACTTCACGAAAGTGTTTGCCGTCAATCAGGAATGAGCGAAGCGAACATCAACCGAATCTCGGGCGAGAGCTTCATCAACTCGACGTATCCACCCAACGGCCCGGCATCGAGGTAGGAGAACTCCATGCCGGCGCCCTCTACCCGACCTTGTTGCACCACCGACATTCCGCGACGCTCGGCCTCGAGCAACGTCGCCTCGTAATCGTCGGGAACCCAAGCCATGTGATGAACTCCGACGCCGTGAGTCTCCAGGAACTCCGTGTACAGGTTGCGTCCGGACACTGGTTGGATCAACTCGAGCTGTTGGCTGCCCGCATATCCGATCGACACGTGAACGACATAGTCCGCGGGCTCACCTCGATACGTTGTGGTCTCGGGACCAAAGGCGATGTCTGGCATACGTAGCCATCGCTCCACTCCCCACTGCCGAGTGAACTCCTGTTCGGCGGCCTCGATCTCCTCGACCGCCCAGCAGATCTGGAAGATCGGTCCCGAGACCAACGGGGTCATGCCATTTTTCCGTTGTCCACCGAGTAGACGGCCCCGTGTATCGCCGAGGCGTCGTCGGAGGCAACGAAAGCCACCATCTTCGCAACGTCCTCGGCTTCCATCAAGCCACGCGGCGAGGCAACCTTCATGACGAGGTCGAAGTCGACTCCGTCGGGGAAGGTGAATCCGGTGACTTGAGGAGTCATCATGCCGCCGGGGCAGATTGCGTTGACACGCAGAGACTTTCCGGTGAACTCCATCGCCATCGCTCGGGTCAGTCCGATGAGTCCGTGCTTGGCAGCGCAGTATCCAGCCGAGTACGCCTGCCCTTCCAGCCCCGCGATCGAGGAGACGTTGACGATGTTGCCGCCCCGTTCCAGCAAGTGCGGCAGTGCTGCTCGGGAAAGGAAGAACGGTCCGTTCAGATTGACCGCAAGGTCATGTGCCCATTCGGAATCCGCAATATCCGCCGTATGACGAAGCGAGTGCGATCCCGCCACGTTGACGAGGATGTCGATACCACCGAGTTCGTCGACACACGCTTGCACGGCCGCATCACACTGAGCGGAATCCGAGACGTCCGTCGCCGCGAAACGACGCTCTCCATCCGCGCCAACCACCTCGACCATCGACTGTCGCAGCTTTTCCTTGTCGCGGGCGATACCGAAAACCTTTGCGCCCCTGCGGTGGAGGAGCTCGGTGACGGCGCGCCCCAACCCTGAGTACGCGCCGGTCACCAAGGCCACTTTTCCGGCCAGTACGTCTGCCATGGCCTAGGAAGCCGCTGCTTCGCGCTGGAGTTCCAGCGCGATGTCGATCAACTGATCTTCCTGGCCGCCGACCAACTTGCGCTTGCCTGCGCGCACCAACAGCTCCGCGGACGACACTCCGTACCGCTCGGCCTGACGCTCGGCATGCTTGAGGAAGCTCGAGTACACGCCGGCGTAGCCCATCATCAGTGCCTGACGATCGAGCAGGCACTCCTGCGGCATTGCCGGGCGCACAACGTCTTCGGCTGCATCGGCGATCGCGAAGAAGTCGATACCGGTCTTGACTCCGATCTTGTCGCAGACACCGACAAACGCCTCGACCGGGGCGTTGCCGGCGCCGGCACCGAACCGACGGGTACTACCGTCGATCTGCTTGGCTCCCGCACGAACTGCCGCAATGGAATTGGCGACGCCCAGGCCCAGGTTCTCATGTCCGTGGAAGCCGACCTGAGCGTCGTTGCCGAGTTCCTGAACCAGCGCCTCGACGCGATCGGATACCTGCTCGAGCACAAGTGCGCCGGCGGAGTCGACCACGTACACACACTGGCAACCCGCGTCGGCCATGATGCGAGCCTGCTTGGCCAGCTTCTCCGGCGGAATCGAGTGAGCCATCATGAGGAATCCGACTGTTTCGAGTCCACGCTCACGCGCGAGGCCGAAGTGCTGGATGGATACGTCTGCCTCGGTGCAGTGAGTTGCGATGCGGCAGATGGACGCACCGTTGTCCTGTGCGATGACGATGTCGTCCTTGATGCCCAAACCGGGCAGCATCAGGAAGGCGATCTTCGCGTTGGTCGCCGTCTCGACTGCAGCTTTGATCAGTTCCTGCTCGGGAGTCTTCGAGAAGCCGTAATTGAAGGAGGACCCGCCGAGGCCGTCGCCGTGAGTGACCTCGATGACCGGCACTCCGGCTCCGTCGAGGGCACCGACGATGGCTCGTACTTCGTCGACGGTGAACTGATGACGCTTGTGGTGGGAGCCGTCGCGCAGCGATGTGTCGGTGACGCGGATGTCCCAGCTCGAATCGAAATGAATCATGTCGCTCATGCCTTCACACTCAGAAGCTTCTGGGCGATTTCCTCGCCCACCTTGGTGGCTGCTGCCGTCATGATGTCGAGGTTGCCCGCGTACGGCGGCAGGAAATCGCCTGCGCCTTCGACCTCGACGAACGTGGTGACCGTTGCATAGCCACCGGAAACGACGCTCGGTTCGTCGAACTGCGGTTCGTTGAGCAACCGGTAGCCGGGCACGTACTGCTGGATGTCCTTGACGACGCGGTGAATGGAGTCGGTGATCGCGGCCTGATCGGCGTCTTCGGGGATAGCGCAGAAGATTGTGTCGCGCATGATCATCGGCGGGTCCGCGGGGTTGAGGATGATGATCGCCTTGCCGCGCTGTGCGCCGCCGATGGTCTCGATACCGCGGCTGGTGGTCTTGGTGAACTCATCGATGTTCGCGCGAGTTCCCGGGCCGGCGGACAACGATGCAACCGAGGCGACGATCTCGGCGTACGCCACGTCGACGACACGTGATACCGCGTAGACGATCGGAATGGTTGCCTGCCCACCGCAGGTGATCATGTTGACGTTGGGTGCGTCCAGGTGCTCACGCAGGTTCGCGGGCGGAACCACAGCCGGGCCGACCGCGGCCGGCGTCAGGTCGATGGCACGGATACCGGCGGCCTCGTAGCGTGGTGCTGCCTCGCGGTGCACGTATGCCGACGTCGCCTCGAAGACCAGGTCCGGTTTCTCCGCCTGGCTGAGCAACCAGTCGACGCCCTCGGCGGAGGTCTCGAGTCCCATCTTGCGGGCGCGCGCCAATCCTTCACTCTCGGGATCGATTCCGATCATCCATCGCGGTTCGAGCCACTCGGAACGCTGCAGTTTGTACAACAGATCGGTACTGATGTTTCCCGATCCGACGATCGCCACACTTGCCTTGGTCATGACTACTCCTACGTGAACTGAAGAGAGACGGAACCGAGGCCGCTGAACTCGGCTCGGAAGTTGTCGCCTGGATGAGCGTCGATCGCTCGCGTGCACGAACCCGGCAGAACGATGTCGCCGGCCTTGAGCCGAACTCCGAACGTGTCGACCTTCTGCGCCAACCACGCGACAGCGGTGACCGGGTTACCGAGAACCGCATCGCTGCGCCCCTCCGCAATCCGCTCCCCGTTGCAGGTCAGCACCGCGTCGATGGCCTTGATGTCGATGTCCGACGGGCGAACTCGTTCCTTGCCGAGGATGAACCCGGCGGAGGACGCGTTGTCCGCGATGGTGTCCGAGAGGCCGATCTTCCAGTCCTTGATCCGGCTGTCGATCAACTCGATGGACGGCGCATAGGCGACAGTAGCGTCGATGACGTCTTGTTCGGTGCACCCGGCGCCCGGCAGATCTGCTCCCAGAATGAAGGCGACCTCCACCTCGACGCGCGGGAAGCAGAAGCGCGACGTGTCGACCGGACGGTTCTCGAACTCTTCCATCTCGGCGAGCAGGTGACCGTAATCTGGCTCGTCTACGCCCATCATCTGCTGCATCGCCAGTGACGAGAGTCCGACCTTGTGTCCGACCACCTTTGCGCCACCGGCAACACGACGCCGGATGTTGATGAGCTGGATCTCGTAGGCGTCGACGACGTCGATGTCCGGATACGTGGCGATCAGCGGGCTGATCGGAGCGCGATCCCGTTCCGCCGAATCAAGATGGTCGGCAAGTTCGCCGCGGATCTGCGTCGAGAGCATCGTTCAGGCCTTTCCGACTGTGGAGAATGCGGCTGCGTGCTGACCGGCTCGTCGTCCGGAGAATACGCAGTCGGCGAGCGACAAGCCGCTCACATACGAGTTGGAACAGATACCGACCGCGGTACGGCCGGCGGCGTACAGACCAGGGATACCCTCCCCGGCCTCGTTTTTCACCATGCCGGACGATTCGTCGACCACCAATCCACCGAGCGTGAGCATCGGGCACGGATTCATCATGTTGGGCTTGATCGAGACGTCGTACATCGTGAACGGCGCAGACAGTATCGGCCTGACGAAGTCCGACGGTTTACCCATCGGATCAGGTTGTCCGGCAGCGGCAGCGGAGTTGTGCGCGTCGACGGTGGCTTGAAGGCCGGCGACGTCTATCCCCGCTTTGCGGGCGACCTCGGCAATGGTGTTGCCACGCAATGCAGTACGCATCATTCCGGTGGCCTGTACCCGCTGGAACCACATCGACTGGTCACTTATCTGCGATTTCGCTTCGCGAACGAGTTCGGAATCTGCCAGCAGCCAACCGATTCCGCTGCTCTTCTCCGCCATCGCCTGACCGAGAGCGGCACCGTAACGGGACTCGTCGACGATTCGCGCACCGGATTCACCCACCAAAATGGAACCGAGAAAAGCACTCGGCGGGACGATGAATCGCCAGGCGGACACATTGCCGAGCTTGTCGGTGGCTCCCCCGGCTTCGACACCGAGGTTGATGCCTTTGCCATCGTCCCCGGAGGTGCCGAGCGGGATACCGCCCTTGTAGGCGGGAGCATGGGTACGCATCATCTCGCGATTGGACACGAAGCCGCCGGCGCTGAGGATCACGCCGCCGCGTGCCTGGATACGAATCCGCTTGGCGTGCTTCTTCTCGATCTTCGCGATCAGTGCGTCGAGAATCGTGCGCAACTGCGGTGCGTAGACGCCGGGCTTGGAGGACAAGGACCCGAGCGTCGCGTGACGGCGACGAACTCCGGCGGGTGCGTCACGCAGCGTCAGTGCTTCGACGCCGATCACCCGGCCGTCCTCGATGATCAGCCGGTCCGCTCGCGTCTGGCCGAGCAACTGGACGCCCTTCGCCTCCGCGGACTTCGCGAGCGGGCCGTACAGCATCTTTCCCGACGTGCCACGCCCCTTGGCGCGATGACCACGCGGAGCAGGTTTTGCGATGTCACGGAACCCGCCGGCCGATTCGCTACCCGAGAAGTAGAGGTAGTGCTTGTTGCTCGGGTACGACGTCTTGTACGGACAGAGTGAGGCCTCGAACGGCACGCCGTGACTGCGCAGCCAGTCGATCGACGCCGGGCTCTCGTCGACGAACCGGCGCAGAGTCTGCGGCGTCACCGCGTCACCGACCTCGCGGTTCAGGTAGGCGAGCATGGCTTCGGGACTGTCCTCGACACCGGCTTCCTTTTGAATCACGGTGCCGCCGCCGGCGTAGTAGATTCCTCCGGAAATCGTGCTGGCACCACCACCGAGTGCTCGGTCGATTGCCAAAACCGACGAACCGGCCGCTACAGCTTCGAGCGCCGCACTGGCGCCCGCCACACCGAACCCGACCACAAGGACGTCAACCGAAGTATCCCAGGTCACACCGCACCATCCTCAATCTCACTGCAACGTGTTTCGTTATCAATGACAACGTCCGGAAATACTTCCTGGCAGAAAGCATGGACTGACACCCCCATCATTCTATAACGTGTTCTACATGAGCAAGCAGGAATACGACATCGTCGTCGTCGGCAGTGGTGCCGCAGGTATGACAGCGGCCTTGACCGCAGCCCACCAGGGCTTGAGTGTGGTCATCGTGGAGAAAGCCGCCCACTACGGCGGATCGACCGCCCGTTCCGGTGGTGGGGTCTGGATCCCCAACAACGAGGCACTTCAAGCGGACGGTGTCACCGATACACCGGAGGCCGCACGTTCCTACCTGCACAGCATCATCGGCGACGTTGTCGCTCCCGAACGCATCGACACCTATCTCGAGCGCGGTCCCGAGATGCTCTCGTTCGTGTTGAAGAACAGCCCGCTCGAGCTGCAGTGGGTTCCCGGCTACTCCGACTACTACCCGGAAGCACCCGGCGGACGCCTCGGTGGCCGCAGTGTCGAGCCCACCCCGTTCGACGGCAACAAGTTGGGCGCCGACCGCAAGAACCTCGAGCCCGACTACGTCAAGGCCCCCAAGAACTTCGTCATCACCCAGGCCGACTACAAGTGGCTCAACCTGCTGATGCGCAATCCTCGCGGACCCCTGCGCGCCATGAAGGTCGGCATGCGATTCCTCGCAGCGAAGGCCACCAAGAAGGATCTACTGGTTCGCGGCCAGGCACTGGTCGCCGGTATTCGACTCGGACTTCAGTCCGCCGGAGTACCCATCCTGCTGAACACCCCGCTGACCTCCCTGTACACCGAAGACGGCGCTGTTCGCGGCGTCAACGTCATCGTCGACGGCGAGGAGCAGGTCATCCGCGCTCGCCACGGAGTCGTGTTGGGATCCGGCGGATTCGAGCACAACAAGGAAATGCGTGAGAAGTACCAGCGCGCACCTATCGGCACCGAATGGACCGTCGGCGCGAAGGCAAACACCGGCGACGGTATCCGCGCAGGCCAAGAAGTGGGCGCTGCAGTCGATTTCATGGACGACGCCTGGTGGGGCCCGTCCATTCCGCTGACCGGCGGACCGTGGTTCGCTCTCTCCGAGCGCACCCTCCCGGGCTGCATGATGGTCAACATGTCGGGCAAGCGCTTCGGCAACGAGGCTGCTCCGTACGTCGAGGCGACCCATGCGATGTACGGCGGTGAGTACGGTCAGGGCGAGGGGCCCGGCGAGAACATCCCGACGTGGATGATTCTCGATCAGCGCTACCGCAACCGCTACACGTTTGCCGGTATCACTCCCCGCTCCCCCTTCCCCGGCCGCTGGCTCAAGGCCGGCATCGTGGTCAAGGCGGGAACCATCGCCGAATTGGCAGAGAAGACAGGGCTTCCCGTCGCATCGCTGACCGAAACCGTCGATCGGTTCAACGGCTTCGCGCGCAACGGCAAGGACGAGGACTTCGGACGCGGTGACAGTGGTTACGACGCGTACTACGGCGATCCCCGACTGAAGAACCCCAGCCTCGCCGAAATCAGCAAGGCTCCGTTCTACGCCATCAAGATGGTTCCGGGTGACCTCGGCACCAAGGGTGGTATCTGCACCGACGTCAACGGCCGAGCACTACGCGAAGACGGAAGCGTCATCGACGGCCTCTACGCGGCTGGCAACGCGAGCGCTCCGGTCATGGGCCACACCTACGCCGGACCAGGCGCGACCATCGGTCCCGCAATGACTTTCGGTTACTTGGCCGTACTCGACATTGTCGAGCGTGCGAAGAAGGCCGAGACAACCGAAGCACCTGCAGCTGAAAAGACGGCGGTCGACCATGCCAATTGATCCGAAGATCGCACTCGGCGCCGAGCTTGCGCCACAAGAGTTCTCGTGGACCCCGTCGGACGTACAGCACTACCACTTGGCCCTGGGGGCAGGTGCTCGTCCGCTTGATCCGAACGAGCTTCGATACCTCGACGACGAAAAGCCTCAGGTACTACCCACCTTTGCCACCGTCGCCGCCAACTTCCACGCCACCGAAGCACCGAAGGTGTCGTTCCCCGGCGTCGAAATCGATCTGGCGAAGGTAGTCCACGGGAGCCAGGAAGTCACTGTCCAGCAGCCGATCCCGGCAAGTGGAAGTGGCCGCACCACAACTCGAATCGCCGAGGTCTGGGACAAGGGCAAGGCCGCGGTGATCGTGCAGGAATCCGTCACGGTCGACGCCGAGGGCAACCCGCTGTGGACAGCTCGCTCGTCCATTTTCGCCCGCGGCGAGGGTGGTTTCGGGGGTGAACGTGGTCCGTCGGAGTCGATTACGCTTCCGGATCGCGAAGCAGATGAGACAGTGGTGACGCCTGTGCTTCCACAGCAGGCTTTGCTGTACCGGATGTGTGGTGATCGGAATCCGTTGCACTCGGATCCGCAATTCGCCTCCGCGGCAGGCTTTCCAGCGCCTATCCTGCATGGACTGTGTACTTACGGAATGGTCTGCAAGACCGCAGTGGATACCATGCTCGACGGCGACAGCAGTCGGGTAGCCGGATTTCGGGCCCGCTTTGCCGGGGTCGTATTTCCCGGCGAGAACTTGAGTATCCAGATCTGGAAAGACAATGGGCGACTCCTGATCTCAGCTTCTGTACTGGAGCGCGAAGCTCCTGCCCTGGCTGACGTAGTTCTCACTCTTGTCTGATACCAACCTGTCTGATACCCACCTGTTAGAACTCACCGTAGTTCTCGAACCCGATGGAGTAGCCCGAAGATGACGGCACAAGACGAAAAGTTCCGACTGTCCCGACGAGGTTTCATGGCCGCTGGAGCCGGCGCCGTGGCAGCGACCGCATTCGCCGGCTGGACGCCGGCCTACGCCGTCCCCGCCGGCTCTTCCGGCTCCGCGGGTGGTCCCGTGTCCACCCTCACGCCGCCGCCTGCCTTCCCCGAAGGCATCGCGCTGTACCAGCAGGCATATCAGAACTGGTCCAAGGAGATCATGCTCGACGCGATCTGGACCTGTTCGCCCAAGACGCCCGAAGACGTAGTCCGCCTCGCTAACTGGGGTCATGCCAACGGCTACACCATTCGTCCCCGCGGCGCCATGCACGGCTGGACGCCGCTGACCATCGTCAACGGTGCGCCGGTCGACAAGGTCATCCTCGCCGACACCACGGTCCACCTCACCGGAGTCTCCGTCAACGCCGGTGGCAGCCCAGCCACCGTCACCGCAGGACCCGGTGCGACCCTCGACGCCATCACGACCGCACTGCAGGCACAGGGCCTCGGGTTCGCGAACCTGCCGGCGCCGGGTGTGTTGACCATTGCCGGCTGCCTCGCCGTCGACGCTCACGGCGCAGCTCTCCCCGCCGAAGGCGAAGCACACGTTCCCGGACAGACTTTCGGCTCACTCTCCAACCTCGTCACCTCCCTGACCGCAGTGGTCTGGAACGGCAGCGAGTACGCACTGAAGACGTACGCGCGTAGCGACGCGGCGATCAAGCCGCTGCTGACTCACCTCGGACGCACCTTCCTCACCTCCGTCACCTTGCAGGCCGCCCCCAACTACCGCATGCGCTGCGTCAGCCACACCGACATCGGTTGGCAGGAACTCTTCGGCGCCCGCGGAGCGTCCGGACGCACCTTCGAGAAGTTCGTCCGCGAAAACGGTCGCGCAGAAGCAATCTGGTACCCCTTCACCGAACGCCCGTGGATGAAGGTGTGGTCACTTGCCCCCACCAAGCCGCCGTTCTCGCGTGAGGTGACCGGACCGTACAACTACATCTTCTCCGACAACCTCCCGGAGCCGGTCACCGACATGATCGGCCAGATCAACTCCGGAAACCCGGGCATCGCACCGGCATTCGGGCAGATCATGTACGCCACCACCGTTGCCGGACTCGCCGCGACGTTCTCCAACGACCTGTGGGGATGGTCCAAGGACGTCCAGTTCTACATCCGGGCCACCACCCTGCGCCTGACCGAGGGCGGCGGAGCCGTCATCACCTCTCGCGCCAACATCGGCCAGGTCATCCACGACTTCACCCAGTGGTTCAACGGCCGCATGGAGTACTACCGCTCCATCGGACAGTTCCCCCTCAACGGGCCCGTCGAAATCCGTTGCTGCGGCCTCGATCAACCGTCGGATGTCGAGGTCGACTCGGCAGGCGCCCCCACCATCTCGGCCATGCGCCCTCGCCCCGACCATCCGGAATGGGACACCGCCATCTGGCTCAACGTCCTCGGCGTCCCCGGAACCCCCGGCATGTTCGCGTTCTACCGCGAAATGGAACAGTGGATGCGTAATCACTACAACAACAACGACGCCACCTTCCGCCCCGAGTGGTCCAAGGGCTGGGCGTTCGACCCCGACAAGCCGTACACCGACACCCCGATCATCACCCAGGGCCTCCCCCAGACCTACCGCGACGGCGTCCCATCGAGCGACAACTGGGACACCGCCAACGCCGCATTCAACGCGTTGGATCCGCACAAGGTCTTCAGCAACACCTTCCTGGACCAGTTGCTGCCTTGAGGTTCAAGTACTGAGCGCACACTCTGACAACTCGACGGTCGTCGCCACTCCCCTTACTTTCGGGAGTGCGGCGGCCGTCGTGCGTTGCAGTGAGCGGGATGAAGGAGTCCCCCGCATCCCGACGAGGCAGCTGCCTCAATCGCGATCAGGATGGATCGCCTCGTGCATACTTTCCACTGCCCTGGCGTGAGTTGAGAGCTCGGACCGAGCCGACCGAATCGTGGCGCTGTCGCTGCGTGCCCCCGGCTCGGACGACGACGAGTCCTCTCCGGGGTTCGGCGCGCCACCAGCTGGATGCTCGGAGGAGCCGGTGCGCTCTTCCCTCTCCGCGCGGGCGCGCAACAACGACTCGGACTTCGGGGTATTTCGCATCGGAGCATTGTCCCAGATCCATCTCCTATGACTCACATTGAGCGCTCTCACCCCCGGCGACCAGGCCGTTCCTGAATATCAACACCTAGAATGTTCGCAACAAAATATCTACAGCGGTCAGGGTAGACATTCTCGCGAGGCTGTTGTATCTTTTTTCTCGTAGCAAGGAACGAGTCAAGAGATGCGGGAGAGATGAACTACCCGCAAGCAGTACCGCAGGGCAGGGACGTGCCGGGGCCGAATTCGTGTGTGAGTGTGTAGTCGGACCCGGCACCCCCCTTCAAAGCGGCTACCGGATGTCTTGTGCGAGTCCGGAAGTTCGAAAGAATGCAGTTATGTAAGTAAGTTCAACCCCATCCGGCCCCCGGCGCTCCTCGCGCCGGGGGCCCCGTCCGTTCAGCGAAAGAAGCGAGCCATTCCGGCAGATACACCACCGGGGGACCCCTCCGGCAGATTCGACGACGAGAACTATCCTGCGTACAGCATGGGACATGCGGCCGAGATCCTCGGTGTCAGGCAAGCTTTCCTTCGTAGCCTCGATGCCGCGAAACTACTTACCCCGCAACGCTCTGAGGGCGGACATCGCCGCTACTCCCGCTACCAGCTGCGCATCGCAGCCCGCGCGCACGAACTCGTAGCCAACGGCACGGCGCTCGACGCGGCTTGCCGCATCATCATCCTCGAAGACCAACTCACCGAAGCCCGTCGCATCAACGCCGAGCTTCAGCAAGCGCAGGACCTGCGAGAGGAACCGGACGCGGCACCCGAATGAGGACTGCACTGGAACAGCAGTTGCGCCTATACGGTCGATCTGACCCCTCCTCCTTCCAACTGCGGTAAATTCGGCCAATTGGGACATTGCTCGGCGTCGGTTGCTCGATTTCCACATCGAAGGGATCGCAGGCATGACTTCCTCCCACCACCGCGCTCGGGTGCGGCTGTCTGCTCTGTCGATCGCCTTGACCGTTGCCATTGCAACCGCTGCGTGCAGTTCCGACGATGACTCCGCAACAAACACGGGCAGCGCCTCTCCCAGCACCTCGAGCAGTCGGGAATCCACCGAGATCACGGACATCGTCCGCCGCCAAGTGGCCGACTTGGGCCTCAGTGCCGCTGTGTTCGGGGTGTGGCGAGGCGACGACGAAGTTGCTCTCGGCGCCGTCGGAGAGTCCCCTGTCGGAGTTCCGGCGACAACCGACATGCAGTTGCGCGTCGGCCAACCGATGGAACCGATGCTCTCGACAGTCCTGCTGCAACTCGACGAAGAGGGAACGCTTCCCCTCGATCAACCGATCGCGAAGTGGGAACCGAACTTTCCACGCGCAGACACCATCACTCCGCGAATGCTGGCCAACAGCACGTCGGGCATCTCCGACTACGTGACCGATCCACAGTTCCTCAAACTCTTCACGGACAACCCGATGAAGGGCTGGACTTCTCGAGAGATCCTGGATCTTGCCAACTCCCGCCCGCCGTTGTTCGAACCCGGCACCAGTTGGGCGTACGCGCACAGCGACCTGACGCTGCTCGGCGACGTCATGGAGAAAGCGACTGGAAAACCGCTGGGCGAACTACTTCAGCAGCGCGTCTTCGATCCACTCGGGATGGATCACAGCAGCGTTGTACTCACGTCGCAGATGGACGAACCGATCCTGCACGGTTACACCAATGAACGTGGAGTATTCGAAGACTCCACTTTCTGGAATCCGACGGCGTTCCTGCACAGCGGAAACATGAACGCGCCTGTCGCCGACGTCGGAAAGTGGGTGCGCGCGCTGGGAACGGGAGAGTTACTCTCCGACAAGGCTTTCGAGCAGCAGATGGCGCCGACGACTGCGGGCTTGGGAAGTATGACGGCGGACAAGTTCTTTTCCTTCGGGACCGGGCACCTCGACGGCTGGCTGGTGATGAACCCGTCGTACGGCGGTTACAACGGTCTCGCGCTCTACTACCCCGATTCGAAGACGACGATCGTCGTCTACGCCACACTCGGGCCGACAACCAACGCGGACCTCAACAACACCGTGTCGATGGGGAAGGAGATCGGAACCCTCCTCGAGCCGGATCACCCGCCGCAGGTACCGACGCCGTGACGCCCCACACACGCTGGTAGTAAACAGCGCCGGTCGGCAACTTCCTGTTTACGCACGGATTACCTCCAGGACTTATCGCCCCATCACCATTCTCTTCAGTACCGAACGAAACGCGTCGGACCGCGGGTTGTCTCGCCAGTGAACGAGAACGTAGATAGATGGGGACAGGCCCGATGAGGAAATACGCGATGTCAGTGGCATGCACGGTTGCAGTCACAGCGGGGGTGACTCTTGTGATGTCGGTACCTGCCGGAGCGGACCCGAATGACGGTGGGTCGTGCCCGGCCGGTGCGGTATTCGCGGTCGGCGGAACGTGGGATCCGACGGGACAAACGACGCAACCCGTCACCGACCGCTACGTCGCCCAGGGTTACGCCTCCAAGCCGGTGACCTACCCCGCCAGCTTCTGGCCGCTCGGCGAACAGACGTACGACCAGAGCGTTGCCGCCGGCGCCCAGACGCTTCGCACCGAAGTCAACGCTTTCCACGCTCAGTGCCCGGGCAGCGAGATCGTCGTCACCGGATACTCACAGGGAGCACGGATTGCCGGCGACGTTCTCGGTGACATCGCACGTGACGGATCCATTCCCCAATCGCAAGTCGAAGGCGTCCTCTACGCCGACCCTCGCAACTCGGCCGGGGGCATCGAAACCGTAGTGCCCAATGTCGTTCCGGGAGCGACGATGTCCGGAGCACGCGGCGGATTCGGAGACATCGCAGTGCAGGAAGTCTGCATCGAGGGTGACGGCATCTGCAACATGCCCAAGCCGCGTGATGCGCCCGAGGTGTTCGTGGATTCGGTCTTCGGCTACTTCACGAAGCACAACACCTACACGCCGATGATGTCCGAGCCCGCTCCGCCTGCTCCCCCGGCGCTGCCGCAGACACCGTCGGTGCCACTGCAACCGGCTGACGTCGCCACTGCGATCGTGACACGGGTCGTCGAGAACATCACTCCGTATCTGAGCGCTGCACTCGCCACCGTGCTGACGAAGTAACGCGACACCGCTTGTTCGGCTGACTGAAAGTCGACCGATTCGTACAAGTCGAGGACCACCCGCGCCGTGCACCATCGAATACATGCTCACCCTCATCGTCAGATACGGGTACGTCCCGTTCATGCTCTTGGGAATCAACGGAGCCGCAATCGCGCTGGCGGCATCCGGTGCGCCGAAATGGTCACTGGTGGCATTGATTCTCTTCGCAGTGGTCTGCTCTTTCGCGGCCGAACGGGCGCTTCCCTACGAATCTTCGTGGAATGCTGCGGGACCGGACAGGTTTCGCGACGCTGTCCATGCGTTTGTCAACGAATCCCTCATCTTGGTCAGCGTCGCGGTAATCCCGTTGATGGCCGCGGTGATTCCGTTCGACGGGCTGTGGCCGAGCGGTCTTCCGTTTGTCCTTCAGGTCGTCTTCGCAGTGTTGGTTGCCGATTTCGGCATCACCGTGGTGCATTTGATCAGCCACAAGGTTGGATGGTTGTGGCGTTTCCACGCGGTTCATCACAGCCTCGAACGGTTCTACGGTATGAACGGACTGATGAAGCACCCCGTGCATCAGACTTTCGAAACCGCCGGTGGCGTCCTGCCACTGATCCTCCTCGGGATGCCCGTTCCAGTTGCCTCGGCGCTCGCGGTTTGTGTCGCTGTCCAACTCCTGCTTCAGCATTCGAATGCCGACTACCGCATCGGCCCCCTGTGTCCGATACTCGCCCTCAACGCCGGCCACCGATTCCATCACCTGAAGTGGGCGGGAATCGGTGACGTCAATTTCGGTTTGTTCACTCTGATCTGGGATCACCTGTTCCGCACTTATTCTTTCGATCCGGAAAAGCGCTTCAGCAGTGACGATCTCGGAATGGCGGCCAAGCCCGACTACCCGGACGACTACCTCGGCCAGTTGGCCGAACCGTTCCGGAGACAGAACTGACGGACGATCGGTGGAGATTCAGCCCGCGAGTACCCGTCGCATGACGGGCTTGGCTGCAAACGCACTGGCCAACACCAACGCGATCCCCACAGCCAGGGTGACGCCCAACTGAACCAGCGCCATCGGAGTGGTCAATACGGCTGCCCCTGCCAGCGGGAAGAGGAACAGCAGTGCAGCGCCGGCGCCGGCCAGTGCCATCACCACCACGGGAGTGCGAACGTGCCGCATGCGGGCGCTGTCCATCACCTCGACAGGTGTACCGGCCAGAGTCAGACTCCGATACAGCTCACGGTTGTCGAGGATCCCGGATACCTGGGTGAGCGCAGACGAGATTGCCGCCAACGTGAATGTTGCTCCGAGAGTGAACAACACCCCGGTTCTCATGTCCGCGAACAGGAACTCCTGCCCTGGCTGCACATCCTGCCCTTCCCCGTTGCCTATCGCGGCGAGGAGAGATGTGCCTGCGGCAACAAAGCTGGCCATCGTCACACCGCTGACCGTGCGCCACACAGCCTTCGGATTATCCAAGACCCGACGCGCCGCAATCAGCGAAGCACCGTCTTTGGCGCATTTGAGCATGATCCGTCCAAGCAGCGAAATGACGAACGGACCGACCAACGCAACAACGCCGAAGCAGAGACCAAGGCCCACCAGGATTGCCGCGATGCTTGCCGCGGAGCCCCCAAATGCACTCCACCCCAGAAGAACCCCCACCCCAGCCACCGCGAAGATCATCTTCGGTGCGGCGCTGGGATTGCCCGCCGTGACGCCCAACGGGCTCACGAACACCTGGCGCATCCCGAGCATCGACGTCAAAGCAGCCAGGATGGTCATTCCGAATACGATGCCCACCAGCGGAAGTGCGCCTACCCAAAGCTCACTCCACTCGAATGTCCGACCTTGAAATCTCAAGAGAGCTACGAGCGGCAACGCGAGGAGGTATCCCACCACACCGATCAACGCACCGGCCAAGCCCTGGATACCCGATTCCGCAGCGCACAGCGCAACGATCTGGCGAGGGGTGGATCCGATGAGTCGCAGCGAGGCAAGTCGTTCGTCGCGACGGCGCGCGCCCAAGCGGGCCGCCGCCAGGCCGAGAGTGACGGCTGGAACGATCATCAACACCGAAGCAACCCCTGCGAGTGCTAGGTACGCCTCGGCTTCGGGTTCGCTCGATCTGCCCGCAAATGCACCGTAGCCGCCGAGCACCGTCAGCAACAACGTCGTCGAGGCGGCAAAGGCCGTTACGGGAAGCGCGAAGGTACTCAAGGCCTTTCGGCCTTCACCTCGCACCGTCATCAATGCAACGCGCGCTGTGGCCTTCATGCCGCCACCTGTGTCCCGACGAGCGAACCGGCCTGCATCATCATCGTGCGATCACACCACCGAGCGACTTCGGCATCGTGAGTGACGACGACCAACGCAGAACCGATCTGTTGAGCCGAATCACGCAACACCCTCATCACTTCCCAACTCGTCTGCGCGTCGAGGGCACCGGTCGGCTCGTCTGCGAAGAGAACGGCGGGTTTGGTCACCAACGCTCGCGCAATCGCCACACGTTGCGACTGCCCACCCGACATCTGACCCGGGCGACGGTCCTGCAGCCCGTCCAGTCCCAATGGCGCAAAGAAGCCGTGCGCCGTCCGCTTGGCTTCGGCGATGGACAACCCGTTGAGCACCAAGGGCAAAGCGACGTTCTCGATCGCCGGAAGCTCCGGCAACAGTTGGCCCGATTGAAAAACGAATCCGTACGACTCGCGTCGGAGGCGGCTGCGGTCGTTCTCACCGAGGTTCTCGATATGCCTGCCGCTCAGCAGGATTGCTCCCGAGTCGGGCTTGACGATTCCTGACATGCAATGCAGCAGAGTCGACTTGCCCGACCCTGAAGGACCCATGATGGCCGTAGCAGTACCGGCGCGCACTTCCAGCGATACACCTCGGAGCACTGGAACGTCGCCGTACGACTTGCCCAGCGCGTGGACCGACAGGACTGCGGGTGCTTGTGCGTTGTTCATGATTCCACCTTCTCGTGAACCCCTCGCCAGCACATCGGCCCAGCGCACGATCTTCGAACCGAGTGCGGTCCTACCGGAGGATGACCGGACCCCGAGCTCTGTCAGGGTCGTCACTATGATTTCCGACATGACCTGGTCCGGCGCCGTCCACATGGAGCCCGGAATTCTCATGTTCACCGGCGCAGTGGGATCCGCGCACATGCATTCGCATGCCGCTGTTCAGATCATGATCGTCGACGACGGGGACGTCACGGTCACGGACGGGGACGGCCACAGTGAAGTCGTGCGGTCCGTGGTCATTCCATCCGGGGCGGTCCACGCGTTATCCGCCTCCGAGGGTGCGCGGGGACGAGCGATCTACGTGGACTCCACCACGGGAATGGGCCGGCGCATCAGGCCGCCTGTATCCGAGCACGGTGGTGTGGCCGACTGGTCGGACCGTGGGCAGACCGCAGTAGCGATGACGGACCGTGGCGCTGATTCGGATCTGGAATACGCAGCGAGGCTGATCGATTCACTGTCCGAAAGCAAGCAGCCGTCGAGCGTACGCGCTCTTCACCCTGCACTCGAGCATGCTCTGACGATACTGCCCGAGCGACTTTCGGGGCCGATAACGGTGACGGACACCGCCGCGCTGGTCTCCATCTCGCCCGGCCGATTGGGAAGAATCTTCAACGATCAACTGCAGATGAGTTTTTCGACCTACATTCGTTGGTTGCGGCTACGACGCGCCATGGAAGTGATGAGCGGTGGCGCAAGCCTGACAACCAGTGCCCACGAGGCCGGCTTCACCGACAGCGCCCATCTCAACCGGATCTGCCACAGCATGTTCGGACTCACGCCCAGCGCCGCGACCGGCGATCTCACCTGGAGTTGACGCTGCTCCTCAACTGATGCTGCCCACCGCCGACCTCGCCAGTAGCGACAGACGACTGTAGAGGCGCGCCAACCCCGGCACGTCCCGGAGGCTGCCTGCCACTTCTTCGACGTAAGCGTCGGCGTAGATCGTCAGCCGCGCATCGACGTCATAGAGAACATCGACGACATTCGCGAAACGGCGAAGGGCAAATTCCGACGCCTCGGCGAGCACCGGCACTCCGAAGATCACCCAGTCGTCGAAGCGGGCGGCGAGCGCGAGGTAATCGGCAGCCGAGGTCGAACCAGTGCACAGCACCTCGAAGTCGAACCAGACGACACCGTCTCGAATCGCCGAGCACTCCAATGTGCGTGTGCCTATTATCAATTCGACACTTTCGCCCGAAGGCCGCGTAGTTCCCGAGCCGAGGAGGAATTCTCCTGTCGCAAAACGGTAGTCCCCGGCACCTGGCTGTCCCGCCGTCCGATAGTCGACGGAGCCACCCAACTCGATCACCTCGAGAGTCCGTTCGATCAACTCGATCGACGGAACGAACTGCTCGTGAAAAAGCGGATTGGGAAGAAGATCGGTCGGCGGAACATTGGACGTGACGACAACAGTCACGCCTTTCGCGACGATTGTGTCGAGAACCCTTGCCATGAACATGGCGTCGGCGACGTCGTCGATGTGGAACTCGTCGAAACAGAGCACACGGATTCCATCGACGACGTGATCCAGTGCCACGCCCATCGAGCCGAGTTCATGCGCCCGAGAGTGCAGATCTGCAAAGAACCGATGAAAGTGAATGCGCCGCTTGCTGACCGGGAGCCTGTCGTAGAACTCGTCCATGAGCATCGTCTTCCCGCGGCCGACGCTACCCCAGAGATAGATCCCACCCCCGACCTCACCGCCCGAGATCCGGGCCTGCAGTGCGTCGAGGGCTTCGCGTGCCGCCAACTGCTCTTCGTCCAGTAGCATAAGACTCCTCTACGTCTGTAGAGTCGAGGCTAGTGATCGAAGGCAAATCGAGTCAATGTGACCCTCACGACGCACCATCTGCAGCATGCAACATCGACAACAAGGAACGACATGAAGCCTGATCGCAGAGCCCTCATCGCGGCATCCGCCGTCACGATCATCGCCGAGCAGGGCCCGCGTGCACTCACCCATCGGGCGGTTGATCAGTCCCTGGAACTTCCTGCCGGTTCGACGTCGTACTATTTCCGCACTCGCGAGGCACTACTCGAAGCAACCGCATTGCACATCGTGCACCGGTCACGTTCGATATTCGACGAACTCCGCGAGAGGCCCAGCGATCCTGCTGCCCTGACGGCCGAGTATCTCGATGATCTTCTCTCGCACCGCAGACACGAATTGATCGCGAGATATGCACTGCTCTTGGAAACTCCCCGAGATTCGGCATTGCACCAACTCCTCGAAGACAGCCTGTTTTCACGGGAGAAGGCAAGGCCTGTCTTCGACATCGTTGGCGTTGACGATCCTGACGTCGCCGCCGCAAATCTTCTGAGCCTTCTGGAGGGCTTGATCTTCGACTACTGCCTCGGAGCGCGTAGCCGAGATCCCCGCTCCTCCGAAACCGTTCGGCAACTTCGGATCCCGATCGACATCTATCTGCGCGGAGTTGGTGCCGCCTGAAAGATGTTGGTCAGCAGAGGCTTCCGGTGCATGGCCGTTGACCAGAGAACAGCGCCGCGACAAACGGGGTACTGTCTGGAACCGAAGCCGGAACGGTTCCCAGATGATCAGTGGGATAGGTATGGAATGCAAAGTCGACACCGTTGGCAGTAAGGTCGGCCGCGAACTTCAGTGTCAGCGGTGCCGGAACATCGATGTCCGACAACCCCTGACCGATGAAGAACGGGCGGTCGTATCCTGCGGTCGGCACAGTGAGCAGGTCACGCGCAGCCTCCATGAATACTGGATTGTCCAGCGACTTCGTCAGCACCTGCCCGAGTGTGACGGTTCCGTACTTCGTGCGCGCCTCGGTGTAGCACATGTTGTTCTCGACGTCGTCGAGGATGGTCTTGCCGAGCGGGGTCAGATACGAGTCGATGTCGATATCCGGCCGCGAAGCACGCAGTCCGTCAAGAACGTTCGCGATGTAGACCGTCGTACCCTTGAGCGGAAGCGCCGGGAAAGCCGGACCACCGAGCGGTAGAAGATTCTCGATGTTCGAGGGGACACCAGTGGCGACAGCGCCGCGGTAGTCCAACTCCGGCGCGTAAGCAGTGGCAAGCGAAGCGGTGAACATAGTCGCCTGCCCGCCCTGCGACTGCCCCATCGCAACCCATGCGCTCGAGAGGTCGTCGTCGACCGCACGAGCGGCACGCACCATGTCCACAACGCTGTGTGCAGCGGAACGCCCGTCGAGATACGGGTGAACACCGGGTGTTCCGAGCCCCACGTAGTCGGTGGTCACGACCGCGTATCCCTGCTCCAGCCAGTGACCCAGATGCGTCGCGGTCCGTTCGAGTGGAACACTGCTGCTCGGCGCACACTGATCCGCGACACCCACCGTCCCGTGCGCGTAGGAGATGACCGGCCAACCACCCTCGGGCGGAGCTCCCTCTGGGCGAAACACCACACCGGTACTCGTCATCGGCGCATCCTTCGGGCCCGTCGACCAGTACGTCACCTTCGTTGCGCTCACGGCACCCAGGATCACCCGGTCGGGACCGAGCAACTCCTGACTCACGACAGCACCCGGAGCATCGTTCGGTTCCGCTCCGGCCGGCGCCGCAACTGTCAACGCCACCAACGCACTCGCGCTCAGTCCGACGAGCGTCCTACACAGTCGCTTACTCACGTACTTCTCCTACCGATTGCGGTGACGGTGCATATGTGGTGATCGGCCCCACATCAGCTGATCGAGTTCAGACCATAGAACAGCCTTACCATTTGGTCAACCTAAATTTCCGCTCCGCATCGACCGTCGTGACACGCCTGCTCGGGTAGGGTGGCGATGTTCGATACGTGCAGGTCCCCCGCGAGATCAGGAGGCCGAAAGGCTCTCTCATGTCAGCACCTGATCTCCCGACCTTCCCTGCTTCGCAGCAGAAGTCGGTGGCCGCGATCCTCCGAGCAGCAGGTTGCGTCTTCGCCGAAGACGAGGCTCGCCTACTTCTTCACACCGCACGCTCTCGCGATGAACTCGACGCGATGGTCGACCGACGAGTTGCCGGCGAACCACTCGAGCCCGTCCTCGGATGGGCCGAGTTCTGCGGCTTGCGCATTCACATCGACTCCGGAGTCTTCGTCCCACGCCGGCGCACCGAGTTCCTCGCCCGGCAGGCCCGCTCACTTGTCACCCCAGGAAGCGTCGTCGTCGACATGTGTTGCGGCTCAGGAGCTGTCGGCGTTGTCCTGCAGTCGACGCTCGACGCCGTCGATTTGTACGCGGTAGACGTGGAACCGGCCGCAGTGCGGTGCGCTCGCCGAAACATCACACCGCCCGAGCGTGTACTCGAAGGCGATTTATTCGAACCACTGCCGACGAAATTACTCGGTCGCGTGGATGTCGTCGTCGCCAATGCACCTTACGTCCCCACCGAATCGATCAGGCTGATGCCGCCCGAAGCCCGTCTTCACGAACCGCTGGTCTCGTTGGACGGCGGTACCGACGGACTGGATCTGCAGCGTCGCATCATCGCGGACGCCGCGCCGTGGCTACGACCGGGTGGCTGTCTTCTCGTCGAGACGAGTACGGAGCAGGTCGAAATGACTGTTGAAACATTCACTCGGGGAGGGTTTCTCACTCGGGTGGCAACCTACAGCGAGACCGCGTCGACCGTGGTGATCGGTCAGCGTTGAAGGCGATCGGATCTTGGCGTGGACCACTCCCGAGCGCGGGCGGCAAAGCCGTCGACAAAAAGCCCGAACGCACGATCGACGCGGGCCCGGTCCCCGGTGGCCAGAAGATCCATCGACAGACCCCGCATTTGCGAGAGCAACAGAGTAGCGACAGAGGCAACATCGTCCTCGGGGCAACCCGCTTGTCGTAGACCGGCTTCCAGTGCCTCGATCCAATCGCCCACAAAACGGTCCAGGAACCGTCCGTAGCGGTCGCGGTCGCCGAGCGCGAGGGCGTAGATCTCGACCATCACCCGGAACCGCGGCAGGACCTCCGGCGTCGTACGTTCGGTCCACCACGCAGTCAGCACTGTCGCCGGATCGACCCCCGGTTTCATCGGCACCGCAATCGGAATGGACTCACCACGCATGTTCTCGATGACCTCGGAGAGCAGATTCTCCTTGCTATCGAAATGGTTGAGCAACGACGCATGCGACACACCCACGGCCTTGGCGAGCTGCCTCACCGTCAACTCCCCGACACCGTTGTCGATGACGTAGCGGGTCAGCGCGTCGAGCAACTCCTCACGTCGCCCGGCGTATCTCAGGCTGCGTTTGTCGATGCGTTCGGGCTCCGGCACATATCCACCCTACCGGCCGGAATCACCAGGTCAGCGGCTGACTGCCTTCTGATACCGACGAATAGCGAACGGCACGAAGACGATCAGCAAACCGAAAGTCCACAACAACGACGCGATGACCGGATTCTGCAGTGGCCACGCATCCGGAACCGTCATCGCAGGATTGGTATTGCCGAACAATTCACGCACCGCCTGAGTAACAGCCGACACCGGATTCCATTCGGCGATCACTTTGAGCGGGCCGGGAAGATTGGTGGTCTCGACAAAAGTGTTCGCGATGAACGACAGCGGAAAGATGACGATGAAGCTCGCGTTGTTGAATACCTCCGGTGTCCGGATCCAAAGCCCGACAACAGCCATGACCCACGACAACGCGTACGCGAAGAACAGAAGCAGCGCATAACCCGCCACCGCTTCGAGGAAACTGGAGTGAATCCGCCACCCGACCAGAAGACCGGTCAACGACATGACCACCAAACTGATGACGTTGATCAACACGTCACTCGACGTTCTGCCGGTCAGCACGGCAGACGGAGCCATGGGCAGCGATCGAAATCTGTCGATGATTCCTTTCTGAATGTCTTCGACCATCCCCAAACCAGTCCAGGTAGCACCGAATATGACCGTCTGCGTGAAGATTCCGGCGATCAGGAATTCTCGATACGACGTGCCCGGGACGGAGATCGCACTGCCGAACACATACGCGAACAAGAGCACGAACATGATCGGCGACAAAGTGGTGAACACCAGCAGATCCGGAACGCGCTTGATCTTGATCAAGTTTCGCCTGGCGATGGTCAAACCGTCTTCGAGCGCCATCTGCACGGTCATTTCTGATCCTCCAGTTCAGCCTGGTGCCCGGTCAGTGTGAGGAAGACATCGTCGAGAGTGGGTCTGCGCAGGCCGACGTCGAATACGCGGATGCCTCGTGCCGACAGAAGATTCAGCGCCGCGACCAACGCGTCGGTGCCGTCGTCGACAGGAACGGTGACGCGACGGACATTCTCTTGAACCTGAATGTCCCCCACGGCAAGCGAGCGCAATTCCTCGCGGACGATGTCGAGATGCTCGACCTCGTGCACGCTCAATTCGATGCGCTCACCCCCGACCCGCGCCTTCAACTGGTCTGCAGTACCGCGCGCGATGACCGAGCCGCGGTCGATGACGGCGATCTGGTCGGCCAACCTCTCGGCTTCCTCCATGTATTGCGTCGTGAGCAACAGCGTGGTCCCCTGAGCCACCAACCCTTCGATGACGTCCCAGAGACCGAGTCGCGCCCGAGGATCGAGGCCGGTGGTCGGCTCGTCGAGAAACAACACCTGTGGCCGAGCAACCAATGCGCCGGCGAGATCGAGACGTCGCCGCATTCCACCGGAATAGCCCTTGACCGGCCGATCTCCAGCCTCGACGAGATCGAACTGCTCGAGCAATTCTCGCGCTCGGGCCTTACTGTTTCGGGCGCCGAGGTGATACAGCCGCCCGACCATGTCCAGATTCTCGTAGCCCGTCAGGTACTCGTCGACCGCGGCGTACTGACCCGAAGCACCGATCTTGGATCGCAACGCCCGCGCATCCTCGACCACGTCCAGCCCGGC
The DNA here is from genome assembly GCF_030056935.1 of Rhodococcus sp. IEGM 1302. Classification (NCBI taxonomy): domain Bacteria; kingdom Bacillati; phylum Actinomycetota; class Actinomycetes; order Mycobacteriales; family Nocardiaceae; genus Rhodococcus; species Rhodococcus sp. IEGM 1302. The sequence continues at coordinate 207,476 of NZ_JASHKY010000005.1, read as the reverse complement.
AACCTTGGCGCGTCCACCGTCGGGAATGAGCAGCGTCGTGAATATCCTTACCGCAGTGGTTTTTCCGGCACCGTTGGGGCCCAACAGAGCCATCACCGAACCCTCGCGCACTTCCAGGTCGATGCCGTCCAATGCCGTGACGTCGCCGTACTTCTTGACCAGCCCCTCGGCCACAATCGCTTCGGTCATGAGCCCTCCCGCATCGGTAATCCGTCGGTAGTCCGTTCCCCAGTGTGACCCAGGAGGCCGACACATTCCAGGAAATTTCGTCAGTTGCCCGGCTGCAATCACCTCCCTGGTTTCGCCGGTGCCTTTCGGCCACGAGGTACGGAACAGACCACACGTCCCAGTCCTGTCCAATACAGCCGATAAATTTCACCGACCTTTCGACGGATATATACCGCAAAGAAAAACCCGAAATTCTTGAACAAAGACCGCTTTCAGGTATTCATGATGAACGCGGCAGCGTTACACTCGTACAGCAAGTGACACTCGGGCCGGTGACGGTTGACTTATGGTGTCGAATCTCGAATTACAAATCAGACAGAGGCCGAAAAGAATTGAATCACCGATTCAGTGCACGCGGGGAAGACTCACACTTCGGGGGATCGAGAAAGGCTGACTGTGCCATGAGTATCAGAACTCGATACATCCGAACTCCGTGGATCCGAAAAACGGCGAAATATTCCTTCGAGACCATCTGCTTCACCCTGGCCGTGATTATCTCGGCCGCACTGATCGCCGCGTACAACACACAACCACGCTCCGCGCCGACGTACACGCCGGCCTCGTTCTCGGCGAATCCTGAATCTGCAGCGCTGCCCTTCGACATTCCACCCAAGTCGGCACTGAACGGAAAGTTGGTTTTCGCTCACTACTTCCCGCCCTATCCGGTTTCGATCGACAATGCGAATCCGTCTGGCGATTACTATGCGACACAATATCTTACGGTCAACGGCGAGAACAACAAACACGTTCGCTACGGAGGATTCCTCCGCGATCGGCCGACACCGCGGCAACCCATCGCCGATACGCAGTGGCGCCAACGCGACCTCGAAAACGAAGTTCGTTCGGCAATCGCCGCGGGCATCGACGGATTCTCCGTCGACATCATCGCCAAGGCAACCGACACCAGTTGGTGGGGTTCCACCGTGCCCACCGCCCTGATCAAAGCGGCCGCAGCAGTCGATCCGAATTTCAAGATCATGCTCATGCCTGATATGAACGGCGCGTTCAAAAACATGACCGCAGCTCAAATGGCAGCAGAGATGAAACCGTATTCGACCATGGCATCATCGTTCAAATTGAACGACGGACGACTAGTGATCTCGCCATTTCTTGCCGAAAACAAGACTGCGGGCTGGTGGTCGGAGTTCATCACTATTATGAAAAATTCTTACGGAATAAATGTGGCATTTGTTCCGGTTTTCCTCGACGCAGCAGCCAACCGGAATTCTTTTGCATCGATCAGCTACGGGATGTCGAATTGGGGTAACCGAAATCCGGCAGGAAATCCGCTCTCGGGCTCGAACCCGAACTCTCCGATGGGGCTTGCTGCTGCCGCTCACTCCTTGGGAAAGATATGGATGCAGCCAGTCGCCTTCCAAGATGTTCGTCCGAGTCAGTCGATCTACGACGAGGCACAGAATTCACAGAATCTGCAGAACATGTGGCAGATTGCGATTGCGTCCAACAGTGAATGGGTACAGCTCGTCACCTGGAACGACTACAGCGAGGGAACGTCGTTCGCACCCAGCGCCGGTCATGGGCGCGCGTTACTCGACATGAGTTCCTACGGGCTGTACAGCTTCCGCTCCGGCGCCTCACCCGCGATTGTTCGCGACACCGCGTATCTCGTCTATCGCAATCAGTCGGTCTCCGCGGTCCCCGTCAATCGCTCTGCTGCCCCTATGACACTGCGCCAATGGTCATCCCCCGCTCGCGATACCGTCGAGGTTCTCACCTTCTTGACCGCTCCCGCAGTCGTCAAAGTGACGGTGGGAACCACGATTACCACCTGCAATGCCCCGGCCGGGATGAGCAGCTGCATCGCCCCGTTGAAAGTAGGTTCCATCAAGGCCTCTGTCGTTCGCGGCACTACCGAGGTGTCTCGGGTGAGTTCGCACGCGGCGGTGACGGCCACACCGTACAACCAGAATCTCGAGTACCTGGTCGATTCCAGTCGGAGATAACGGTGACGAAGATCGGGTGAGTCCGTCGACTCACCCGATCTTCGTTGCGCCATCGGTTTCGGCTGCAATTGGTAACTCGGGCCGCGATACCGCCCCCGTCCGCTCCACCCTCACTGCCAAGGTCACCGCGGCCGCCAGTGCCGATACGCCCGCTCCGATCCAGTACAAAACCGCGAACGAATGCAGGGTCGGCACAGTGCTCGCACCGATCACCACCGTCGAACCGGCCAATACCGCTGCCGCAACGGCGCTTCCGGTGGAGGTACCGACCGAACGGAGCAGGCTGTTGAATCCGTTGGCCGAGGCGGTCTGATGGATCGGCGCAGATTCGGTGATCAGAGTCGGCATGGCTGCCAGGGAAAATGCCACACCGGCCGATACCACGGCAGCGCCGATCACGATATTGACCAGCGTCGGCGTCAACAGCACACGCAAGACGTATCCGATTGCGATGACGATCGCTCCTGAGGCCAACGTGGCCTTCGCTCCCCATCGCCTCGTCACCTTCGACGACACCGGCGCCAATCCGATCATCAGGACTCCGCCCGGCATCATCGCCAGTCCGGCTTCGGCAGCCGAGAGTCCGAGACCGTCCGCCGACGCCAGGGGCAACTGAAGTTCCTGCGTTGCCGCCAACGCGCTGATGAACATGGCAAAACCGAGTAATACTGCGCAGACGTTCGAAACCAGAATCGGAGCGCGAAGGGAAGTCCGCAGATCGACCAGCGGTGCCGGCGTGTGCAGTTCCCACGGAATCCATCCACAGAGCAAGACCACGCCGGACGCGATCAGAACCAGAACCTCGGGGCTTGCCCAGCCCCATTCGGTTCCTTTCGAAACGGCCAGCAGCAGTGCAGTCATAGCGAGCGTGAGGACTGTGGCTCCCAGAAAGTCGAAGCGTCCGCGACTCTTCACAGCCGATTCCGGCACCACCAGAGGCAAGACGACTATCAGTACGACCCCGAATCCACCGGTGACCCAGAAAAGCGCGGGTAGCCCCCAGTGCGCCGAGATCACCCCCGCCATCGGCATACCGAACATGCCGCCGATCCCCAACGTCGCACTCATGAGAGCTACTGCACCACTGAGCTTTTCCGGAGGAAGGACATCGCGCATGATGCTGATTCCGACGGGCAGAAGTGCCGTCGCGAACCCCTGCAACGAGCGTCCGAGGATCAGTAACCAGAAACTCTGGCTGAGCGCAGCAACCATGCAGCCGACGATCATCACGGCAAGGCAGACGAGCATCATCGCGCGCTTTCCGAACATGTCGGCGAGTCTGCCGATGAGAGGGGTCGCGACGGCACCGGTCAGCAATGTCGAGGTCACCAGCCAGGAAGCGGTGGACGACGATACTCCCGATGCCGTCGCGAACGCAGGCAGGACCGGCACCACCAAGGTCTGTTGCAGCGCGACCACCACACCGCTCAGACTCAGGACGCCGACGACCCACGCGGTCCGCGCTTTCGCGCGAACAGTCTTGTCCGTCAAGCGTTCGAGCGAGCGGCTACTCCGGCGTCGACAGGAACCACGATGCCACTCATGTGGGCACTCGCGTCGGCGGCGAGGAACAGGACTACTCGCGTGATCTCGAAGGGATCCAGCCAACCGACCGGCTGCGCATGCAGAGTCGCGTACACGGGTTCGACGTCGTCTGCCGTCGGCGATTCGAGGTCAGGCCGCATCATCGCGTACATCATGTCGTTGTGAATCATCGGCGTCGAGATGTTCCCCGGTGCAATAGCATTCACGGTCACACCCGAGTTTGCCAGTTCGAGCGACACACTCTTCGTCAAACCGATGACGCCCCACTTGGAGGCGCCGTACGCAGCCATCTGGGTGCCACCGGAGCGACCCATCATCGAGGAAATCGTGATGATGCGACCGTAACCGCGTTCCGCCATTCCACCTGACACGGCTGCAACGGTGTTGAACACACCGGTCAGGTTCGACGAGATGACTTCGTTCCACTGCGCCGACGTCATCGACGTGATCGGAGCGGGCACGGACACACCGGCATTCGCGACGGCGATGTCGACACGGCCGAACTCGGCTTCAGCGCGGGCAACGAGCGCGTCCATTGCGTCGCGATCAGCAGTGTCTGCCTTGACGGCAATGCACCGACGACCGGTGGCTTCCACCAAACGAACGGTTTCCTTCAGATCCTCCTCGTTTGCGAGGGGGTAGGCGACGACATCACTGTTCTCGCACCGGTCGCAGATCACGATGTCCGCGCCACGCTCCGCGAATGCGACAGCGTGGGCGCGCCCCTGACCGCGTGCGGCGCCGGTGATCAGTGCAACTTTTCCTTCGAAGCTGCCTTCGAGGCTGTTCATGCCGTCTCCTAGTTCGTCGTATGCAAGCGTGCGCTGTACTGCATGCGTACTCCGAACCCGCCCGAAAGAAACAGTCGATCCCGGACAGCGGGAATCCAGCCGATCACTGGTAAACGGCGGTCTCGAATTCCAGGTATCCGTTGATGGATCCAGCGTCCGCGAACGGCAGAATCTGCGTTGCCCAGAACCCGCCGACGCCGGTCTGCCGGTCGATCCAGTAATAGAGGTTGGCAAGACCCGCCCAAGCCAGCGATCCGGCCGGCCTACCGGTGGGTGCCACCTCTTCATTTGTCATGAAGGAGTATGCCCATCCTTTGGGTACACCGGGGAAGAATTCCGCATCGTTGGACAGCGTCGGGAGAACTCCGGGCAACAACCCCACGTGCTGGCCTTCGAGCCCGTTCTGAACGGCTGCAGCTACCGTCTCCGACGACAACACGCGACCCGAAGTGCCCGCGCCGTCGTTGAGCCACATACGGATGAACTTCATGTAGTCGCCGACAGTGCCGTGCAAACCGTGACCACCCATGTGCACCTCGGGTTCGGCCGGAAGCTCGAATCCGATGAGCGGAGTGAGGCTTCCGTCGCTCTCGCGCTGATGGATCGGTGCAAGTCGATCCTTCATCGACGGGCTCATCGTGAATGCCGTATCCGTCATCTCGAGAGGTTCGAAGATGCGCTCGCGCATGACATCGCCGAGTCGCTGACCTCGAATCGACTCGACGACCTGTCCGGCCCAGTCGATGTTGGTGCCGTACTCCCACTTCTCACCCGGGTCGAAGAGCAGCGGTGTCGTGAGCGCCGCTTTGCTACACGTGATCACGCTGGGCTGCCCATGTTCCTGCGAGAGCCGGTTGTACGACTCGTTGAAGAAGTCGTAGCCGAACCCTGCAGTGTGAAGGAGCAGCATGCGAGTGGTGATGTCACGCTTGGGTTCCCGAAGAACGGGGTTTCCGCCGGCGTCGAAACCGTCCAGGACCTTCAGCTCACCGATGTCGGGAACATAGGTCGCTGCAGGTGCATCGAGATCGAGCAACCCCTCCTCCACACATTGCAGGACAGCGGTACCGGTAATCGCCTTGGTGGTGGAGAAGAGCGCAAAGGTTGTATCGAGGGTCATCGGTTCGCCGTGACCGAGAGCCCGCTCACCGGCTGCACCCTCGTAGATGTTGCCTTCTCGATCCGTGATCATCGCGACGACACCCGGGACTCGGTCAGCCCGCTGAGTTGCTCGCGCCAGCACGTCGTCGAGGTGCTGCTTCGAAAGGGGCTTCCGCGCAATATCTTCGATCGTCACTGCATTTCTCCATCCGACTTGCAACTTATCTTGTCGAACAGAATGTAACGGCGATCACATACCCGGTTCTGCCTCGAAACGGCAGTAAAACTGTCTCGTTTCGGCAGAACCGGGCAGAGCTTGGAGTCAGCTCTGGGGCGCTCCGATATTCACCAGCCAGGAAATGCCGAATTTGTCTGTACAGGCGCCGAATTCGTCGCCCCACATCTGCTTCTCGAGTGGAACGCTCACCGTTCCCGTTCCCGACAACTGCTCCCAGTACCCGCGCAGCACATCGCCGTCGTCGCCGCTGAGGCTGACCGTGATGTTGTCGCCGGGGTTGTACGGCATGCCGGGCGGAGTGTCGGCACCCATCAGGGTGTATCCCTGATCGGTTTCGAGCATTCCGTGCATGATCTTGTCGCCGCCTTCACCGGGATTGCCGAACTCACCGAACGTGCTCAGCGCCAGCGTGCCACCAAAGATTTCTTTGTAGAACTCCAACGCCTCACGGGCATTGCCGTTGAAGCTGATGTACGGATTGAGTCGAGTTGCCATGACGTACTCCTAGCTCGTGGGATTGCTGTCACGTTCGATTTCAATCCTTGCAGAACGCTCCGACACGAAACAACGGATCACGGCAGTTCATCGAGTGCGTAAAACGATCGTCATGACCGTTCAAACAACTGTCCTCAGAGTCGATTCCGGGTCTCGGAAGGCAACTCTCCGAACCGTTTCCGGTATGTGGCCGCAAACATACCCAGATTGACGTAGCCCCAGGCGTTGGCGATTTCGGAGACGGTTCTCCCGTCGGAACGCAACAGTTCGCCGCGTACACCCTCCAACCGACGCGCGCGCAATCGTTGCCCCGGCGTGGTGTCTCGGTACCGTCGAAATCCCGCAGTGAGCGCCCGGACACTGACACCCACCGCAGCCGCGATCTCCGATGCCGTCGGCACCGAGCGAGCAAACGTATCGATGTACTCCTCTGCAGATCGCACGTAGGCAGGTTCGGCGGAGGCGACGTCGACGCCGAGTTGCAGCCCGGCCTGCGTCGCCCACTCGTCGAGAAGCTGAGCCGCGATGAGTTCTTGAACTCTGGCACCCAGCCTTTCGCTCGACATCGCCTCAGGCGACTCTGCAATTGCGCGAACGACGTAGTCCATCAATGCCAGCCAACTCGAGCCCCGCCCGCCGATGGTGCACTTGTGCCGCCACAGACGGTCGTCGGGAACCGACCCGAACCATTGCATGGCGTGATCGGCGACAAGCTGATGCGGCACAGTGAGATTCAGCTGCAGATGATCTTCGTCGAATTCGACGAAGTAGTCGGTCCGGCTACAGTCGGCGACAAAGGTCTCCCCCACGGCAGTATTCACCGCAGTTCCTCCGCCGAGGGCATGTCGACCGTTGCCTCTGATAGTCGTCAGAACCAGAATGTTTCCGGCCTCAGGCGAACATTCACCGACGGAGACCGGAATCCCGTAACAGAATCTGGTGACGTCGATCTTGCCGACTGCCGCGGAGTACATGTCCGAAGCCGGCTTCAACCGACTTCCGATCGGCGTGACCGTATACGGCATGTAGATGTTGTCGGACCACTCCTTGATGCGGTCCCAGTCCCGAGAAAAGGCCTGGTGATGCTGCATAGTGGGCCGGCCGGCCGCGTCGATGAGCAAGGCATCCTCGAACATGGTTCGAGTATCGCACCAGGGCCCGGGAAGGTCACGCGAAGTGAGCTGACGTGATCTCTGGCTGTACGGCGGCGGGTCGTGTTGCAGCAAAAAGCAGCGAATCCACCGCGGTCCCCCGGATCACCATGTGTGCCCTCATTCGCCCCTCCTCCTCCATTCCGATTTTGGTGAGCACCGACGCCGACGCCGAATTCTCCGGACGACACGTTGCCTGCACTCGCTGCGCTCCGAAGCGAGCAAAGGCGAATTCCAGAACCGCGCGCCCCGCCTCCGACGCATAGCCCCGCCCTTGGAACTTCGGGTTCACGACAAAACCGAGTTCCGCCCGCCGGTGCGCGGCGGATACTTCCCACACAGCTATCGAGCCGATGACTGCTCCATCGGCCTTCGACGTGATGGCCAGGGTGAACGTGCGACGTTCGACGAGCGCAGCTTCGAGTGCCGCGTCCGCCAGGAATGCCCTGGTCACCGCGGGGGTGTTCGGCCCCCAATCAACATATCTACAGACGGCAGGGTCGGACGCGTACTGATGGACGGCACCTTCATCCGCGGCAGTGAAATCTCGAAGAACAAGGCGTTCCGTAGTCAACGTGAACATCCAGCGATCCTAGAGCGAGCCCAAAAGCACCTCTTGACTCGAACGCATGTTCGAGTATGATTTGGGGAGGGGATCGGGGGATTCAATGAGTGTCTTGTTGTCGGACGTGGTTTCGGGTTCTGCGGTGGGGTTACGCGGACGTCTGTGGCAGTTGTCGGCTGCTGAGTTACGTGCGGCTGCGGTGTCGGCGAGCGCGGAGATTCTTCGTCTCGAGGCTGTGCGGGTGGCAGTGGTCGACGAACTCTCGATGCGCCCGGATGATCAGGTGATCGCCAGCCGCGGGGTCGGTTCGTGGTTGGCGGCCAACACGATGCTGCAGGTTCGGGACGGGAAGAAGATCGCCGCATTGGGTGCGGCTTTGCGGCCGTTTCCGGCTGTGGCGGCTCGGTTCGATGGCGGGGATTGCTCGTTCGAGCATGCCGTGTTGATCGTGGCGTTCTGCGAATCACCACCGAAAGGCATGCCGGAGGAGGCGCTACCGAAGTGCATCGACCTACTGTTGGCTGCTGCATCCGGTGTCGAGTCCACGACCACGAAGGTGCGGAACGTGATCGCGACCTTGGAGCGGTTGTTCGAATCGGATGAGATTCCACCCGCCGAAGACGTCGACCGGAACGAGTTGCGGATCGCGTCGACATTGAACGGTCGAGTGGTGATGCGCGGTGATTTCGACGCCCTCACCGGCGAAATGCTGTTGTCTGCGTTGTCGAATCTGACGATGCCCACCCCGGCACCGGACGGAACCCCCGATGCCCGGTCGGCGGCGAAACGCACGGCCGACGGGTTCACCGAACTGATCCGCCGCTATCTCGATTGCGCCAAGACCGGCACCGATGGTGGTCAGCGTCCGCACGTGAACGTGCACATCAACGCTCGCGATCTTGCGGAGCACCGGGACTGCGCCGCAACACCCTCCACTTCTGATGACGGAATGGCTGTATCGGATCTCGATGTCGGGCACATGCCCTGGCTCGGACCACTGTCCGTGTCACAGACCAGACTCCTCGGCTGCGACTGCTTCCTCTCCACCGTCCTGCTCGACGATCACGGCGCACCGCTCGATGCGAAACCAGGAAAGAGGTTGGTCACCGCCGATCAACGCGTCGCGTTGATCGCCCGAGACAAGGGCTGCGCCTTCCCCGGCTGCACATGCGTACCCGCCTGGACCGATGCGCACCACATTAAGCACTGGGCCAACGGTGGCCCGACGGTGATGAACAACCTGGTCCTGCTGTGCCGTTCACATCACCGGCTGATGCACCGCAAATCCGGGTTCGTCGGGAAATGGAAAATCCGCATCGGCGCCGACAACAAACCCTGGTTCATCCCGCCACCCTCGATCGACCCCGGACAGCAACCCAGGCCGGCGAACACCACCTTCAAAACCTGAGAGGTCAAACCTCTTTGGCGACAACAGAACACGAACCGAGCACCGCATCGAAGGAGACCTCGATGCGGTGCCAACCGGCCGTGACGCTTGATGAAGCTGTGCCCACGATAATCAGCGAGTCAGCACAAGCCCCGATGTCGGAACGCCCGTTCCCGCAGTCACCAGTACATTCTCGACGGAGTCGACCTGGTTGACCGAAGTACCGCGGATCTGCCGAACACCCTCGGCGATACCGTTCATCCCGTGAATGTATGCCTCGCCGAGCTGTCCACCATGGGTGTTGATCGGAAGCTTGCCGCCGAGTTCGATTGCGCCACCGGCGATGAAGTCCTTTGCCTCTCCCCTGCCACAGAAACCGAGTTCCTCGAGCTGCATCAGAACATAGGGCGTGAAGTGGTCGTAGAAGATCGCCGTCTGCATGTCCGACGGGCGCAGCCCACTTTGTGACCAGAGCTGATCGCCGACAAGGCCCATCTCCGGTAGGCCGGTCAAACCGTCGCGGTAATAGCTGGTCATGATGTATTGATCTGCCCCGCTGCCCTGTGCGGCGGCAGCGATAACGGCGGGGGTGTTCTTCAGATCTTTGGCTCGTTCTGGCGAGGTGACGACGATCGCGATGCCGCCGTCGGACTCCTGGCAGCAATCGAGAAGATGCAAAGGTTCGGCGATGAACCGCGAATTCTGATGGTCCTCGAGGGTAATCGGTTTTCCGTAGAAGAACGCCTTCGGATTGGTGGCTGCATGCTTACGGTCCGCGACGGCGATTCGACCGAAGTCCTCGCTGGACGCTCCGTATACGTGCATGTATCGCTGCGCGACCATCGCGACAAACGATGCAGGAGTACCCAATCCGTGAGGATAGGAAAAGGCGTTATCCGTGCCCGACGAATTGACCTGCGCCACAAGGCCGGAGTTCACCTGCCCGAAACGCGCACCCGATCGCTCGTTGAACGCGCGGTAAGCGACGACGACGTCTGCGACGCCGGTGGCAACAGCCATGGCGGCCTGCTGAATCGTCGCCGCAGCGGCACCGCCTCCGTAGTGAATGCGGCTGAAGAACTTGAGGTTCGGAATCCCCACCGAACGAGCTACTGCCACTTCGGTGTTGGTGTCCATGGTGAACGAGGTAAGACCGTCGACGTCGGCGGGTGTCAGACCGGCGTCGTCCAACGCGGCTTGAACAGCCTCGGCGGCCAGTCGCAGTTCACTGCGACCGGAGTCCTTCGAGAAATCCGTGGCTCCGATTCCGACGATCGCTGCCTTGCCGGACAATGCGCTCATTCAATGTCTCCGTTTTCAGTGTCTCCATTCGAGCCCGACGCCGGAAATGCCAGTGTGACCTGTGCGGTGATGTGATCTCCCAGGCTGTTCTTGCCGACCACCGCGAGTGACACGAGATCCTCGTCGTAGGAGGTCACCGTTCCGGAGAGCGTCAAGGTGTCGTAGGCGTACCAGGGGACTCCGAGGCGGAGTTTGATCGACGTGAGTACAGCCCGCGGTCCTGCCCAATCGGTCACGAATCGCTGCACCAAGCCGGTGTCGGTGAGGATGTTGACGAAGATGTCCTTCGAGCCGCGTTTCTGTGCGAGATCGCGGTCGTGGTGAACATCTTGAAAATCGCGGGTAGCGAGCGCCGCCGAGACCACAAACGTCGGGTCGCCGTAAATCGAAAGCTGCGGAAGAACCTCTCCCACAGTGATATCCGTCGTCGAAGTCATCGTCACTCCTTCACCGCAGAAACCGCAGACACCGCAGACACAGAAACCGGCTGCCAGGCGTACAGAGTCCAGGGAGTTCCCCCGGTCTCGTCGTCTCCGGGGAAGTCGAGGTAGATCGCCTCCACCTCCATTCCGATCGACACACTCGACGGATCGACGCCGCGCAATTCGCCGAGCATCCGCACACCCTCGGGCAGTTCGACCAGGGCCACGACGAACGGCAACGACCGACCAGGAACCTTGGGGGCGTGGTGAACGACAAAGCTGAAGACCGTTCCCCGACCTGACGCGACCACGTAGTCGGTCTGCTCCGACTTGTCTTTCCAGATCGCGGGCACCGGCGGGTGCTGTACCGACCCGTCCGCACGCAGTTGAATACGTAACTCGTGTGCGGCGACACCGTCCCAGAAGAACTGCGTGTCGAGGGATGCTGTCGGACGCAGCATTCGAGATGCGTCCAGGTCCGCAGGCACGTCAGTGGAGGAACTCTCGCTGACTGGCGGCGCGAACTTCAAGATCCGGAACATCATCTCCGAGACCAGTTCTTCGCCGACCCGCCAGAAGCTACGGGTAGTGAAGAACCACCCTTCACCAAGACCTGTCTTCTTGGGTCCCACTACGTCTTCCAACACCGAGGAGATGGTGACTTCTTCACCCGGCTTCAAGTAGCGGTGGTAGATCTGATCGCAGTTGGTCGCGACGACGGAGGTGAATCCGGCCTCGTCGAGGATGTCCGTCATCCGGCCCAACGGGTCGTCGGCTTCTCGAATTGCCCCCAGACCGCGCATCGTCCATACCTGCGCCATCGCCGGCGGTGCGACTATTCCGTCGTGTCCGGCGGCGCGGGCAGCCGATTCGTCGACGTAGATCGGGTTCTCGTCACCTATCGCCTCGACCCAGTTGCGGATCATCGGCAGGTTCACGGGGTCCCGGCCGGCGCGAGGAGCGCTTGGCCCGTCCTCTCGAACCCGCTCGGCAGCAGTGAGAATGGGATCTGACACGATTTGTTTCCTATCTCGGAACGCGAGGAAGCTTCAGGCCGGCGGTGGCGATCAATTCGCGCATCACCTCGTTGACTCCACCGCCGAAGGTGATCACCAGGTTGCGCTTGATCTGCATGTCCAGCCACTCCATGAGATCAGCAGTTTCGGGATCGATCGGATTTCCGTACCGCCCGACGATCTCTTCCGCCAGTCGACCGACCCGCTGGATACGCTCGGTCGCAAACACTTTGGTTGCCGAAGCGTCGGCGATATCCACCGACTCCGAATCACTCGACGCCACTTGCCAGTTGAGCAGTTCGTTGAGGCGGTACGTCGCATGTATTTCGCCGAGCGCGCGCCGTACGTCAATGTGATCAAGCAGGTTTTCACGCTTGGCCCAATCGAAGACGTGGTCGTAAATCCCTGCGACACGACCTGCCGGACCGAGCATGACGCGCTCGTGGTTGAGCTGCGTCGTGATCAAGCGCCAGCCCTGATTCTCCTCACCCACAAGCATGTTCGCCGGAACGCGAACGTCCTCGTAGTAGGTGGCGTTGACGTGATGCGCACCGTCGCAGGTGATGATCGGGGTCCAGGTGTAGCCGGGATCTTTGGTGTCCATGATCAGGATGGAGATGCCGCGGTGCCGTGAATCGGCAGACCCTGTCCGCACGGCGAGCCACACGTAATCGGCGTCATGCCCGCCGGTGGTGAAAATCTTCTGGCCGTTGACGACGTACTCGTCACCATTTCGTGCCGCCGAAGTGCGCAGTGCTGCAAGGTCGGTGCCGGCTTCCGGTTCGGTGTAGCCGATCGCGAAGTGCACTTCACCGGCGAGGATCGCGGGCAGGAATTTCTGCTTCTGCTCCTCGCTGCCGTACTTCTGCAGAGTCGGGCCGACGGTCTGCAACGTCACCGAAGGCAGTGGGACATCCGCCCGCACAGCCTCGTTGACAAAAATCTGCTGCTCGACTTCACCGAACCCACGTCCGCCGAACTCCACCGGCCAGCCGACGCCGAGCCAGCCGTCCTTGCCCATACGACGGATGACCTCGCGATAGGTAGGGCCATGCCGCTCCACGCGCATGATCTTGGCCTCTTCGGGCGAGATCAGCGTCGAGAAGTAGCGTCGAAGTTCAGCTTGCAATGCGCGCTGACTGTCGGTCAGATCGATGAACACCGGGCCCCCACGAGGTCGAGTCGCTGCGAAGCACCGCCGAGCAGGCGTGCCAGGTCTTTTGCAGTCGAGTAGTAACGATGAAGTGGATACGTGACGTCGACGCCCAGACCGCCGTGCAGGTGGTGAAGCACCTGCATCGTGGCAGGCACTTCTTGGGCGATCCAGTACGCCATGACGTCGAGGTCCGACTGGGCGTCCAGGCCCTCCGACACGCGCCAGGACGCCGACAACGCCGCGACGTGAAGGGTCCGAGAGGTGACGTACGCGTCGGCTATCTGTTGTGAGACTGCCTGGAACGTGGCGAGCGGCTTACCGAATTGCTCACGCGAGCCGACATGCGCCGCAGTGAGATCGACGGCACCGGACACCAAACCATCTGCAACGGCTCCGATGCTTGCCGTGGCGATCCGGTACAGCGTCTGGACGGCTTCCTCGCCGGCACCGAGAAGTTCACCGACTGCCTCGTCCATGGTGACTGCGAACTCGGGACTGCCGGACGCACTGGGAGTCGGCGTCAATGCGACGCCGGCGGCGGTCGGATCGACGAGAACGACTCCGGCGTCGGTGGGCACAAGAATTCTGTGTGCGCTCGCCGCGAAAGGCACGGCAAGCACCGTCCCGCTGACGCGATACCAGTCGCCCGACTGATGGGCGGTGGTCGACGGCTGTGCCGGGAACTGCTGACCCGGCTCACCGAGCGCCGCGGTGAACACCCGTCCGGCGCCGACTCCGGTGAGCAATTCGTCCTGTTGAGCGTCGGTCCCCAGTGCGACTATGGGGAGTACACCGAAGCCGAGGGTTGCGAGAGCCGGAATTGGAGCGGCGGCCCGGCCGACCTCGACGAGGAGGGAACCGACGTCGGCGACGGAGAGTCCCTCGCCGCCCAGACGCTCGGGCAGGGCCAACGTGAGCAGGTCGGCATCGGCGAATGCCGCCCAAAGCGCGTCCGGCTCCAGTTCGCGGGCAAGGAGCGCGGTAGCCACCTCGGCTACCGCTTCCTGGGTTTCATCGGGAGTGAAGTCCACGCTGGCAATCCTGTCTCTGATGTAGAACGTGTTCTAGTTGTATCACCAACGTGGACATTTCTAAAGGCCTCTACTCACGCCGTCTAATCACGGGGCAGGCCCAGAATTCTCTCCGCGGCGACGGTCAACAGAATCTGCGTGGTTCCGCCGGCAATCGACAGGCATCGCGTGTTGAGGAACTCACGCGAAAGCGGGCCCTCCACCCACCCGGCAGTACCACCCAATTCCATGGCGAACTCCGCGACATTCTGGCGCTGGCGCACGCCCACCAGCTTGCGGACGCTCGACGCCGGACCCGGATCCTGACCGTCCAATTGCCGCAGTGTCGTGCGCAATTCCAGCAGTGAGCCCACCATGGCGGTTCCGATCAGCCCACCGAGCTTGTCTGCCACCACAGGATCGGGGTCGCCGGCCAGCTCGAGCAATTCCTCCATCGCACCGCCGAGCGAAGAGCCACCGCTCATCGCGACTCGCTCGTTGGCGAGGGTCGTTCGGGCCAGTTTCCAGCCTCCACCGAGCTGGCCGACGACGCACTCGTCCGGGACGAAGACGTCGTCGAGGAAGACTTCGTTGAACAGGGCATCTCCGGTGATCTCGCGCAGCGGCGAGATCCGAATCCCGGCCGTCTTCATGTCGAGAAGGAAGTACGTGATGCCCTTGTGCTTGGGAACCTCGCGATCGGTCCTGGCGAGGCAGATGGCCCAGTCAGCTTCACGCGCAAGCGAAGTCCAGACTTTCTGGCCGTTCAGCTTCCAACCGCCGTCGACCTTTTCCGCGGTCGTGCGCAGTGCGGCAAGATCGGAACCTGCGCCGGGTTCGCTGAAGAGCTGGCACCAGGTGATCTCGCCCTTGAGCGTCGGAGTCGCAAATCTTTCGATCTGCTCCGCACTGCCGTGCTCGAGGATGGTCGGCACTGCCCACCAGCCGATCACCAGATCAGGTCGGCCGATACCGACGGCCGCCAATTCCTCTTCGATCAGAATCTGTTGCGCGGCCTTGGCGCCCCGGCCGTACGGCTTGGGCCAGTGCGGCGCAAGGTAGCCCGATTCGGCCAACGCGTTGCGCTGCTCGGATTCGGGCAGCGTCACCAATTGCGCTACCTCTTCGCGAATTTCGGACCGGTCGGATTCGAGCTCACTCAAGTCGATCTGAAGGTGACGCCGTGCGCCGCCGATCGTCAATTCCGCGACGCGTGCGCGCCAATGAGACGATCCGCCCAGAATCTGCCGGAGCGACAGTGCTCGACGAAGGTAGAAGTGCGCCTCGTGCTCCCAGGTGAATCCGATGCCGCCGAGCACTTGAATGCAGTCCTTTGCCGTGTCGACAGCGGCATCCAGCGACACCGCGGCGGCCACTGCTGCGGCGATCGGAAGTTCGTCGCCCGACTCGGCAGCGACCGCACCATCCCAGGCGACGGCTCCGGCATTCTCTACGCGACACAGCATTTCGGCGCAGATGTGTTTGATCGCCTGGAACGAGCCGATGGGCTTTCCGAATTGTTCGCGAATCTTCGCGTACTCCACCGCAGTACGCAGGCTCCACGCCGCAATTCCGGCAGCTTCGGCAGCCCCAAGTACCGCCGCTAGGTCGGAAACCGATCCTGGCGCAATGTCATCGAGGATTCGGTCGGCATCGACCGTCACTCGATCGAAGGAGACTCGCGCCAGTGGTCGCGACTTGTCGATCGTGTCGACCGCTTCGTAGGTCACGCCTTCGCTGTCTCCGTCGACGAGAGCCCAGACGACACGCGAGCCTTCGTCTTCGGACACGACGCCCGCCGACACGAGTACCGATACGCCTGAATCGCCGCCCCAGGCGTAACCTCCTTCGCCATGAAGCTCGATGCCGCCGGACGCATTCGCCGTTGCCGCAACTGGACTTTCGTCCAATACGACGGCACACGGCAGCGCACCGTCGGCGAGCGTTTCGGACCATCGCTTGGCAGCGGGCGACGAACTACGCCCCACCACCAGAGCTGCGAGTGCAGTCGTGAGAACAGGACCCGGCACGAGTTCGATTGCCGCCTGCTCGAGCATTGCTGCGAGATCGACGATTTCGGCCCCGGCTCCGCCTACCGCTTCGGGAACGGCGACCGAAAATATCCCGAGAGACGCGAACTCGGACCATTTCTCCCGCCACGAAACTGCTGGTCCACGGCGTACCATGTCCATCGGCGTGGCCGAGCGAGCCCAGGCCTCTATCGATTCCTGGACCGCCCGCTGTTCATCGGTCGTGGCGATTGTCACAACTGGTTCCCGCCTCTCGATAAGTGACACAATTGTTTAGAACGTGTTCTAATATGACACCTGGCCAAGAGTCAAGGCGCGAAGGAATTTGTCGATGACCACAACATCCCGATCCCGCTCCAACGCGGTTGCTTCTGCAACGCTCGGGGACGACGATCTCAGCTCCAACGCGCAACGTGAACGCCGCAAGCGGATTCTCGACGCAACACTCGCCTTGGCGTCCAAGGGGGGCTACGAGGCTGTTCAGATGCGCGCCGTGGCCGAGCGTGCCGACGTCGCAGTCGGAACGCTCTATCGCTACTTCCCGTCCAAGGTTCACCTACTGGTGTCCGCCCTGGCACGCGAATTCGAGAAGATCGATTCCAAGGGCAAGATCCCGCCTGGAACCAGTCCGCTCGAGCGGATGCAGCTGATCCTCAGCCTCATCACCCGCGCGATGCAGCGCGATCCGCTCCTCACCGAAGCGATGACTCGCGCGTTCATGTTCGCCGACGCCTCCGCAGCGGCCGAGGTCGATCAGGTGGGCCAGTTGATGGACCGCCTCTTCGCACGAGCGATGACCGAAGAGGAGCCAACCGAAGAGCAGTTGGCGATCGCGCGCGTGATTTCCGATGTGTGGCTGTCCAATTTGGTGGCATGGCTCACGCGACGCTCTTCGGCTACCGATGTCGCCAATCGACTGGAATTGACGGTTGAACTGCTGCTCGGTGACGGAACTCGGAAACCCGAGTAGACATCCTTTGTCGCATCTGTCATTTTTGCACTGATCGGCCGGAAACGTATCGAGCCAGGAGTCGCTGCATCACCTAGATTTGAAGAGGTGAGCGCACAAGATCTGTCCATCGAACTCCGCCGAGCGCTGTCAGGCGTGGCACGCACGCCGCGTCTGCTCGTAGCCTCCGACTACGACGGGACGATGGCACCCATCGTCGCCAACCCGGACAAGGCGTATCCCCGGGCGGAAACGGTGCGTGCGCTTCGCTCTCTCGCCAGCCTCGCGTCGACGACGGCTGCCGTGATCTCGGGCCGCGCCCTCAAGGATCTGGCTGCGCTGTCCCGACTTCCCGCCGAAGTGCAATTGGTCGGCAGCCACGGCTCCGAGTTCGACATCGGATTCGTTCACGCGATCGACGCCGACGCCAGGAAACTGCTCGACGAGATCGTCACCGAGTTGGGCCGAATCGCCGCCGACACCCCTGGGGCAACGGTGGAGAAGAAGCCCGCCAGCGTTGCACTGCACGTACGCAACACCAGTGCCGACGACGCCGAGAAGGCGCTCATCGCCGTCCGCACCGAATCGGCACTCTGGCCAGGCGTTCAGGTCACCGAGGGCAAATCGGTGGTCGAGTTGGCTGTCATCGCCACCGACAAGGGGCACGCACTCGACTTGATTCGCCATCAGGACGGCGCAACCGCTGCCGTCTTCATCGGCGACGACGTGACCGACGAAAAGGCGTTCAGCAGGCTTCAGGGGCCGGACATCGGAATCAAGGTCGGCAGCGGGGACACCGTCGCCGACTATCGCGTCGACAGCACCGAGGACGTCGCTGCCGCTCTGGCATTCCTGCTCGACGAGCGTCGTACGTGGCTTTCCGGCGCCGACGCTCCGCCCATCGAGCGACTCTCGATGCTCGCCAGTCCGCGCACCGTCGCTTTGGTGACCCCGGATGCGACGCTGACCTGGTTGTGTCACCCGGAACCGGATTCAGCGGCCGTCTTCGCACACCTTCTCGGCGGAACCGGGGCCGGCCACTTCTCGGTCGGGCCTCGACGCACAGCCTTGCCGCTGAGCCAGAAGTACATCGACAGCACGATGACAGTTCAGACCCGCTGGGCGAGCCTGTCCGTCACCGACTACCTCCCCCACGACGTCCCACAGGGACGAACCGACCTGACCCGCATCATTTCAGGTCAGGCCGACGCGATCGTCTCGTTTGCACCCCGTCCCGAGTTCGGCCAGGGTCAGGTCACGCTCGAGGTCGTCGACGAGGGCATTCGGGTCCTCGGCACCAACGAGCCGTACGTACTCCGCTCCCCCGGTGTGCTGTGGAACATCGCCACTGACGGAAACCAGCAGACCGCCCACGCCATCGTCGAGCCGTCCAAGGGTGACGTCGTCCTCGAATTGCGCTGCGGAACAGAAGAAATCGGCCCTTCCGACGTTCCGGAGCTCGAGCGTCGAGCGACCTCGGAGGCCTACTGGTCCGATTGGGCCAAGACGCTCGAACTCCCGAAGCTGAAGCCGGACTTGATGAAACGCTCTGCACTGACCTTGCGCGGGCTGGTCCACGCCGATTCCGGTTCCATCATGGCTGCCGCGACGACGTCCCTGCCGGAAGAGATCGGCGGAGTCCGCAACTGGGACTACCGCTATTGCTGGTTGCGCGACGCCGCCCTCACCGCAACAGCTCTCGTGAGCGTCGGATCCACCGACGAGGCCGAGAACTACCTGGACTGGGTCCACCGCGTGCTCGAAACACTGCCGGGACCCGAGCGCCTGCACCCCCTCTACACGCTCTACGGGACTTCGCTACCGCCAGAGGCCGTCATCGATTCACTCCCCGGATACGCCGGCTCCCGGCCGGTCCGCGTCGGAAACGCCGCGAATCAGCAGGTTCAACTGGACGTGTTCGGCCCGATCGTCGAGCTCATCGTCGAACTGGCGAATGCACGCGAAAAGGCCGGTGATCCCGATCCTTTGAGCGACCGCGACTGGGAACTGGTGTGCGCCATGGTCGAAGCAGTGCAGCGGCGCTGGTTCGAACCCGATCACGGCATCTGGGAAATTCGCGACAACCCGCGCCACCACGTCTATTCCAAGGTTATGGGCTGGGTCACCGTCGACCGCGCCGTCGATCTTGCGACCCGCTTTTCTCGCGAGGCTCTGCCGGAATGGGCGGAACTGCGTGACCAGATCGCCGACGAAGTACGACACAAAGGCTGGAAGGACGACGTCCAGTCGTACACCGCAGCCTACGACGGTACCGATCTCGACGCGGCGACTCTGCACATCGGACTGTCGGGGCTGATCGATCCGACGGATCCGCGCTTTGCAGCGACCGTCGTAGCCACCGAGGCTGAACTACGCAGCGGCTCAACGGTATACCGATACCATCACGACGACGGTCTGCCCGGCATCGAAGGTGGGTTCCACCTCTGCGCCGCCTGGCTCGTCGAGGCCTACCTGCTGATCGGACAACGCCTGCAAGCAGAGGCACTGTTCGATCAGTTGGTCGCGGCAGCGGGTCCTACCGGACTACTCGCGGAGGAGTACGACCCCATCGCGGAACGCTCGCTGGGCAACCACCCCCAGGCGTACAGCCATCTGGGATTGTTGCGCTGCGCCCAACTCCTGGCGTGAGCGCTACCCCTTGATCCGACCTGATGTTCGCCCGGCCAGTAGTTCAGTGTCGAGCATCTCGACTATCGGAACGCCGGATCCGGACGGCGACATCAGGAGC
This sequence comes from Rhodococcus sp. IEGM 1302, assembly GCF_030056935.1. Lineage (NCBI taxonomy): Bacteria > Bacillati > Actinomycetota > Actinomycetes > Mycobacteriales > Nocardiaceae > Rhodococcus > Rhodococcus sp. IEGM 1302. The sequence continues at coordinate 187,377 of NZ_JASHKY010000005.1, read as the reverse complement.
GCACCGGCGCGCCGGCCCTTCTCTTCCTGGGGCTGGCGCACCGTTGTCAGTGATTCGCGCAGCGCCTCGTCGACGCCGTCGAATCCGGTGATCGACAGTTGGCCAGGTACATCGATGCCCTGCCAGCGCGCCCAGTCCAAGGCGCCGAGAGCCAGCACGTCGGTGGTGCAGACCAGTGCGGTGATCTCGGGGTTGGTCGCGAGAGCTTCCGCCGCCGCCGAGTGCCCGGACTGCGATGTGTGGACGTACCGCTCGATCACCGTGAGTGAGAGTGGGTCCATGTCGGACGCCACCATCGCGTCGCGCACTCCTTCGATCCGCTCGCGCTGGACGTGGAAGTGCGGGGACTTGAGTCGTTCCTGGCTGACCACGCCGTCCATCCGGTCGCGCCCCAGCCTCATGCAGAGCACGCCGATGTCGCGGTGGCCGAGCCCGATGAGGTAATCGGCGACCTTGCGCATGGCAGCGCGGTCGTCGATGCCCACGAGGGATGCACCGGGAATCTCGCGCGGCTGGTCGCAGACGACGATCGGAATGTGACGCTCGAGCACGGCAGCAAGATACGGATCGTCGTCGGCCACGGAGTAGACGACAAAGCCGTCGACGCCCGCCTGCTGGACCACGGCTGCAGCATCCACCTCGTCGCGGCCGGGCCCGGCCGGGATGAGCAGCAAGCCCTGGCCGGCGTCCTCACACGATTCCGAGAGACCGGCAAGGAAGCTCATGGCGGCCGGGTCACGGAACGAATAACTGAGTGCTTCGGTGAGCAGAAGACCGACGGCACCGGCTTTGCGAGTTCGCAAGGAGCGGGCGACCGGATCAGGTCCGGGGTATCCGCGTCGCTTGGCCGCTTGGAGCACTCGATCCCGCAGCTCGACGGAGAGCTGATCGGGTCGGTTGTACGCGTTCGAGACTGTAGTTCTCGACACATTGAGCTCGGCGGCAAGCGACGCCAAAGTGGCTTGACGGCGTGGCTGACGGGACCGGGGCATAAACGGACGTTAGCCGTAGTGCCCGCAGACGGCGCGTTGGGGCTGAACCGAAGGTGAACTACCAGCGACTATGCGCTAATGTGTAACGGTAACGGTTTCCAATAGCATTTAGCCCAGCCTTTGTTCAGGAGAAAAGCACGTGCGTTCGTCGTCGAAATTCCGCACCGCCACCGCCCTCGCGGCCGTCTCGGTCGCCGCAGCATTCGCGCTCACCGCGTGCAGCTCAACCTCCTCGAAGGACGACGGCATCACCGTCGTCGCATCGACGAACGTGTGGGGCGACGTCGCGCAGGCCGTCGCCGGCGACAAGCTGACCGTGACGTCGATCATCAACGAGCCGTCCGCGGACCCGCACTCGTTCGAGGCGACTCCCGCCGATGCCGCCAAGATCACCGACGCATCGCTCGTCGTCTACAACGGTGGCGGCTACGACCAGTTCATCACCGACGTCCTCGACGCAGGCAAGGGCGAGCAGAAGACGGTCAACGCCTACAACCTGCTCGACGGCGGCATCCACGCCGGCGAAACCGCGGGCGAATCGCATGACGGTCACACCCACGGCGCAGTCAACGAACACGTCTGGTTCGACATCCCGACCGTCGACGCCGTCGCACATTCGGTGGCCGATCAGCTGAGCGCTCTCGATCCGGACAACGCGGCGACCTACGAGGACAACGCGAAGGCATACAGCCAGAAGCTCGCCGGCGTCACAGCGATCACCGATTCCATCGCCGCTGCCCACGCGGGCGCACCGGTGGCTCAGACCGAGCCGATCGCGCACTACCTCCTGGTCGCAGCTGAACTGAAGGACGCAACTCCCGAGGAGTTCACCAGCGCCATCGAAGACGGCAACGATCCGTCACCGGCCGCAATCGCCGCAACCCGCCAACTCCTCTCGGAGAAGCAGGCCCGCGCACTGGTCTACAACATCCAGACGCAGGACAAAGTGACCCAGGACATGCGCACCACAGCCGAAACCGCCGGAGTGCCCGTCGTCGAGGTTACGGAGACTCTCCCCGAGGGCCTGGACTACATTCAGTGGCAGACGCAGACCGCGGAGTCGCTCGCAAACGCCCTCTCTGCCCAGTAATTATTTGCCCCACCATTTCCGAGAAGAACCGATCGGCTTGTGACAGAAACTTCCGCGAATACTCCTGTGCCCCCTGGTAACACCGTGCCTTCTGGTAACACCGCGCCTTCAGAGGCCTCCGTGCCCGCTGTGACGCTGAAGGACGCTCGATTGTCCTTCGGCGCCCGCACATTATGGGACGGGCTCGATCTCGAGGTACAGCCAGGTGAGTTCATCGCCGTACTCGGGCCGAACGGGTCGGGCAAGACCTCGCTCCTGAAGATTCTGCTGGGCCAACTACAACTCAGCGGCGGTAGTGCACAGATCGTCGGCACGCCGGCACGGGCCGGGAACTCACACGTCGGGTACATCCCGCAGCAGAAATCGATCGACGACGGCCTCCCGCTCCGCGGCCGCGACCTGGTCGGCCTCGGCGTCGACGGTCACCAGTGGGGTACGGGCCTACTGCGTCGGGGTCGTCGCCGCAAGATCGTCGACGACGCCATCGCACAGGTCAGCGCCCAGTCGTTCGCCGACGCTCCCATCGGTTCCATGTCCGGCGGTGAGCAGCAGCGACTACGGATCGCACAGGCTTTGGTCGGCGACCCGCGGATCCTGTTGTGCGACGAGCCGCTGCTCAGCCTCGACCTCGCCAATCAGCACCTGGTCTCGACGCTGATCGACAAGCGGCGGCGCAGCCATGACACCGCGGTGCTGTTCGTGACGCACGAGATCAATCCGATCCTGCCGTTGGTGGATCGAGTGCTCTACCTGGTGGACGGCAAATTCCGGATCGGGACGCCGGCCGAAGTGATGACGTCCGAAGTTCTCTCGGATCTGTACAACACCGACGTCGAAGTGTTGCAGGTTCGTGGCCGCCTCGTCGTGATCGGCACCGGCGACGCCATCGACGCGCTCGGCAGCGCAGGCGGACTACGCCCGGGAGAAGGCGTTCACCATTCTGATGAGGATCACCACCAGTGAGTAACAAGTTCACCGACGCGATGTCGCGGATGTTCGACGTGTCCGCCACCGTCGACCTACTGCAGTACGACTTCGTCCAACAGGCGTTGATTGCCGGTGCCATCCTCGGATTGTTGGCCGGCATCATCGGGCCGCTGATCGTGAGCCGTCAGATGTCGTTCTCGGTGCACGGAACGAGTGAGCTGTCACTGACGGGCGCATCCGCCGCACTTCTCGTCGGTGTGGGCGTCGGCTTCGGTGCCATCGTCGGATCCGTGGTCGCGGCAGTGCTGTTCGGACTGCTCGGAGCCAAAGCGCGCGACCGAGATTCGGTGATCGGCGTGATCATGGCTTTCGGTCTCGGCCTGTCGGTGTTGTTCCTCTGGGCGTACGACGGTCGCACGGGAACCAGCTTCTCGTTGTTGGTCGGACAGATCGTGGCGCCGGGAAACAGTGGTCTCGAACTTCTGCTGCTGTGCGCGGTCATCGTGATCGGCACACTCGGATTCATCTACCGCCCTTTGCTGTTCGCAAGCACCGACCCCGAAGTTGCTGCAGCTCGCGGTGTTCCGGTTCGGGCACTGTCGATCGTGTTCGCAGTGTTGGTCGGCATCACCGCAGCACTCGGCGTACAGATCGTCGGTGCTCTGCTGGTGATGTCGCTGCTGATCACCCCCGCAGCGGCCGCCGCGTACGTCACGGCAAGCCCACTCAAGGCCACGATCCTCTCCGTCGTGTTCGCCGAACTGGCAGCCGTCGGCGGCATCCTTCTCTCGCTGGCCCCCGGCGTTCCCGTCTCGAGTTTCGTCACCTCGGTCTCGTTCGTGATCTACCTGATATGCCGACTCTTCGGATCCGCACGTCGCAAGAATGCCGGACGGATTCCGGCGCACGCCTGAACACCGAGAGCCCATACCTACCTAGAATCGAGGTATGGGCTACAGCGTTGATCTGAACAGCGACCTCGGCGAGGGCTTCGGAGCCTGGACCCTGGGCGACGACGACGCCATGCTCGAACTTGTCACCAGCGCGAACATCGCCTGCGGATTCCATGCCGGCGACCCGACAACGCTGTTGGCGACTTGCGAATCCGCAGCCACCCGCGGCGTGCGGATCGGCGCGCAGGTGGGTTACCGAGACCTCGCCGGTTTCGGCCGACGCTTCATCGACATGTCCCCGAAAGACCTCACCGCCGACGTCATTTATCAAATAGGGGCACTCGACGGTTTGGCCCGTGTCGCCGGATCGCGGGTCACGTACGTCAAACCCCACGGCGCGCTTTACAACGCAATAGTCCATCACCGACGGCAGGCGCGGGCAGTGGTCGCCGCCGTCGTTGCCTACGACAGTTCGCTACCTGTTCTCGGACTACCGGGTTCGGTGTTCCTGGAAGAGGCGCGCGAAGCCGGTCTCGACGTGGTCGCCGAGGCTTTTGCCGATCGTGCGTACACGGCGGAAGGCACCTTGGTCCCCCGCACCGAGTCGGGCGCCGTTCTGCACGACCCGACGCTTGTTGCAGAACGGGTTCGGCGAATGGTCGTCGACGGCGAGTTGGACGCAGTCGACGGGAGCACGTTGAAAGTCGCTGCCGCATCGGTGTGCGTGCACGGTGACAGTCCGGCAGCCGTCGACATGGCCGTGGCAATCCGCGCTCTCCTCGAATCTTCCGACGTCGAGATCACGCCGTTCACATGATCGCGATCCTGCCCGCCGGTGAATCCGCAGTCCTCGTCGAGTACGACGAACTGCCGAGTGTGCTGGGCAACTTCAGGGCTCTCGACGCCAGTCGGATCCCCGGAGTGATCGACCTGATTCCCGCGGCGCGAACCATCTTGATCGAGTACGACAACACGATCACCGCGCACCAACTGGTGGAGAAATGGGTACGTGGGGCCGTACCGATCGAACTCACAGCAGACGAGAGCGGGTCTGCTGTCGAGATTCCGGTCCGCTACGACGGCCCCGATCTCGTAGAGGTGGGCAAGCTGACCGGCCTCGGGGTCGACGGTGTGATCGACGCTCACACGGCTGCGTCGTGGACCGTCGCGTTCATCGGTTTCGCCCCCGGCTTCGCGTATCTGACCAGCAACGAGAGAAAGCTCGAAGTTCCACGTCGATCGGACCCGCGCAGGCAGGTCCCGGCCGGTGCAGTCGGGTTGGCCGGACCGTTCTCGGGCGTCTACCCGCGTAGTTCCCCAGGCGGCTGGCAGTTGATCGGAACGACTGAACTGTCGGTGTGGGATGCCGAGCGCCGCCCGCCGGCGCTGCTTCTACCCGGCACCACAGTCACCTTTGTCCGTGCATGATTTTGGTGCAAGCATGATTTTGGTGTCTTCACCGCGCTGTTGCGGGACAATGGATTCATGGCCTGGCTCGAGGTTGTGCGTACCGGCCCGCTCGCCACAGTTCAGGACCGCGGGCGGAGAGGCTACGGCGCCCTCGGGGTCGGAAGATCCGGCGCCGTCGACATGATCTCGCACGACAGCGCCAACAGACTCGTAGGCAACACTTTTCGAGCAGCAACCATCGAAGTCACCGCTGGCGGTTTCGCTATGCGGGCCGTCGGTTCGATGACGGTGGCAGCGACAGGCGCGCGGGTGCCGCTGGCCGTCGACGGACGGCCGGCACCTGACTACGCGAGCATCCATCTGGGTGGTGGCAGCATTCTCGAATTGGGTTACAGCACAACCGGGTTGAGAACGTATATCTCTGCACGCGGTGGCGTCGACGTCCCGCAGGTACTCGGAAGCAGATCCACCGACACGCTCTCCGGACTCGGACCGCCGCCGCTCGCCGCCGGCGATCTAGTCCTCCTCGGGGCCGAGGAAGGGACGTGGCCCACCGAAGAGTTGATTCCACCGCCGGCATCTGCACTCGGCGCAGTTCCGATCGAGATCACGCTCGGCCCCCGAAATTCCTGGTTCACCGCCGCATCCGTTCACGCGCTCCTTCACACCACGTGGAAAGTCACCGAACACACCAACCGAGTCGGGGTCCGGTTACAGGGCCAAGGGCCTTTGCATCGCTCACGCACCGAGGAATTGCCGAGCGAAGGCGTCGTGACGGGATCCATCCAGGTGCCACCAGGCGGCCAGCCCGTCGTGTTCCTCGCCGACCATCCCGTGACCGGCGGATACCCGGTCATCGCCGTCGTTTCCGACGCCGGGATTGCGTCGCTGGCACAGCTGCGGCCCGGCAGCACCATTACCTTCAAGGCCACTACTCGGCCGTCGTAGCGCTGATAGTCTCAGCCGCGCCAGCAATGCTGCCGGCGGCGCTCGGCCGTCGCCAGAACCTGAAGGACTGTCACACTATGAGCCCTAAGAGCAGCACACTTGCTCTCGGAATAGCGTCACTGATCACTGCTGCACTCGTCTTGTCCGGATGCAGCAGTTCGGAAAGCGGCGACGCCGTCTCCAGTGATACCAACACCAGTGAGACCACCGCTTCCGAAAGCTCTGCATCCTCACCGTCTGCCGCTGCCGCGACGCCGACTTTACGGGACGGAACACCGTTCATCGGTGAGCGGACGACGATCGAAACCGGCGACGACCCCGAAGCGCCGAGCATCAGCGTCAGCCTCCCGCCGAGCTGGACTCACGGCGAGAACATCCCTGCCGGCGTTACGGACGCGTTGTCCAGCAACAGCCAGGAACCCAGCGGTTTCATGCCGAACACCACGGTGACGGTCGAAAACCAGGGCACCGCAACAAAAGACGAGGTTCTTGCCGCTGCGCGTGAAACGATCGCCACTCTCGACGGGTGGACCGAGGTGAAGTACACCGAGATCGACGTCGACGGACAGCAGGGTTTCCGCCTCTCCGGAACCTGGACCGCCCCAAACCTGGACGTTCCGCTCTACGCCGTCATGACGGTCGTCGCTTACCAAGCCGACGACAACTCGCCGGTCTACCTGGTCAGCTTTGCAAACCAGTTCACCGACACGACGAACATGCAGACCTCCAACCAGGTGGAAGAAATCAACACCTCGATCGAATTCGGCTGAGCACCTGATGGTTTGAATACCCGATCTCCGAACAACCGCGGCGGGCCGAGACTACGACAGTCTCGGCCCGCCGTTTCACAACTCTCGCCTAGCTCGAACCGAACAGGCCGCTGAGGGAACCGAGGCCACCACTCAACGAGCCGAGCGATCCGATTCCGCCACCGGTTCCGGGGCCAGTGGGATCAACCGGATCAACGGGATCGACCGGGTCAACCGGATCGACCACATCCGCGGCGCGGACAGTGATGGACGGGCCCAAGTTGGCGAAATTCGCACTCGACTGGAATCCGTTGCCCATCACCGTGGCACCTACCGCCAATCCACTTCCGTACACGGTTCCCGGCGCACACGAAGCAGTAACCGTGTAGCTGGTCTTCATGGTCACCGGTTTGCTGCCGTTGTTGATCCAGCCGGCACTGGTCACCTCGAGCGTCGTGGCTGTCAGTTCCGGCGTTTCAGTGGTTTCGGTCATCGTCCCGCCAACGTGAAACTTCGTGACCTTCGCCGAGCCCGGGACAAAGGTCAAGCATGCGGCATGCGTCTCGGTGAACCTGCTGATATACCCGTCGATTCCGCTCTTCTTCGACACTGTCGTGTAGGTGATCGTGTCACCGATCTTCGGCGACGCATTGTCCACGGTGCGAGTAAATGTGTAGGCACCGGAAGTTGCTGTCTCGGCAGTCGCGACTCCCGCACCCAGCGCGCTTGCGCCCACAGCAAGAGCAATCACCCCCAAACCAGCTCCAACGGTGGACAGACTACGATTCCTGGATCCAAACTTTGCCACGAACAATCTCCACTCTGTGTGGTTCCAGGACAACCGAATTCATTGATTACTGGAACTTGTTGCAACCCGACTCTCGAAGTACGATACAGTCGACCTGGACATTCGACCAGCTTTTCGTCGAAATAGTCGACAATCAGTTAACGGCAGGCAATCGACACCGAAAAAGTCCTCTCAATTCGGACTTTTCCGTAAATTCTGCCGAACTGATACATAGGCAAGCGTCCGATAGGTTTCAATGGTTACCGCGGCGCAACCTTTGAAGAGTCATCCCATCGCCGTCAGCGTGAACCCCTCGAACGGAGAATTTCATGTCACGTTTTTCAATGCGCAAAACACTCACCGGAATCGCAATCGCTGCACTTGCCACCAGCGGACTCGTGATGACCGCAGGCACCGCGAGCGCCGATGCCACCCACCCGTCCGCGGCAACGGTCAACTCCTCCAACGTCCGAATCACCAAGAGCATCGTGGGCGACGGCGAAGTTGCACCCGGCGGCAAAGTCACCGTGCGCACGGTCATCTCCACAACAGGCCACCCCGAGCGTTACGTCGACCAGTTCGTCGACCGCTACCCCGCCACGTTCAAGTACATCCAGGGCACGGCAACGGTCAACGCGTGGCACTTGATCGGCGGTCAGAAGACCGAATCCGTCACGCCTTCGGTTGACACTGCCGCCCGAACCGTGAATGTGCCCAGCACCGGCTGGCTGATCTCACCCACCGGAAGCAAGACCGTGACGATCGAGGCGCAGTACCTCGTCGCCGACGATGCACCGATCGGCTCGTACCAGGAAATGTCGAGCTCGATCGGTATCTCGACGTTCAATACCGAACAGAACATCAGCGGCGTCTACGCCAAGATCCGCGCCAAGAACCCCGGCGAGGCGGCCGCATCGGGCTCGGCAGATCTGGGCTTCGGCTCTTCTGACGGCGAGGGCGGAACCGGTTCGGCCGGATCCTCCATCCTCGACAACCCGGCCGGCTTCATCTCCGACATCATCAGCGGTGTCCTGGCCAACGGCAGCTGATTCACTCGCTCCGCCTGCTCCACCTGTAAACACTCCGTCGGGGAATGTGTTCGAGGGTGGCATCGAGTCTTCGGACTCGGTGCCACCCTCGATCTTTTGTGGCGATCACACTCCGTCGCGCCTGCATCAAAGAACCAAATAGGAAAGCATTACCTAAGTCATTCGCGGTATGATCCACCGATGAGTTCCACAGGATTTCCGTACTGGGCTGTGCCGGCAGGCCGGTACGTTCCGCTCCCCTTCTCGATGACGACGTCCACCATCGGGCGTGATCAGAAGCGCGCGTGGCGTGAGATCCGCCATCCCGAACACGAACTCCTCTGGGGCGCTTCCGGCGAGATGAGCGCGTACATCGACGACGTTCGTTGGCAGATACCACCGACGGTCGGCATGTGGATTCCGGCTGGAACTCCACGGCGCATCACGCTCGGCGCATCCACCGAGGCTCGTTTCACCTATTTCCGGCCCGAGTCGTTCCCCCACCCGTGGACAAAACCCGCGATCATCGGCATCGACGACGTCGTCAAGACGATGCTCATCCATCTGCACCAGCGAAATATGCCTACCGAGGCTCGCTTGCGCGCCGAATCCGTAGTCTTCGACACGCTCGCGCCCATCGAGGCGGCTGATGTCGCAGTGCCGATGCCCGCCGATCCCCGGGCCCTCGCCGTTGCACGCCGCTTGATCGCCGACCCCGCCGATCAACGCGGGCTTGCCGATTGGGCCTATGTGGTCGGCGGAAGCCCCCGCACCCTGAGCCGTGTGTTCTCTCAAGGCACGGGGATGTCCTTCACCGAGTGGCGAATTCAAGTTCGCGTCCGCGCTGCGATGTCCTATCTCGCTGCGGGCGTTCCTGTTTCGACGGTAAGCCGTCGCGTCGGATACGAAACCCCCAGCGCCTTCACCAGCGTGTTCCGCAAGGTCACCGGACGCACACCGAAGAACTACTACTCGGACGCGTGCGAGTTGTCGGCCTAGCTGGTCAGTTTCATCAGCGGGTCAGAACCCGTTCATCTTCGAGACCAGTTCCGCGAAAGCATATTTGACGCTCAGCGACGTGGGTGAAGCCAAGGCCATCACTCGTGCCAGACCGAGCTGCTGAATCAGCCTGCCGTCCTTGACTGCCGGCAGGTCGGCAAACAACTTGTCCCCCATCAATCCGGGGAGCCCCTGCCCACTCGCGTCGTTGAGCACGATCACGTCCGCGTCCAGTTCGTTGTACTGTTCGCGCGATGCAGTCACCGACCCCTGGGTGTCGCCGCACAGCTCTGCGCTTCCGGCCGACTGCTTCAGTCCGAGCTGGGACATCAGGATGACTCGGCCGTCGTCAGCGCAGTAATTGGTGAGGCCGTCGATGTTTCCCGAGAGGAAGGTCAAGGTTTTCCCGTTCAGATTCGGGGATCCGGCAGCCAGGTCGGCTATGGAATCGTCAGTTTCCTCGATCAGCTCGGCAGCCCGCTTCGGTTGGCCGAGTACTGATCCGATGGTCGACAACTGTTCCTGCCACGTGGTCGCCCATGCGGTCTCCTTGAACGGAATGGTGGGTGCGATCTGGGAAAGACGTGCATAGTCGTCTTCGGTGATTCCCGAGACCACTGCGATGATCACGTCCGGCTCCAACGCCAGGATCTGCTCGAACGGCACACCGGACGCGCTGTCGAGCAACGTGGGTTCGACATCGCCCAACAATTCTTCGTCCCACGGCAGGATGCCGTTCTCCAAGCCTGCCCCACTGAACGACTCCATGGCGACGGGTGTCTTGCCCAGTGCGAGGACCGAATCCTGGCTGTTCCAGCCGATCGTCACGATCCGCTGAGGTTCGGTCTCGATGGTGGTCGACCCGTACGCGTGATCAACGGTGACCGGCAGCGCGCCGGCCTCGGCCAACTGCGTCGTGCCCTCCGACGCTGTTGACTCGGTGCTGCTCTGGCAGCCTGCGAGCAGGGCAATCGCGGCCAACGCAGCCACTATTCGGGTAGTGCTCTTCATCTTCTGTCAGCTCTCTTCGCAAACGTACTTTGTTTCGACCAGCCAGGTATATCGAGACCCGATCCCGGTAATGGGGTGTCGATACTCCATCTGTCCGCTGCCGCGTAGCCCTTGGCATCTGCGAGCACTTTCCGCACTCGCACCGGCTTTACCGTAGAACTGCACAACGAGTGTTCAGATCTGGGCGAGGAGTTTCACGAGTGTCAGCGCTGCCCGAAACTCGTTCCGGTCCGATGGAGATGATCCGAGTCGGATCATTCTCCGCCGGACGCGGCCCGCGACTGGTTGCAGCCGTCACCGGGCAGGCGTCGTATCAGGTAGCTCAAGCCCTCATCCCGGTGCTGATCGGCACCGTCGTCGACCGGGCAATCGGAAAGTCCGACAGCACAGCACTTCTCGTGTGGCTTGCGGTGCTGTGTGCTCTGTTCGTGGGACTCGCTCTGTCGTGGCGCATCGCAGTTCGCCTGAACACGCAGGTCTTCGTCTACGGCGAACACGACCTACGACTGAATGCTGCCAGACGAATACTCGATGCCAGGGGGATGAAAGCTCAGCGTTCGACCGGTGAGGTTCTCACCATCTCTACCTCGGATGCCTCACACGTCTCGGGCTTCTCCTGGGTTGTCGCCGAACAGGGCTCGGCATTTGCGGGGCTCGCCGCGGCAGTGATTTCGCTTGCCTTCGTCTCGTGGCCGCTCGCACTGATCGTCGTACTCATCACCGCTGCGCAGCTCATATTCATCCACAAGATCAGCGGTCCGTTGGACGAGCGCGTGTATGCAGAGCAGAAGAAGGCAGCCGAGGCAGGCATGCTTGCAACGGATTTCACGCTGGGACTGCGGGTACTGAAGGGTTTCGGGGCTGAACCCACCGCCCTGTCGCGATACGTCAACGCGAGCCGGGAGTCGATGAAGGCAGCGATCCGGACGGTCAGAGCAATGTCCAGCCTGACCGCGCTCAATTCCGGGGTCTCCGCGTTGGTGCTGGCTTCGGTTGCGCTTGGAGCCGCGTGGATGGCGCATCAAGGCACGATCACCGTGGGCAACTTCGTCACCGTTGTCGGCTTGAGCAGAGTGATTGCCGGTCCGATGGAAACGCTGGGGTTCTTCGGTGCCGAACTCGCTGCCAAGCGAGGTTCCGCGCGCAGACTTTCCGAACTGTTGGCCGAGCCACACCTGATCGAATCGCTGGCCGCCACGGCCACGACCGAACCTGCCAGAAGTGGAGACGCCCTATTGATTTCGGCGGACAACGGAACTGTCGTCTCAGCTCGACGCGGAGAAGTGGTGGGCGTGCGCGCTGACGATTCCGCCGACCGACTGGCACGACAACTCGCCTATCAGACCCCGCTCGCCCCCGACTCTTACTTCGTATTCGGCACCGATGCAACCGACCTCGGCCCGGACGGAGTTCGTGATCAGGTGTTCGTCTCCGCCCATGAAGGAACCGTGTTCACCGGCACCGTCTTCGACAATCTGGCTGCACCGAACGTCGACTCGTCGGCAATGACGTCATCTGCGCTCGACGACGTGTTGACGCATCTGCCCGACGGCCACCTCTCCGAGGTAGGCGAGCAAGGAAAGAAACTCTCCGGAGGTCAACGCCAACGCCTTCTCCTCGCCCGCGCTCTCCATCAACCCCAGCCGATCCTGGTCCTCCACGAACCCACCACTTCCGTGGACTCTGTCACCGAGCATCGAATTGCACACTCGCTGAGAAACTTCCCCGACAAGGCCATTCTGGTGATCACCTCGAGCCCGACCCTGCTCCATTCGTGTGACCGTGTCGTCACGATCGACCACGGCGTTCGGGAGGGAGAGTCGCTGTGACCGATACCCTTCCGGATGCATCTGCTGTTCCGGTTGCATCTGCCCTGCCGATCGCGTCGACCAAGCAGACCGTCCGCGCATTGATCGCACTGCTTCGGCCACGCAAGCGAGCGCTCGCACTCACGACCGTCGTGCTTCTCTCTGCTACGGCCTGCGGCCTGTCCACCCCGGCACTGCTCGGACTCATGGTCGATGCGGTCACGGAGGGCAAACCGTTTGCCTCACTCCTGCGTATCACCGCGTTCATGCTCGGCGCAGCGGCAGCAGGGGTTGCGCTGACCTGGTGGAGCACACAGCTTCTGGCGAACGTCGCGCAGAACGTGCTGGCCGATCTTCGTGAGGACGTGTTCGCCGCCACCCTCGCGCAGCCGTCGTCACTGGTCGAGGATGCCGGAACCGGTGATCTGATTTCCCGGGTCTCGGGCGACGTCGAAGCGGTAAACACCGTCATCGCGCGAGTACTACCCGCCACCGTGTCTGCCCTGTTCATGATTTCACTGACGCTTGTCGGTGTGGGAGTGATCGATTGGCGCTTCACCGTGGCAATCGTTGCCGTTGCGCCGATTCACTATTTCGCTCTTCGTCATTTCCTCCGACGCTCCGGACCCGTCTACCGACGCTCTCGCGCTGCGCAGGCCAGGCGGGGACAACAGCTCATCGAAACTCTCGGAGGCGCAGGCACTGTCACTGCCCTGCGGCGAACAGACGAGCACATCGACCGAATCGCCGAGACCTCCGAGCATGCCATCAGCTTCGACATGCAGGTAGTTCGCCTGCGCACCAACTTCTTCGCCCAACTCAACGGCGCCGAACTGCTCGGACTGGCCGCCGTCCTGAGCGTCGGCTACTGGCTCGTGACCACAGGCTCGGTGTCCATCGGGGCCGCTACCGCCGCCGCCCTCTACTTCCACAGTCTGTTCAGCCCCATCGCGGTATTTCTCTCGAACATCGACGAATTGCAGGATGCGGGTGCCAGCCTGGCTCGCCTGATCGGAGTCACCGCGATGCCCGGGCGGCCCACGAGCATTCCTGCCTCGGCTCGGTCCGAACCCATCGGCGTCGAGGTGGACCGGGTTTCCTACTCGTACGACAACTCCACCCCGGTGATCGATTCGATCTCGATCTCGATCGCACCGGGGGAACGAATCGCCGTCGTCGGAAGCAGCGGCGCCGGAAAGACCACGCTCGCCAAACTGATTGCCGGCATCATTCCCGTCGGGGACGGGCGAATCACCGTCGACGGCAAACTGATTGACGACCTGAGTGATGCCGAACTTCGGCACGAAGTCGTCCTCGTCAGCCAGGAAGTTCACGTGTTCGTCGGGACGATCGCCGACGATCTCCGGTTGTGTGCACCAGATTCGGACGATGCGAAGATCGCCGAAGCCGTCGACACGATGAAAGCTCAATGGATTCATGAACTTCCGGACGGACTCGAGACCAGGGTCGGGGCCGGTGGGTACCAGTTGACGGCGGCGCAGGCACAGCACATAGCCCTCGTCCGACTGGCTCTGCTCGATCCTCCCGTCGTCATCCTCGACGAGGCGACTGCCGAAGCCGGAACCACCGCAGCCGGTCTACTCGATCAGGCAGCCGAGCTCGCAGTCACCGGCCGGACCGCCGTGGTGATCGCACACCGGCTGAGCCAAGCAGTCCGCGCCGATCGCATACTCGTCATGAGCGGTGGCCGCGTAGTCGAGAGCGGGACACATGACGAACTGATCGGCGCGGACGGTTCCTACGCTGCACTGTGGGAAGCCTGGTCGGTACGGAGCTAGAACCCCGCCAGACTCACCCGAAAGCCGTTACAACTCAGCTGCTACGACGCCTGCGGGCGATGTCCGCCAGGACGACTCCGGCGGCAACCGAGGCGTTGAGCGACTCGACCGGACCGGCCATCGGAATCGACAGGATCGCGTCGCAGTTCTCGCGGACGAGGCGCGAAAGGCCCTTGCCCTCGGAACCGACCACGATCACAACGGGACCGCTGCCGTCGAAATCGTCGAGAGTGGTGTCGCCCTCGGCGTCGAGACCGACGACCTGAACACCCTTCGATGCCCAGTCCTTGAGCGTGCGGGTGAGGTTGGTTGCCCGAGCAATCGGCAAACGAGCGGCAGCGCCGGCGCTGGTGCGCCAAGCGACAGCACTCACGCTCGCGCTACGACGCTCCGGAATCACGACGCCGTGTCCACCGAAAGCTGCGACCGAGCGCACGACGGCACCCAGGTTGCGGGGATCGGTGATGTTGTCCAGCGCGACGAGCAGCGGCGGCTCGGCATGCTTGCGTGCCTCCGAGAGAAGATCGTCCGGGTGCGCGTAGCGGTACGGCGGAACCTGCAGGGCGATGCCCTGGTGAAGACCGTTGGCGCTGAGGCGATCCAGATCGGTGCGGGGGACCTCGAGGATCGAGATGCCGGCATCCGCAGCGAGCTGAACGGATTCCTTCAGTCGATCGTCGCTCTCGGTGCCGACGGCGACCCACAGTGCAGTCGCCGGAACGCCGGCGCGTAGGCACTCGACCACCGGGTTGCGTCCGAGCACTGTCTCGGGACCGTCGAGAACCTTGCGGCCCGGACCCGGACGGCCACCGCGGCCCTGCTTCTCGTCGGCACGTGCGGCGCGCGCTGCACGCTTTGCCGCGGGATGCTTGGTGCGTGCCTCGGCGGGCGGCGTAGCGCCACGCCCTTCGAGACCGCGACGGTGCTTACCGCCGGAACCGGCAACCTGGCCCTTCTTGGTGCCGCCCTTACGGACTGCGCCGCGCCTGCTCGAGTTTCCAGCCATTGTTACTGCCCTGCCTTAAGGGACCATTCGGGTCCGTCGGGAGTATCGGTTACTTCGATACCCGCCTTGATGAGGCGATCGCGGACCTCGTCCGCCACCGCCCAGTTCTTTTCCGTACGTGCCTGCTGCCGACGATCGAGATCGGCCCGCACCAACACGTCCAAAGCTTCCATTGCCGTCTCGGTGTCGCCACCGGACTGCGTCCAATGCTCGTCGAGTGGGTCGACGCCCAGGATCGCGAGCATGGCCCGCACCTGGCCGGCAGCCACCCGAGCCGCGTCGAGATCACCGGCAGCGAGCGCGGAATTACCCTCGCTCGCCTTGCCGTGAATCTCGGCCAACGCGATCGGCACCGACAAGTCGTTGTCGAGAGCCGCCGCGAAACCTTCGGTCCACGTACCGAGTTCGACGCCGCCCGCACGCTTGTGTGTGCGCAGGACGAACGACTCGAGCCCCTGGTAGGACTTCGCACTTTCGTCCAACGCCTCGTCCGAGTACTCGAGATTGGAACGGTAGTGCGCACTACCGAGGTAGTACCGAAGTTCTTGCGGACGAACCTTCTTGAGCACGTTCGGCACCGAGAGAACGTTGCCCAACGACTTGGACATCTTCTCGCCACTCATCGTGACCCAGCCGTTGTGCAACCAGTACTGAGCGAAATCGTCGCCGGCGCACTTGGCCTGCGCAATTTCGTTCTCGTGGTGCGGGAAGACGAGATCGCGTCCACCACAATGGATGTCGAATGCCGCCCCGAGATAGAACTCCGCCATGGCCGAGCACTCGAGGTGCCAGCCCGGACGGCCGGGTCCCCACGGTGTCGGCCACGAGGGCTCACCGGGCTTGACGGCCTTCCAGAGGGTGAAGTCGCGAGGATCGCGCTTGCCCTCGGCCGCACTCTCGCCCTGATGAACGTCGTCGAGTTTGTGGCCGGACAGTGCGCCGTACTCGGGGTAGCTCTGCACGTCGAAGTAGACGTCGCCGCCCGCCGCGTACGCGTGGCCGTTCTCGATCAGGCGTTCCATCATCTCGACCATCTGCGTCACGTGACCGGTGGCCCGCGGCTCGATGGACGGCGGCAGCACACCCAGTTGGTCGTAGGCCCACGTGAACGACCGCTCGAACGTCGCCGCCCACTCCCACCAAGGTCGACCGGCGCCGGCGGCCTTGTTGAGAATCTTGTCGTCGATGTCCGTCACGTTGCGCACGAAGGCAACGTCGTTGCCGTGCGCCAACAGCCAGCGTCGCAGCACGTCGAAAGCGACGCCGCTACGAACGTGTCCGATGTGAGGATCGCCCTGAACTGTCGCCCCACACAGGTACACCGATGCATGTCCGGGGGCCAACGGAACAAAATCCCGAAGGGCCCGCGTACCGGTGTCGTATAGGCGCAGGGTCACGACCAGCGATCTTACCTGTCGTGTTCGGTTGTCATGACCAACGCGGTGGCCATGGCGGCGATCCCCTCGCCGCGACCGGTCAAGCCGAGGCCGTCCGTGGTGGTCGCGGACACCGAAACAGGCGCGCCGAGAATGTCCGAGAGCACCTTCTGTGCCTCGTCGCGACGTGGCCCGATCTTCGGACGGTTGCCGATGACCTGCACCGCGGCGTTGCCGACGGCGAACTGGTTCTCTTCGAGCAGTCGGCGAACCTCGGCAAGCATTCGAGCGCCGCTCACGCCGTCCCATTCGGGCCTGCCGGTGCCGAAAACCGAACCGAGGTCACCGAGGCCCGCCGCAGAGAGCAACGCGTCACACAGCGCGTGGACGGCGACATCGCCGTCCGAATGGCCCGAGCACCCGTCTGCTTCCTCGAACAGCAACCCGGCCATCCAGCAAGGACGACCGACCTCGATGGGATGAACATCCGTGCCGAGACCGACGCGCATCTAATTTCCGTCCTGTGAATCCGCACTCAACGCTGTCTCCGAGCTCAGGAGCGCCCGTGCAAGGACCAGGTCGAGCGGAGTGGTGATCTTGAAGGCGAGAGCGTCGCCGGGAATCGTCTGCACCGAAACACCGAGACGCTCGACCAGAGCGGCGTCGTCGGTCGCGGCGACGTCACCGGCGTCGTACGCACTGCGCAGGACGTCGGTGGAGAATCCTTGGGGAGTTTGAACCGCACGCAACTCCGAACGCAGAGGCGTACCGGTGACTGCGCCGAGTACGTCGACCGACTTGATCGTGTCGGTAACCGGAAGTACCGGGATGACAGCGGAGCTGCCGGCTCGGAGAGTTCCGACGACGCGCGCGATCAACGCCGGCGGTGTCAATGCCCGTGCGGCATCGTGCACGAGTACAAAATCTGCGTCGCCGGCAGCGCTGAGGCCGGCTCGAACCGAATCGGTTCTTTCGGCACCACCGCCGACGACGTCGACGTCCGCTGCACGACCGAGGTCGGCTACGACGGATTCGACCAGTTCAGGCGGCACAATGACAACAACGCGGTCGATCGCTCCGGATTTCCGGAGTCCATCGACCGCGCGTGCAAGCATGGTGCACCCACCGAGTTCGACAAATGCCTTGGGCAATTTCTCGCCCAATCGCACTCCCCGACCTGCGGCAGGTACCAGGGCTACTACTGCCACTGTCAGCTTTGTTGTGTTGCAGTCAGGACGCGGCCGCGAGGACCTCGTCGAGAATGGTCTCTGCCTTCTCGGTGTCAGTGCCCTCGGCGAGCGCGAGCTCTCCGACGAGAATCTGACGAGCCTTGGCGAGCATGCGCTTCTCACCAGCGGAAAGTCCGCGGTCCTGCTCACGACGCCACAGGTCACGAACAACTTCTGCAACCTTGTTCACGTCACCTGAGGCAAGCTTCTCGAGATTTGCCTTGTATCGACGAGACCAGTTGGTGGGCTCTTCGGTGTGCGGTGCTCGCAGAACCTGGAAAACCTTGTCGAGGCCTTCTTGGCCGACCACGTCACGAACTCCGACGTACTCTGCGTTGTCTGCAGGAACCCGTACTGTGAGATCGCCTTGAGCGACCTTCAGAACCAGGTACTCCTTCTGCTCACCCTTGATGGTGCGGGTTTCGATAGCTTCGATCAGCGCCGCACCGTGATGGGGGTATACGACGGTGTCTCCGACCTTGAAAATCATGTGTCCCGTGCCCCTTTCGATTCCACTAGTTTAACACGTGAAAGAACCGACCACTCATCAACTATGCAGGTCAGGGGCATCCTTGCTCGAGCGTAGGGGTTGACAGGGCTTGTTGTACGTGCATTCAACTGGTCTGGAGCACCCCTGCGTAACGGACTGAAAGCCCACGCAGACAACCGTTGTGGCGACCCGACGGCCAGCCCGCGGGACCTTATCTACTACTCTGCCTAGTGGAGTGCGAACCTGACGCCGTGGAGGACAAATCGTGACTGCTATCCGTAAGCCGACTCGTCGAGTCGCTACCGCCATTGCACTGGCTGCAGGCGCAGCCATCGCGCTGTCCGCTTGCGGTTCCGGACAGGTGAGCCAGACCGCCGTCCAGCAGGCCGCCGTGAACGGCAACAGCGCCGACCTCGGTGAGATCGCACTGCGCAACGTGCACATCGCTTACCCCTCGTCCGAGGAGTACAGCATCGAGCCGGGCGGCAACGCCGTGCTCGCGTTCACCGTCGTGAACGACAGCGCCGAGACCACGGACAAGCTCGTCAGCATCACCACCGATTACGCAGCACGCGTCATCGCAGGTGAAGAGGTAGGTGGCTTGACGATCAAGCCGCAGACGTCGCTGCAGGCCGGTCAGTTGCCCGCAGGCGAAGGCGCCGCGACCGAGGCCGAGACCCAGATCAAGAACAACGAAGAGAACGACGACGCACCCGCTGCGCTCTCTCTCGTCGTTCTGCAGGACATCAAGGCAGGCGTTCGCCCCGGCTTGACCGTCCCGATCACCTTCAAGTTCGAGAAGGCCGGATCGGTCACCGTCGACGTACCTGTCGACGCCGGCCCGCAGCTCGAGCGCAACGAGTCGGACAAGTCGCCCGACGTTGCAGAAGCTGGGCACTGAGCCTCGAATTATCAAGGCGCACAATGCGCCTCGCAGAACAACTTCAAAATCACACTAGAGGCGGGGTCCATGTCGGACCCCGCCTCTAGTCTGTCCCGGTGGCCAAAGTGAAATCGAACTACCGCTGCTCCGAATGCCAGTCGGTAGTGCCCAAGTGGGTCGGTAGATGTCCGGACTGCGATTCGTGGGGCTCGATGACCGAGGTCGCCGTAGTGGCACCCGTCGCCAGTCGCGCCGGCGCCTCACTCGCCAAAGCAGGATCAAGCGCCGTGCTGCCTACGACGCCGGCCACGCCGCTGACACAGATCGACAGCACCTCGACGCAGGCCAAACCCACGGGGATCGGTGAGTTGGACCGCGTCCTCGGCGGTGGCGTCGTACCGGGTTCGGTGGTGCTGCTCGCGGGCGAGCCCGGCGTCGGAAAATCGACGCTACTTCTCGAGGTCGTCTACCGCTGGGCGATGCGCAGCGCGGATGATCGAGCGTTGTACGTCACGGGCGAGGAGTCTGCCGGTCAGGTTCGACTTCGGGCAGATCGCACCAACTCTGTCCACGAACGGATGTATCTGGCGGCCGAATCCGATCTCGCGACCATCCTCGGCCACATCGAGCAGGTCAAACCGACACTGGTCATCGTCGACTCGGTGCAGACCATGCTTGCTGCCGACGTCGACGGGGTCGTCGGCGGCGTGACTCAGGTCAAGGCCGTCACCAGCGCCCTGACCTCCCTGGCCAAGGCCAGTGGAATCCCGGTGCTTCTGATCGGCCACGTCACCAAGGACGGCGCCGTCGCCGGTCCGCGCTCGCTCGAGCATCTCGTGGACGTGGTTCTGCACTTCGAAGGTGACAAGCACTCCACCCTGCGCATGGTCCGCGGCGTGAAGAACAGATTCGGTGCGGCCGACGAGGTCGGATGCTTCGAGCTGAGCGAGCAGGGCATCAACGAGATCAGCGATCCGTCCGGCCTGTTCCTGCATCACCGTGAAGAAGCTGTGGAAGGCACTGCCGTCACCGTGATGATGGACGGTAAGCGACCTCTACTCGGTGAAGTTCAGGCGCTCGTCGCCGCCACGCCGCTACCGACACCTCGCCGAGCCGTCAGCGGGCTCGACACCGCCCGTGTGGCCATGGTTCTGGCCGTGTTGGAACGCCGCGTCGGAGTGTCGATCTCGAAGGCCGACGTCTACGCCGCGACCGTCGGCGGTATGCGGATGACCGAGCCGGGTGCCGATCTGGCTCTCGCCATTGCGGTCGCTTCCGCCGTGAAAGCCAAACCCGTCCCCAAGGGGCTCGTCATCCTCGGCGAGGTCGGACTCGCCGGGGAGGTTCGACGGGTTGCCGGGGTGAACCGACGGCTGATCGAAGCTGCCCGACTGGGATTCACCAGCGCCATCGTGCCGGTCGATTCCGGCCCGAACATTCCCGGCATGCGCGTCAACGAAGTAGCGAATCTGGCCGAGGCACTGGCCTACGCCGGATTGATGGGCGGCAAACAAGCCCCGTCTCGCCCCAAGCTCACGCCGGTGAAGTGATCGTCCCTCGGCCGACTACCTCGTCAGACCGACGAGGTGCCGAACGGGGACGTCGGTTCGCCGTCCACGAACTCCTTGGTCTTGGCGAAGTGTTCCGAGGTGATGGTCAGGAACAGTCCCCGGGAGGTTCCCACCACCGTGTCCGGATCCGCTGTCGGACCTTCGACGATCACCGCTTCTGCACTGGTGTAGACCTTGCGGCGTACAACGCCGTCGATGCGAGCCCGGAATTCGAGCACCGATCCCAACGGGATCGGCCGGGCGAAGTCGATCTCGAGGTGCCCGGTCACCACCGGCGAGCCGAGAGCCATACATGCCATACCTTGAGCCTCGTCGAATGCCGTCGACAGAATGCCGCCGTGAATGACACCTGGACCGCCCTGATACTTCTTGGCGACCTCCAGACGACCGGTCACTTCCAGTCCGTTACCAGCCCTGAAACTCATCGCCATTCCCGCAGGCTGGTCGTCGCCGCAGCCGAAGCATTTCGACCAGTGCTGAGGCAGCTTCTCGCCGGCGGCCGGAAAGAATTCGACCGGCTCCGGGACAGTCAGGTCATCAGGCAGGGTCCAGGTACTACTCATGGATAGGTAATCTAAACGGGGATCCGTCCGGCGCAGGCATCGGACCCGACCGAAGTGACATCGACCTCAGCAGGGAGTTTCTCAATGATCAGTGCGATGGCGGACACACAGTCGTCGTCGGCATTGCGAGAGACCATCGCCAGGTTGGCGCCGGGTACCGCTTTGCGAGACGGGCTCGAACGAATTCTGCGCGGCCGTACCGGCGCGCTGATCGTCCTCGGATACGACGAGGAAATGGAAGCGCTGTGTGACGGCGGATTCAACCTCGACGTGGAGTTCGCACCGACCCGATTGCGTGAGCTGTCGAAGATGGACGGCGCGGTTGTCCTCTCGACGGACGGCACACGCATCGTGCGTGCCAACGTCCAGCTGGTTCCCGATCACAAGATTCCCACCGTCGAATCCGGCACGAGGCACCGCGCTGCCGAGCGCACGGCAATTCAGACCGGCTATCCCGTGGTCTCGGTCAGTCAGTCGATGTCGATCGTCAGTGTGTACGTCGGCGGCATCCGGCACGTCATCGACGGCTCGGCCACCATACTTTCGCGCGCCAACCAGGCCGTCGCGACGCTCGAACGATACAAAGCGCGACTCGACGAAGTGACACGGCAACTGTCGGTCGTCGAGATCGAGGATTTCGTGACTCTGCGCGACGCGTTGACCGTCGTACAGCGCCTCGAAATGGTTCGCCGCGTGTCGATCGAAATCGAACAGGATGTCCTCGAACTCGGCACCGACGGTCGCCAGTTGGCACTGCAGCTCGAAGAACTGGTCGGCGACAACGACATTGCACGTCAACTCATCGTTCGGGACTATCTTGCCGGTCCCGAACCCATCGGCACCGCGGCGATGGACAACGTCCTCGTCGCACTCGATCGCGTCACCGACGCCGATCTACTCGATCTCACGACTCTTGCGCGTGTTCTCGGTTATCCGGGCACGATCGAAGCCCTCGACACTCCGATGACTCCTCGCGGATATCGCGTGCTGATGCGTGTACCTCGATTGCAGTTCCATCAGATCCACCGGTTGGTCGGATCCTTCGGCACTCTCCAGTCGCTGCTGGCCGCTACGGCTGCCGATCTGCAGTCGGTCGAGGGCATCGGCGGGCTGTGGGCTCGTCACATCCGTGAGGGACTTTCCCGGCTCGCGGAGACGTCGATCACCGGATCCTTCAACTAGCGGGCCTGTTCGGGCTTGCCCGCGCTCATGCGATGTTGAACGGCTCCGGGGAGCTTCGCAGTGCACCGAGCTGCCCGACAACCGTGTAAGCGCCTGCGCCCACCGGATTGCGCTCGGGGTTCTGCGCGGTCGCGCACTCGGGGGTCGACGTCGTGGCCGACCAGGCGACCTTGAACGCAGCTTGCTCGCCGGGCGCGAGATTGCGTACGTCGGCTGCGGGCTGTGGGTAGCAGTCGACGTTGGACCACAACCGGGTCTTGCCGTCGATGCTGTAGACGAGCACCTGCTGAAGGCCGCCCGCCAGATCTCGATCACAGGGTGCCGAACCGATGTTGGTGATGACGATCGTGAACGACGGCTCTTCGCCGGGAGCGAAGGTCGCCTTGTCTGCGGTGGCCTTGACTGCCAGCGACGAGTCGGCGCACTGACCGGCCGGGACCGGAGCCCCGGTGGTCGACGAAGAGGAAGAAGACGAAGACGATCCCGAAGCCTGCGTGCCCGAGCCACCTGATCCACCGGCAGCGCCGCCACCCGAGCCACCGCCACCGTCCGGCGCGTTGGAGCCGGAAGGGTTGGGGGTGAAGGAGACGTCCGTCGTCAGCGAGGAACTCGCAGCGGCCGAATCGGCCTCCGGGGTATCACTTCCACCGCCGAAGAGGGCGGATGCCGCCCAGATGATCAACGCCAGTGCAATGACGGCGGCACCAATGGCCAGCGCCCGGCGACGCCAGTAGATCTCGGGGGGCAGTGGTCCATTAGGTTCCAACACGGACTCAACGGTAGTTGGCGCAGGGTCCACTAACCGTCAGCTGAGGCGGCGTGTCGGTACCCATTGTCTGCTGCCAGGTACCACTGCCCCGGAAGATCTAACCCTCGACGGTCTCGACGCTCTCGCCGATGTCGCCGACCGCGCCCTGAACTCGCATGTGACCGTCGGACAACGTGTACGTGACGCCGACGATCGCGCACGCACCCTTGTCCACCTTGTCGGCGATGATCCGCGACCTCTGCATGATCAGCGAGCCGGTCTCCACGACGTGACGGCCTTCGAGTTCGTCCACGGTGGACAAGCCCTCGTTGCGGCCCATCAGGATGGACGGAGCAACACGCTCGACCACACTGCGGATGAATCCGTCGGGAACTGCGCCCTCGTCCAGGGCGTCGAGCGTTGCCTTCACGGCACCGCAACCGTCGTGCCCGAGGACGACGATGAGCGGCACGTTGAGCACGTGAACCGCGTACTCGATGGAACCGAGCACCGAATCGTCGAGCACGTGACCTGCAGTGCGCACGACGAACATGTCGCCGAGACCCTGGTCGAAGATGATCTCGGCGGCTACGCGCGAATCACCGCAACCGAACAGCACCGCTGTGGGGTGCTGCCCATCGACGAGTTTCGCGCGGTCCGCGATTCCCTGGCTGGGGTGAATGGACGCGTCGTTGACAAATCGCTCGTTGCCTTCGCGAAGGGACTTCCAAGCGGAAATGGGGCTTGATCGTGGCATTCACTCATTGTGCACCCGCCGCATTTCGGGCTCTCGCCGGGAAGGTTGCGTGGACGCAAACGAAAGTTCCGCGTCGACATTCGCGCCCGGTGATGAAGTGGCCGAAATGGAACTTACTTCAGAGTCAGTTTCCTGATACCGTCTCCGAACGTGACCTGGAGCACTTCGAGCTCCCGAGTGTGATCGAAGAAACCCGACCAGAACGATTCGGCCGGAGAGGGGGATGGCGTGAGCACCGAAGCTACGACGACCGGGAATGGAACAACCGGGGAAACAACTGCTGTCTCCCCCGCCAAGACGAACATGTTCTCGAACCTGCTCTCCGAGATCGGACTGCTCTTCACCTTCACCGTTCGCGTGTGCGTTGCGGCGTTCACATCTCTTCGACACAAGCGCCTCGCCTGGCGTGAGGCGCTCGACCAGATGTGGTTTCTCGCCCACGTCACCTCGGTCGCGTCCGCTCTGGTGATGATTCCCCTCGGTGTCGGGGTAGCACTGCAGATCGGTGCGCTCGCAGATCAAATCGGCGCGGGTGCGTACAGCGGTGCCGTCGTCGCGTTCCTCATCATCGGACAGGCCGGCCCCCTGGTGTGCGCCCTGATCATCGCCGGTGTCGGCGGTTCCGCAATCTGCGCAGATTTGGGAGCGCGAACGATACGCGAGGAAATCGATGCACTCGAAGTGCTCGGTCTACCCGTGCTCGAACGCCTGGTCGTACCCCGGATGATCGCCATTGCCGTCGTCTGCCTCCTACTGAACTCGATAGTTCTCGTAATCGGTTTGGGCGCAAGCCTCTTCGTTCACGTCCTGATACTCGACGGCAACGCACAGAGTTTCCTGCGCAATCTCGTTCAATTCAGTCAACCCAGCGACTTCGTCGTCTCCGGCATCAAAGCCGTTGCCTTTGCTCTCATCTCGGGAATCGTGGCCTGCTACAAGGGCCTGACCATCAAGCGCGGAGCTCAAGGCGTCGGCGACGCAGTCAACGAGACCGTCGTGCTCTCGTTTGTCCTCGTGTTTGTCGCCAACCTCGCAATTACTCAGTTCTACCCACTGTTCGTCTCGGTGAAAGGTGCCTATTGATGCACCTGCCCATCGCAATTCGTGCCAAGCGGGTCAGTTCGCGGACCGTCGACGGCCTGAGTCGACTCGGCGATCAGTTCACGTTCCACGCGCGTGTCATCACCTCGATTCCCGCAACCCTCAAGCGCTATTGGCGTGAAGTCGCCCGTCTCGTCGCCCAGGTGGCATTCGGTTCGGGCACCCTGCTCGCCGGAGGCGGCAGCGTCGTCGTGATCTTCGCGATCTCGTTCTTCGCCGGTTCCCAGATCGGACTCGAGGGCTACCGCGGACTCAACCTCGTCGGCCTCGCACCGCTGTCCGGCGTGATGTCCGCCATCGCGAATACTCGCGAGGTGGCACCACTCGTTGCCGCAATCACCCTGGCAGCCAAGGTCGGAACCGGATTCACCGCGCAGCTCGGAGCGATGCGGATCTCCGAGGAAATCGACGCGCTCGAAGTCATGGCGATTCCCTCGATGCGGTACCTGGTCACCACCCGAATGATCGCGGCGCTCATCGCGGTGGTCCCGCTGTACCTGGTCGGCCTGTTTGCTTCGTACATGGCAACGGCGCTTGCGGTGATCCGGGTCAAAGGCCAGTCGGAGGGAACGTACGGCTACTACTTCAGTCTTTTCCTCTCTCCCAACGACATCTGGTTGTCCTTGATAAAAGTCATGGTGTTCGCGGTCGTCGTGACCCTCGTGCACTGCTACTACGGTTACACCGCGACGGGTGGACCCGAAGGCGTCGGACGAGCCGCCGGACGAGCGTTGCGCACCAGCATCGTCTTCCTTGCATTCACCGACGTCGCGATGACCATTGCGCTGTGGGGACTCAAACCTCACGTACCCGGGCTGACCGGATGATCGTCACGAATTCCAGCCGAATCACCCTGGCACTGCGGGGTTTACTCGCCGTGGTCATCCTGATCCTCGCCTACGTCTTCTTGTTCAGCAGAGGTACGGACTCCACCGGTTCCACACCGCAGGTCAGTGCTGTCGTCCCCGCCAGTGCCGGTGCGCTGCGAGTCGGATCCTCGGTACAGTACCGCGGCGTCGTCGTCGGCGCTGTGGCCGAGATCGAGCCGGGCACCACCGCTTCGACTGTCTCACTCGCGATCGACGAGGGAGCGTTCGAGGACATACCGTCGACAAGTCAGGTGCGACTGATGCCCCGCAACATCTTCGGTGACTTCTTCGTAGACTTGATTCAACCTGACGGACTCTCGCGTGGTCCTGCTCTCGTGCCGGGTACCGAATTGGTATCCGATCAGTCCGAAGTCGCGGTCCAGCTCTACCAATCGATCTCACGGATCTACTCGCTCGTTTCTTCCCTCGACCCCGCCGACATCAACGTCGCACTCACGGCAGTCTCGGACGCGTTGAGCGGCAAGGGAAACCAGATCGGCGAATCGCTCGATTCAGTCCACCAAGCGTTGGTCGGTGCGCAGCCCGTCATCGACGGACTCGGTGACGACCTCGACGACATAGCCACCCTCGCCGACAGTCTCTCGACGAGTGCGCCGGACATGCTCGCCGCATTCGAGAACTCCATCACCACATCCAAGACCGTCGTCGAGAAATCCGACGGGTTGGCGGGGCTTCTGCGTGCCGGCACCAGCACGGGAGCTGCTGCCACGAGTCTGATCGGTGACAATCGCGACCGCATGATCACCTTGGTCGACGACGCCGATTCCCTGACCGGCGCAATCACTTCGCGGCCGGACCACATCACCACCTTCTACAACGGCCTGCGCAATCTCACGATCAAGCTCCCGCCCGCGTTGGCGCATGGTCCGTGGCTCAGCACCGATCTACGGCTGTCCGTCACAGATCTGTATCCGTACGGAAAGACCGACTGCCCACAGTACGACGGAACCCGCGGACCCAACTGTCCTGCCGCCGCGACCGCGTTCGGCGGAACCGTCGGCCCGGTCGGCAGCCCTGCCGAACAGTCCCTGATCTCGGCTCTCACCCAGGGCGGTACAGCTTTGGACACTCTCGTGGCGGGGCCGGTATTTCGCGGCACGACGGTGGTGGGCGGATGAGCGTGAAGAAATCTCTGATCAGGTTCGGACTGTTTGCTGCACTGTCGATTCTCGCCACCGTGGTTGTGGTGAGCACCCTGATCAACCCAGTCTCCGGGTCGAGTTCGCAGTACCGGGCCGTCTTCGTCAATGCCTCCGGCCTGGTCACCGGCAGCGATGTTCAGATCGCCGGGGTGCGAGTAGGGCGCGTCGACAGCGTCGAGCTGGTGAACAACCAAGCCGTCGTCGGCTTCGAACTCGAATCTGCACAACGTATTCCGTCCGACGGTCGCGCTGTGGTGAGGTACGCAGACCTGTTGGGAGCGCGAACAATTTCGATCGAACCCGGACAGGCCGAACGCGCAACAGGCAACTACCTCTCCCCCGGGGCCACAATTCCCGTGGAACAGACTCAGCCGGCGATCGACCTCACCGACATCCTCGGCGGATTCCGTCCCCTGTTCGACGCACTTGACCCCGCAGAAGTCAACGAGCTTGCCGCACAGGTCGTCCAGGTATTCCAAGGACAAGGTTCCACCATCGAAAGCCTGCTGGAGCGCACTGTTGCCGTCACCGAGAACTTGACGTCCCGGGACGCGATCTTGGACCAACTACTGAACAACCTCGACCGGGTCCTTACCGTGACCACGACGAATCGACCCAACTTCGTCGAGATAATCAACACGCTCGACGCACTGGTCGGCGGTTTGGCACAGGACCGCCAACAGATCTCGGCCGCAGTGGATTCCGCAGGCGCCCTGACTTCTTCACTTCAGGACTTGGTGACGGGCGTGGAACCGGACTTGGCTGGCGCGCTGACTTCGATCGATCAGTCGGCTCGCGTCGTCGTCGACAATCGTGAGTCGCTGGCGACAGGTATCACCGCTTTCGATCAACTGTTCACCCAGTTGGGGATCGCGATGAGCTACGGAAGCTGGGCGAACATCTACATCTGCAACTTCCGGCTCAGCGCGCTGGACCAATCGGTGACCCTCGGCGGCCCCGAGCGTTCGGCGGTGTGCCGATGAACTGGCTCACCGTCAAGAACCCGGTCCGCAACGGAATCATCTGCATCCTCGTCGGAGTCGGTGTGGTTCTGGCCGCACTCGTTGTCCCTCAACTGATCTTGAAGGTCAAGACCAACGAGTACCACGCCGTCTTTACCAACGCCACCGGGTTGACGCAGGACGATCCGGTCAACGTCGCGGGAGTCCCGAGCGGGGTGGTCACCTCGTTGGCGGTCAGCGGCAACTCGGTTGAAGTCACCTTCCGACTCGACGACGGCGTCACTCTCGGCGAAGACTCCCGTGCGGACATCAAGATCTCGACTCTGCTCGGCCGACGTTCGCTCGACGTCACTCCGAACGGATCGCGCTCGTTACCCGCAGGTTCGACCATCCCCATCGAGAACACGAGCGTTCCGTTCACTCTCGACGATCTCGGTCGAGGAGCACAATCCACGTCGGAAAATCTTGATCTGCAACAACTGCGAAACATGCTGACCGTGGTGTCCGACAACTCACCGGACGATCCCGAACTCATTCGCCGCTCACTCGAGGGAATCGACGCACTCTCCGGAGTAGTCAACGACAACGACGTTGCGCTCCGTTCCCTTCTCACCGGAGCGCAGCAGACGACCGCAACACTGATCGAGCAGAAGGACACTCTGGAAACCCTTCTGGGGAATGCGGATCTGGTGATGTCCACGATCGCCGACCGGCGAGATGTGCTGAATGCGCTTGTACAAGACCTGAATCAGTTGAGCACCACACTTGCCCAGTTCCTGGGCGACAACCAGGCTTTGATCGACTCGGTCATGGGAGACATCCACGTGGTGACGGGAGTTCTGTCCGAGAACGAACAATCACTGACCACACTGCTCGACAACTTCGCCCCCAGCGTCCGCTACGTCACCAACGCGACCGGTAACGGCAACTGGCTCGACCTCAACTCGCCCTCCACCCTCATCCCGGACAACTGGTTGTGCGTCGTCGGGCTCGTTCAGGGGTGTCGATGACCACGACCGTCAAGAAACTCGCCGTGCTGGCAGCGATTGTGATCTGCGCGATCGGTGCCGTCCTGTTCGTCACGCGTGACGAACACAGACTCACTCTCACCGCCGAATTCACCTCGACCGACGCTATCTTCACCGGGAACACAGTGACGATTCTGGGAGTTCCCAGCGGGAGGGTCGAGAGCGTCACGCCGGAAGGGTCCCGGGTACGAGTGGCGCTGAGCCTGCCATCCGGAACACGTATACCCGCCGACGCGCAGGCCTGGGTCCTGTCTCCCTCGGTCATCAGTGACCGCACGATCGAACTCGGGCCCGGCTACGAGGACGGTGAGTTCCTCACCGACGGCGCGGTGATCCCTCTCGAACGCACTCACTCCCCGCTGACGTGGGACCAACTCACCGCATCGGTGAACGAATTGACGGTGGCGCTCGGCCCTGGCGCCGACGGCGGCGGGATCGGTGACCTCATCGGAGAAGGCGCCCACGCGTTGGACGGCAACGGGCAAGCATTCAACGATGCCGTTCGGTCCATCTCACAGGCCAGTTCGGTACTGGCGGGTGCAAGTCCCGACATCTCCGAACTGGTGAAGAACCTGAACACCCTCGTGCAGTTGATCGCGGACAACCAGACCAAGGTCGACTCCCTGTCGAACTCGGTGACAGTCACCGCCCGCACGTTCAGCGCCCAGCGAGAAGACATCAGCGGGGCGCTCGATTCCCTGACCACGTTGCTCGGACAGGTCTCAGCGCTACTCGCCGAACACGGCGAGGCGGTCACCGCCGATCTGGGTACGCTCGCACAGTTGGCCGGTGCAGTCGCGACCAAACAGGATCAACTGCGCGAGATCATCGAAACGGCACCAACGGAATTCGAGAACGTCGCCAACCTCGTCACCGAAGAAGGCCGAGCCAGAGCACGATTGAACGTCGCCACCGATCTCTCACAGTTCGACACGACGCGAGAACTGTGCGAGAAGATGCCGATACCGCTGTGCACAGGGCCGGGAATCGTCAATCCCATCGAATTTCCTTCGGCAGGCAGCTCCGACCTGGCACGCATCCTCGGTGGGGGCAACTGATGGCGTCGAACAAGTCCGTAGTGAGCGTTGTCGTGGCACTTGTCATCGCGGCGCCATTGACCGGCTGCAGTCTCAACTTCCAGCACCTCCCCCTCGGACGCGGTCTGCCAGGAGAGTCGTACCCGCTGAACATGGAATTCGTCGACGCGTCGTTACTTCCCGTCGGCGGTGAGGTGCGGATCGGCCAGGCAGTGGTCGGCAGAGTCATGTCGATGAGCGCGCAAACCTTTGCAGCCGTGGTACATACCGAAATCGCGTCGGACATCGAACTACCTGTCGGCACCCGCGCTCGGATCGAACTGTCGACCCCGATCGGCGATGCGTTCGTCAACCTCGAAGTTCCGGTCGATCCAGCGGGCCCCATTCTCGAACCAGGTTCCACCATCGAGCGATCGGAGACCGTGCGCGGACCCGATGTCGCACAACTGCTCGGCGCCGTCGGAACTCTGTTGAACGGCAGTGGGTTGGCGCAGGTCAAGAACATCGTCAGTGAGGCTGATCAGATTCTCGACGGCAGGGAGGAGACGATCCGCGATCTGCTTGCACGCCTTGACACTTTTCTCGGAACACTTGACGACCGAAAGGAATCGATCAATTCGGCACTGGATTCACTGAACCGGCTCAGCGCTCTGATCGGAGACGAGAGCGCCACCATCGACGAAGGCTTGCGCACACTCACACCCGCATTGGGCGTGATCGCCGACCAACGACAACCGCTCCTCGATCTACTCGACGAAACCGATCGGCTCAGTACCGCAACCAATTCCGTACTCGACCAGTCGGCCGACCAGATTTCCGAGATCACCGGACGACTGTCACCCATCCTCGACCAGTTCTCGGCAATGGGGCCGACACTGGGTGAGACGATGGCCAACCTGGACAACGCAAGAGTGCTCCTCGAGCGTGCCAGCCCAGGCGATTACGTGAACATCGACCTCGACGTCGATGTCGAGGGCACCGTGACCGGAGTGCTCAACGAGATAATCCCGGGCGCCGCACCGCCACTGCCACCTCTGCCCGCCTCCGATCGGGAACTGCCGATCACGACACCCCTGCAAGGAGGAACGCGATGAAGAACCGAACCGTCTATTTCGAGATCGCCGCCTTTCTCCTCATCGCGGTGGTCAGCACGACGTACGTACTCCGGCAAGTCGGTGCCGGAGATCCGTTCACCGGAACCTTCTCGGTCATCGTCGAATTGGAGAACGCGGCCGGAATCGCTCCCGGTTCGGAAGTGGCCTATCGCGGAGTCACCGTCGGCGACGTCGAGTCGGTGGAGGTGGACTCTGCCCAGGACCTCGTCGTGATGACGTTGAGCATCGCCGCCGACAAACAGATCCCCAACGATTCGCATGTGGCCATCAGCCAGGACACCGCCGTTCCGGTATTGAAAGTTCAGTTGTCCTCGCAGACCGACGGCGGCCCGTATCTGGTTGAAGGTTCCGTCGTTCCGACTGAGCGCACTTCGATCCCGGTCGCGTTGGGAACCGTGATTGCGAATTTCAACGCTGCTGCCGACACCGTCGATCCGGCAGACCTGCGAACCCTCTCGCACGAACTCGGCGAGGGATTGAACGGATTGGGTCCGGATCTGCAGGCGCTCGTCGACAACTTCGACGTGCTCGCGCGCACTGTCCAATCCGATCAACCGCGTGTCAACACACTCGTCGAGAACTCGCGCTCACTGTTCACTGCGAACGAGGAAAATGTTGACGCTCTTCCCGAAGTTGCACTCACACTTCGCCAATTGACAGATCAGGTACGAAACTCCGATCCGCAACTGCGCACACTCCTCGATCGAAGCCCGAGTGTTCTCGACAATCAGATACTGCCTCTCATCGAACAGAGTCGTGAGCCGTTCAGTCTGCTGTTGGCCAATTCTCTCGTCTCCACTCAGATCGTCACTGCACGGATGCCCGCCGTCGATGCCTTGTTGGTGGTGGTGCCCAAAGGTTTCGAGAAGTTCGGAAGTATCGTCAAAGACGGCCGCGCACAGCTTGATCTGATCACAGCACTCGGACCGGTCTGTATCTACGACACGCCCCGGCGATCGGTACAGGACACCTCACCGACCACGCTCGACAAGAACCAACACTGCGCGGACCAGTCGGGCCGGATCCAGAATCGCGGATCGCAGAACGTCCCCACCGGAACTGGAACGATCGACGGGGTTGCTGAATACGATCCTGCCCTCGGAACGGTCGCAGCCGGTGACGGAACGTCGATTCGTCTGGGCCTCAACGGTGGTCAGAACACCGTTCTCGGTGACAACTCGTTTGCCGCACTACTAGTACAAGGAACGCAATGACCGAGACAACCGAACCCCAGACGCCCACAATCGTCGACAAGCCCAAGCGGCTTCGCAAGCAGACCGTAGCGATCGTTGCCGGCGCCCTGGTCGTGGTCGCGGCGCTCGGATGGGGCGCATTCGCGACCTGGCAGAAATCGGTCGACGAAAACGCGCGTATCAGCGCCCTGGACAGCGGACGGCAATTCGCCACTGATCTTGCGACGTACAACTTCCAGAACCTCGATCAGAATCTCTCCGTGGTCCGTGACAATTCTGTCGGCGAATTCGCCGGTCAGTACGCCCAGGTGGCAGCCAACCTTCAGAATATGATCGTGCAGTATCAGGCGACCTCGTCCGCTCAGATCATTTCAGCCGGGCTGGCGAGCAGTGATCGCGACAACGCCGAGGTTCTCGTGTTCCTCGATCAGACGATCACGAACACCAACTCCCCCGATCCGAGAATCGACCGCAACCGGATGCAACTTTCGCTGGTCCGCGAGGACGGCGAGTGGAAACTGAGTAACGTGCAGTTGTTGTGACCCGGCGGTCGGGCGTCAAAGACAGCCGAGTCGGCGACTGCCGATAAAGTGGCGTCCACAAGTCGACGTGTCCTTCGTCGACCAGGAGCACAGGTTCGAGGAGTGTGTCGGTAGCAGTGGCAGTGGAATCTTCGGTGCTGCTGAAGTGGTACTCCGAGACGGCTCGCGACCTGCCGTGGCGACGCGAGGGCGTCAGTGCCTGGCAGATCCTGATGAGCGAGATCATGCTCCAGCAGACGCCGGTGGTGCGCGTTGCGCCAATCTGGGAAGAGTGGGTCGAGCGCTGGCCGGTACCGTCGGCGATGGCAGCGTCGAGCCAGGCAGAGGTGCTTCGCGCGTGGGGCAAACTCGGTTATCCACGACGCGCGCTGCGGTTACACGAATGCGCGGGCGTCCTGGCTGCCGAGCACGGTGACGTGGTCCCGGAAGACGTCGATACCTTGCTCTCGCTACCGGGAATCGGTTCGTACACCGCCCGCGCCGTCGCGTGTTTCGCCTACGGACAACGAGTGCCTGTGGTGGACACCAACGTACGACGCGTAGTTGCGCGAGCCGTCCACGGCAATGCGGAACCCGGGAACCCGTCCAACACGCGAGACCTCGCCGACGTCGCGGCGCTGCTGCCGAGGACGCGTGCGCGCGCCGCCACCTACAGCGCAGCTCTCATGGAACTCGGTGCACTGATCTGCACGGCGCGGAACCCGAACTGCGAGAACTGCCCTTTGCCGAACTGCGCGTGGGTCGCTTCTGGCAAACCGGCACACACCGGACCACCCAAGAAGGTGCAGAAGTTCGCGGGCACAGATCGCCAGGTTCGTGGAAAATTGATGGCCGTTCTTCGCGAGAGTCACCGTCCGGTCGAGCGCGCGCAACTCGACATCGTCTGGCCGGCCGATCCGGGTCAGCGTGACCGTGCGTTGCATTCACTGCTGGTCGACGGACTGGTCGAGCAGACCGACGACGGCCTGTTTGCGCTGGCCGGAGAGGGTACGGCTTAGCCGACTCGCAGCGGGGTGCATTCTTCGGCTGTGGGTTCGTCGGTCTGGAGCGGTGCGACTTCCGGATCAGAACGCCGAAGTACAGCAGGAACGGCAGGCACCACTGGATCGCAAGGCGCAAGTGTCGGAATCTGTAGGGCAGCGCCGGGCGGGGGCCCGCTGGTGGAGGTCGCCGACTCGGCGCCGATGTTCGGGCTATCCGTGGACACCGCGCGCGACCCGTCTGGGGACAGCGCGATCAGCAACCCCGTCAACATGAGTAGAAGCGGCAGTACTATTGCCGCCGCCCACCGGACCCTGTTGACGGGCCGGGCAGCCATGCCGCCACCGGACCGAACTTCGCTTCCGCGATCGGCCGCTACCAGCGCAGCCCCTATCGCCAGTTGGGTCCGCTCGCCGAGAAACAGGAAGCCGAGACCTGCCAGTTCAGCGGCTTCCGCGGACGGCCGCCGAGAGTCTTCCTTCACGAGCATCGCGACGAGCATCTTGGGCACAGGGTCTCGTTCGGCGACGAGGAGGTCCAATGTCGCAGCAAATGTCGAGCTGTCCGCAAGCAACTCGGCCGTGTCGTAACGATGCGCCGAGTCCACGACGCCTGCTCTCGGGTCGACGGCCGCGATCACGGTCTCACTGCCGTCCGGCCAGAACGCGAGAATCGGCGAAACACCAATGAGAGCGTCGACCGTCCGCAGGTAGGCAAGCCGTGCGTCGAGACCGTTGACCAACTCGATGTTCTCGAAAGGACTGGAGGACAACGAATCCGAGACATGTTCGCGCACGTCCGCACGCTCGCACATCACTCCGACGACGGTGGGGCACAGATTCGAGCGCAGGGCTCGACCGGTGGCGACCTCGGCCGCGGAGGCGAGTGCGCGCGCCGACGCTTGCGGAGAGGGAACAGTCCCGTCTGCACCCCAGGGGTGACGGAACTCGTCGATCGAGCCCAGAAGGGGTGTGTCTGCATCTACGAGAGCTGTTGAAATTGACTGATTTTCGAATACAACGCCCAGGCTTTCACGCACTGGATCCTCCATTGACTGCTACTGACTGTTACGAGTGTTGCCATTCCTGCGAAGCTGTATCAGAACGTCAGGCCACCGACCGCCATTGCACCTGGTTCCAGCACCACTTCCACCGGCGCTCGGCCGTCGACCGTGACGCGATACGTCCCCGGTAGCAGTCCGACAAACGAGAAGTGACCCTCGAACGGTTTCACCGTCCGCGCTGTCGCGTGCCCGCATTGATCGACGCCGTCGATCACCACCGCCTCCGAGATGCCCGATGTCACCAGACCTGAGATTCGTCCATCTGCCGAGACAGCAGCCCACTGGCTTCTCTGACCACCAACAGAAATCCCGTACGGATCACACACTCCCGGGGTGGTCGCCACCCGCACCGTGACATCGCCCGACCGCACGCGAACCGCCCCCCGATCTGCGGTGACCAGTGCAGCGATCGGTAGACCGTCGGCGTCTTCCCGCTTTCCCGCAGTCATCGTCGCCGTTCGGGTGAAGTACCGGTCCGCTTCCAGATTGCCTATCAGGCAATGTAATCCGACCTCGTCGATACCCGAGCCGTCTCCGCAGTAATCAGGCACGGACGGCAGAACGAAACCTCGAGGCACCGGAAGTTGCACGACCACGTCGGAGAGCGGGTTGCCCCGGACACCGATGTCGATGACATACGTCACCGGATCACCCTCTCGGACAATGCCGTTGGACGGGCCCGAATCGAGCCCTGGACCGTCAGCGGGATCGAAGGGCGGTGCACCGTCAATCGCCGTCAGCTCGACGATGAAGGGAGGCACGAACTCTCCCTCGGCCGCCAATCGAACATCCGACTGCATCGGCAGCAAGCCGAGCGCAGCAGCACCGACCGCCAGAGCTCCGGTCACGACAACTATGCCGATACCTCGCACTCCTCGGCGCCACGCTCTCGGCCGGAGTCCGACGACAACGGCCTTCGACCGCACCTCTGACAGACGAGTTCTCACGACGCTCCTTCGATGTCTGACTCTCGGGCCTCCGACAGGCGCTCGCGGCCACATTTGGCGAATCCCGAGCTACGTTCAATAGAAGTCGCTCGAGGGACTCGAAAGCCAATGGTGACGGCGTGATTGTGTGGGTGAACTTCTCTCAGCCGGGGTGAGTTCCCGGGTGAATTGCCCGGGATGGCACGCTCTGGATTCGCACCAGCTACGCTCCTCCCTGTAGATAGATGGATCGAGACAATCCGCCCAAACTCTTCAATCATTGCGGGGCGCGAAAGCAGAAAGGGTCCGCGTTGATGTTCGGGATGGACGGCCACGACTGGGCAGCTATTCCCGAAAGGCGCACCCTCGCGACGTCGATTCCCCGGCAAGCGCTCTTCGACAAACTTGACCGACGTGCCGCGCTGACCATCGTCCGTGCACCGAACGGCCACGGGAAATCGTCGTTGATCGCATCGTGGCTGCGCGCCCATTTGGCATCCGAACGAATACTCGTCTGGGTCTCGGCCCCACGGCCCTCGTCGACACTCGAAGATTTCTGGGCCGTTGTCCTCGATCGAATCCACGCTGCCGGAATCGCACTGCCCGACGTCGACGATCTCGCCGATCCTTTCACCGCTGTCGCCAAATCCCTGAACGCCCTCAGCCGCCCCGTGCTGCTCGTGCTGATCAGGCCGGATCTGATATCGGAACCAGAGTTGGACGATCAGTTGATCGAACTCCTCGCCCTCTGCCACAACCTGGACCTCGTGGTCACGCTCTCGGGCTTCGGCATGTTCTCCGAGCCGTACCTGCTCGACACCGACCACGAGGTGATAAGCGCGAGTGAGCTGTTGTTCACGAGAGCCGATGCCGCCCATTTGCTCGCACAAGCTGACGTACACACGACTGACGGTGATGCAGAACAAATCACATCCCTGACAGGTGGGCTGCCAGCGCTGGTTCGTGTCGCCGTTCCCGCCGTCCAGACATCGGGTAGCCGCAACCGCGAGCAGATGATCAGGAAGAACATCGCGCAGGCGATCGACGACTACGTGAACAAATCCGTTCTCATGACCGCTGATCATGTGAAACAACTCGAGTTCCTGCTCGCGACGGCCTTTGCGCGATCGATCACCGTCGACATCGCCGCCATGCTGTTCGAGTCCCAACACCCTGAGGATGGCGAGACCGTTCATCAGATTCGCGTGCGCCTGGCGATACTGGAGACAGCCGGGTTGTTGTCACGGGTCGAGACCGAAGCCGAAGAAACCTGGGAGCTGCCTCCCGCCATTCGTCGATCGATACTCGCGCACCAAAAGCGCGCTGGAGTCGATCCGGCGCAACGTCTTTCGTTCCTCGCACACAACCGACTCGACCACGGTCATCACGCGTCGGCGCTGGACTACGCGGTCGAGGCACAGAACTGGACCCTGGCAGTAGACATCGTCGAGCAACACTGGGTGACGATGATCGTCCACAATCTGGACTCGGTTCGCTCTGCTCTCCAACGGATTCCGGCGGAAGCTGCGGACAAACACTCTGCCGTGGAGGCGGGGCGCGCACTGTTCACGATGCATCCGAGCGAGCGCTCGACGGTAGTCGACTTGCTACCCGAATCGCCGGCAGAACTGTGGGCTCTCGGCGCTGAATCCGGCGCGAAGGACGCCTTGAGCATTGCCTGCGTTCAATCGATCATGCTCAGGATGGCAGGCGAGTACGGGCTCGCAGCAGAAACCACCAGGCGCCTGTCTCATCTCAGTCGCAGTGCGCTGGAGAACAACCCGGAAGCGGTCAGCGCACAGCTCCCTCTCATGCGACTTCAATGGGCGATCAATTTTCAATTGAGCGGCAGGTTCACAGAATCCACGATCAAGGCTCGAATGGCGTACCACGGCGCCCTGTCTCATGGAGTCGACTTCATCGCTCGTAACTCTGCGGGAAGTGCCGCCCTGAATTGGGCGCTGGCTGGTGAGCCGCGGCAGGCCACACACTGGTCCGAACTCGAACAGAAGCATCCGGACCCCGGCGGTTGGCTCGAACCTGTGGTCAAGATCGCCGGCCTGACAGCACGGGCGCTCACTGCTCTCGACACACTCGACTTCGACGACGCACGTCTCGCATTGACCGAACTCGGTCTTCCGTCCGACACCGAGGAACTGTGGGCATTCGTCGTCTATGCGCATTGCCAATTCGCCTTGACCTCCGGCGACCACACTGCGGCACTACTGTTGCTCCACAATGCGATCGAAGCACATTCCAAGCAGTACACGGCTACATCTTTCGCGCTTCCTCTGTTGCAATCCGCAGAGATCGATCTCTTGCTCGCTCTCGGACAGGGGAACAATGCCGTAGCACTGGCCAAGGAGATCATCGATCCTGCAGCCAACCCGTGGACGCTCACGTCGGTGGCGCGTTTACGTCAGCGGATCGGCCAGAACGAGGCCGCGGTGGCGCTGTGTCACCAGTTCGACTGGTCTGGCGTATCCTATCCGCGGGCACAGATGGAATCGCTTCTGGTGCAAGCGGTTGCCCACTCCGAGCTGGGTGAGCCACGCCTCGCCTCTCAGGAGTGGTCCAGAGCGTGCAGCATCGCGGATCAGACCGGACTTCTACGTTCGTTCGCGACCATCGCATCGTCGGACGTCGAGAAACTCGAATCGATGGCCGAAACGAAATCGCGTGCACTCGCCGAATTCTCGAAAAGGGCTCCTGCGGAATCTTTTCCGGAATTCGTACATATCGTGGAGCTGACCGAACGCGAACAGAAAGTCCTCTCACTCCTGGCGCTCGGCATGGGGTCGGCTGCGATGGCCGACAAACTGTACGTGTCCGTCAACACCGTCAAGACTCAACTGCGCACTCTCTACAAGAAGCTCGACGTACACAATCGAAACGAAGCGATCACGAGGGCACGCCAACTGCGCTTGCTGTAGTCGGGGTCGGATCTGATTTCGGACTACATTCTGTAGGCATGAGCACCGATTCCTGCGTCTTCTGCAAGATCGTCGCGCTGACCGAGCCGGCGATTCTCGTTCACGAGAACGAGACAACTCTCGCATTCCTCGATGCACGGCCGGTGAGTCGCGGACACACCCTGGTGGTCCCCAAGCGTCATGCAGAGAACCTCGATGCTCTCGAAAGTCACGAAGGCGCAGAGATGTTCCGCGTCGGCACGCTCATCGCCGGAGCTCTACGCCGCTGCGACATCGCCGCTGACGGAGTCAACTTTCTCGTCAACGACGGGCGTGCCGCGGGCCAAACCGTGTTCCACTCGCACCTGCACGTCGTCCCCCGCCATCGCGGCGACAAGGCGAAGTTCGCTGCTGGACTCCTCGCCAGGCGAGCCGTCGAGCTGGAGCAGGTGGGCGCGTCGATCCGAAGTCAGCTCACGGTCTGAAGGAATTCCGTCACCACTTCGCGATAGCGCTGCGGTTGATCGTCGTGGACCAGGTGGCCTGCATCGGCAATACGTACGTACCGAGTTCCCGGCCTCTCGGCCATCTCTCGCATCTGTCCCTCAGGGGTGATGGTGAACTCTCCCTCGATCAGCAAGGTCGGCACCTCGATCGCCTTCCACTGATCCCAGAAATGCCTCGTGCCCCACTCCTCCGAGATGTCGCGGAAGGTCGACACGTCGCCGTGCAGGTACCACCCGTCGTCGCGGCGGTCGAAAGAATCGAGAAAGTACTGGCCGGCGACGGGGCC
Organism: Rhodococcus sp. IEGM 1302; assembly: GCF_030056935.1. NCBI lineage: Bacteria > Bacillati > Actinomycetota > Actinomycetes > Mycobacteriales > Nocardiaceae > Rhodococcus > Rhodococcus sp. IEGM 1302. The sequence continues at coordinate 147,446 of NZ_JASHKY010000005.1, read as the reverse complement.
GAAGAATTCCTTCATCGCCTCCTCGGAAGCAAACGGCTGCGGCCACGCCGAGATCATCTGCGCCCAGTCCGCAGCGGTGCGTCCACGAAAGTCCGGGGCCATGTCTTCGAGGACCAGCGCACAAACCTTTTCGGGATGCGCGGCGGCGAAGCACCACGCATGCAGAGCCCCCATCGAATGACCGATCACGATCATCGGCTCCTCGATGGACGCAACCGCCGATGTCAGGTCCTCGACGAATGCCTCGGTAGTCAGTGCCGCTGGCGCCGGCCTGCCGTGACCGGCAGCGTCGAAGGTGTAGACGTGGCCGAACTCGCGGATCCACGGCACCTGGCGTCGCCACGTTCGGGAGCTGCCCATGAGGCCGTGCAACAACAGAATCGGTTGTCCCGTTCCACCTTCGTCATGCAACACGAGTGTCACGGTACGCGGTGAAGGTGCGCGGGTAATGTCGCTTGCATGGCAGTCGTGAAGATCAATGCAATCGAGGTCCCCGAGGGCGCCGGCCCCGAACTGGAGAAGCGCTTCGCAGCACGCGCTCACGCAGTCGAGAACTCCCCGGGCTTTCTCGGATTCCAACTCCTCCGCCCCACCGCCGGTGAGAGCCGCTACTTCGTGGTGACCCAATGGGAGTCCGAGCAGGCGTTCGCCGATTGGCGTGACGGCCCCGCCCGTGAAGCCCATTCCGGCGAGCGCGCGAAGCCCGTCGCTTCGGGTGCGTCGTTGCTCGAATTCGAAGTTGTCCTGGACGTCGCCGCAAAGAGCTGATCTCGAGCGATTGTGCCTGCCTTGGCGGGCACAATCGACGGTCATCTCGGCTTCACGCGTTGACACGGTGCGGGCTGTAGTGCAAAAGTTCGCATGTAAACGCGATGGTCCGACAGGAATCCGGTGAAAGCCCGGAGCGGTCGCGCCACTGTAATTCGAGGTGAAGTGCCTTTTTCGGCACGACAATTTCGACAGCCAGACACTTCGGCCATCGCATGGACCTAGGGGACGCGAAAATCCCAGGAGGCTTCGATGGCTCTCGCCTATTCTCCCGATACGTCGATCGATTCGACTCGTCTTGCTTTCCTCGCCGCTGCAGTAGTTCTGTTCGCGATGCTGGCTCTCTACCTGGTCGGATTCGACCAGGGCGCTATCTCTCGCACCGGCATGTACATGCATGAATTGATGCACGACGGTCGACACTTGATGGGCCTGCCGTGCCACTAGCCGACAATTTCACGAAGCTTCTCATTCGTGGTTTGTTGGCTGGTCTGATCGCAGGCATCCTTGCCGGCGGAGTTGCATTCGTGCTGGGTGAACCGCACGTCAACGCTGCCATTGCGATCGAAGAAGCCAACAGCGCCACCGGTGAGGTTTCCGGCGAAGCCGCTGGGCATTCGCACGGTGACGAAGAAGAACCACTGGTGAGCCGCGACGGGCAGCGCGCCGGGCTGTTCCTGGCCACGGCGCTTGCCGGACTGGCACTCGGGGCGATCTTCTCGGTCGTTGCCAATTACGCTCGACGACTCACCGGAATGTCCGGGCCGTTGTTGGCGATCACCATCGCCGTCGGTGGTTGGCTGGCTATCGAGGCTGTCCCCTTTTTCAAGTACCCGGCCAATCCGCCGGCCGTCGGAGATCCCGACACCATCAACCAGCGCACACTGCTGTGGCTGGCCGCCGTGATTCTCGGGCTGCTGTCCGTCACCGCGGCAGCAGCGGCGGCAAAGGCAGTTTCCGGGCACGAGTTCCTCAGCGTGCGCATCGCTGCTCCGGTGGCTGCGTTCCTGGTGATCGCCACGATCGGTTACGTCTCGCTTCCCGGCATCAACGAGGTGGGCGAGGACTTCCCGGCAACTCTGCTGTGGGAGTTCCGACTTTCCTCGCTCGCTACGCAGGCGACGCTCTGGCTCGTACTCGGGTTGGCATTCGCCTTCCTTACCGAGCGCGCGACCAAGAACACCGAAGTAGCAAAGAAGTACGCCCTTCGCTGAACCTGCTGTGCGCCTTTATTAACCTCCCGCGGTTAATAAAGGCGCACAGCAGTTCTTTTTCAGCTCAGATGATGCACTTCTTGCAGTCCGTACACCGGCGTCGGGATGCCCTCGTAACGCGCCTTCAATTGCAACGCCAAGTACAGCGAGTAGTGGCGCGACTGATGCAGATTGCCTCCGTGGAACCACAGCGCTTCCTGCTGCGTCGGCTTCCACATGTTGCGCTGCTCGCCTTCCCACGGTCCCGGATCCTTGGTGGTGTTCGACCCCAGGCCCCACACCTTGCCGACCTTGTCGGCGGTGTCCTGACCGATCAGGTCCGCCACCCAGCCGTTCATCGAGCCGTAGCCGGTCGCGTAGACCACCACGTCGGCAGGCAATTCCGTACCGTCTTCGAGAATCACGCTGTTCTCGGTCAGCTCACGAACATTGCCGTGCGCGAGCTTGATGTCTCCATTGGCAACCAGTTCGGCAGCGCCGACATCGATGTAGTAGCCCGAGCCACGGCGTAGGTACTTCATGAACAGGCCCGAACCGTCGTCGCCCCAGTCGTGCTCGAAGCCCGCCTTCTCGAGGCGATCGTAGAAATCCTTGTCGCGCTCACGGATTGCGTCGTAAACCGGGATCTGGAATTCGTGCATGATCCGGTACGGCAGCGAACCGAACGTGAGGTCCGCCTTGTGTGTCGTCATGCCGGCGGCCAGTGCTCGCTCCGAGTACAGATCGCCCAAGCCCAAATCCATCAGCGAATCCGACTTCACGATGTGCGTCGAGCTGCGCTGCACCATCGTGACGTCGATACCGTTCTCCCACAGTGCGCCGCAGATGTCGTGCGAGGAGTTGTTGGCCCCGATCACGACGACCTTCTTGCCCACGTACTGATCCGGGCCGGGGTGCTTGCTCGAGTGGTGCTGATCGCCGAGGAACTTGTCCTGCCCGGGGAACGTCGGAACGTTGGCCTTGCCGGACATACCCGTCGCCATCACCAACTGCTTGGGACGCAACGTCAACTTCTCGCCGTTGCGGTTGACCTCGACGGTCCATTCCTGGGTCTTCTCGTCGAACGACGCCGAGGTGCAGGTCGTGGAACTCCAGTACGGAACCTCCATGACCTTGGTGTACATCTCGAGCCAGTCGCCGATCTTGTCCTTGGGCGCGAACACCGGCCAGTTGTCGGGGAACGGCATGTAGGGCAGGTGGTCGTACCAAACCGGATCGTGCAGGCACAGGGACTTGTAGCGTCCGCGCCACTGATCGCCGGGTCGCTCGTGGCTGTCGATCACGATGGCCGGTACTCCGAGTTGGCGCATCCGGGCACCGAGGGCGATGCCGCCTTGGCCCCCGCCGACGATCACGACGTAAGGCTGTGTGGTGTAACCGAGTTCGCGGTCTTCGATCTCCTTCTGCTCGGCCCACGTGATGCGGTTCGGGTCTGCCCCATGCTTGGCGCCGCGCGGACGACGAGTGCCCTTGCCTTCTTCGTGTCCCTTCAACTCCTGCAGCGACGTCAGCAGGGTCCAACCTTCATCTCCCTTCAAACGAAGGTGCCCGTGCGCGCGACCGGTTGCAGTCTCGAACTCGATCCAGGCTGACGTGACGCCGTCGGCCTCGTCGGGTGTCTCGGTGGTCCGGAATCCCGAAGGATCGGTGTCGTCGAGTCGCGCGGAGAGCATGTCGGCGATCTGCTCGCGACCCTCGACGGTCTTGATGTTCCAGGTGAACGACACCAGGTCTCGCCAGAAGCTGTCGAGTGCGAATTTGCCTGCCACACGCTCGATGTCACGAGCCGCGAGGGCCGACTCGAAATCCGCCAGCCAGGCGTCGACGCGCTCCTGAGGTGTCACCGCCGTCAACTTCACCTCGGGGGTGACTGCGGAATCGATGGTTTGCGTCATCACTTCTCCTTGTTTGTGAATGTGACACACAGCACATCCCATAAGTGTCCCCGGTCACAAGCGTTGCAGTCTGTTGCAATCAGTGGACGCGGTGCCGGCGTCCGATACCGGTTACCCGCACCGAGGTGCGGGCAACCGACTCACCCCTCAGCAGGCTTGAATCTGCCGAGTCCCAGCGACTGAAATCCCACGACGTAGAACAGCGTCCACAACACGGCCCAATCCACGAAACCCAGTGCATTGCCGTGCAATCCGTCGACAACTGCCGGCTCGTGAAGAATGTACTCTGCCGCAAAGCGGTAATAGAACAAGAATGTGACCACCGCGAGCGCAAACGTGAGCAGCGCGCGGATCGCCAGGTTGACCCCGTCCGCAAAGCCCGTGGGCTTGTTACCGAAGGCGTTGGCCCAGAAGATCATCCAGAAAGCCCAGCACACCCCGAGCTGCGCCGGGAATTGATGGATCACACCGCCCAACTCGGCAACGGCATCGCTTCCCACCAGCGTCTTCACGACCGGAAGTGCCACGAAGTACAAGCCGGTTCCCACGGCGAAGTTACCGATCGTGGCTGCGAGCGCCGTCTTACCCCCGCCGCCGAACAGTCGCCACGGCCAGTTGTCGAGCGTCTGGCCAGTCAGGATCACGACCACCACGACGCAGTAGAACCACCCGAGCACGGTGTCGACGGTCATCAACGGATCCGTGGCGGACAGCGACACGGACGGCAGACCGAACACGAAGTACAGCGCCAGCGTCGGGACGGCGACAAACGCGATCTCACACAAACCCACCAACGGCTGCTTCATCCCCAGGGAAGTCCACGGCCAATGCTGCCAGTTCAGGACCACCATCACCCAGGTCCCGAAGCCGAAGAGCACGAACAGCGCACCCGCGAAATATCCGAGGCCGCCCTCACGATCGGCCGCGAAATCCGGGTACAAACTCCCCAAGCCGTTTGCCAGGAGCCACGTCACCACGACGGCGAAGACCGCGGTCGCGACCATGATCGCCAGGCCTTTCGCCGGCTGCGGGAGTCGGTCGAAGCCGGCGAACTCGCAATTGAAGCCGATGAACACCACAAAAAGGATTGCCCAGAAAAGCGCCGCGTTGAACGGCAGAGGATAGAAACTCCAGGGACTGGTGGTCGGATCGGCCAGAAGGTACCAACTCGCCACGGCCAGCACGAGAACGATCACGAGGTTCGCGATCCCGAACCCGATCCAGCGGCGTGACGGTTGTCGGCTCGGCGTGGCCGGTTCCGTGGGTGTGTCGACTGTAGCGGTCATGTGCCCTCTTCCAGATTGTCTCGCAAGATGATTCGCGAAGTGGTGGCGCAACTATGGAGCCGTCGCGCGGGATACCGGGAGGGTTGCCGAGGGTTGCAACCGCTGCCCCATTCTGCGGAATTGCAACACGGTGCAACCCTTCCGCATTGTGGTCGCCGTCACATACAAATCACTCACCGGTTCCCAGGCAACCGGTTCACTGCTTACGAGGAGAAACTGCATGAGCATCACGGGCAAGGTAGTACTGGTCACCGGCGCCGGCCAAGGCATCGGACGCGGAATCGCTCTCCGCCTCGCCCACGACGGCGCCGACATCGCGTTGGTCGACCTCGACCAAACCAAGCTGGATGCGGTTGCCGACGAGATCAGACGGATCGGCCGTCGTGCAACGACGTTTGTCGCCGACGTCAGCGATCGAGCGCAGGTCAACGCAGCCGTCGAACATGCACACCAGGAATTGGGCGGATTCGACGTCATCGTCAACAACGCGGGAATCGCTCTCGTCGGCCCGATCTCCGACGCGACGCCGGAAGAGGTCTCCAAGATCTGGAGCGTCAACGTCGACGGTGTCCTGTGGGGAATTCAAGCTGCAGCAGCAAAGTTCCAAGCTCTGGGTCAGCGCGGAAAGATCATCAACGCGTCGTCCATCGCCGGCCACGACGGGTTCGCCATGTTAGGTGTTTACAGCGCAACAAAATTCGCGGTCAGGGCCCTCACTCAGGCTGCAGCCAAGGAATACGCGTCCTACGGAATCACCGTCAACGCGTACTGCCCCGGCGTCGTGGGCACCGACATGTGGGTGACGATCGACAAGAGGTTCGCCGAATTGACCGGTGCACCAGAGGGCGCCACCTACGAGAAGTTCGTCGGCGGAATTGCGCTGGGTCGAGCTGAAACCCCCGACGATGTCGCCGGTTTCGTCTCGTACCTTGCCGGGCCCGATTCCGACTACATGACCGGTCAGGCCGGTCTCATCGACGGCGGCCTCGTCTACCGCTGACCGCGGTGTCTTCACTGAAAGCGGTGTCTTCGCTGAAAACGGTATCTTCGCTGAAAAAGCGGTTGCCAGAGCCTGCGATGCCGCCCGGCGAGGATCCTCGCGACTACGCGAGGACCCTCGCCGCGGTGTACGACGCGACGATGGCCGGAGACCGCGCACCGGCCCGCCCGAGGGACGTGGTTCGCCAATCGTGGCAGCGCCTGCGCGAACTCGGTATCGATCCCGAGCACAGCCGGGTCGAACCGTCGATGGACGTCGCCGAACTCGATCTCCGTCGTCGTGAGTCCGGACTGTACGACGTCCTCGACGACGTGACACGCGGACTCGAATCGGTCACCGCGAGCGGTGAGAACATCATGGTCGTCGCAGATCTTCGCGGAACTGTACTGTGGCGCAGCGGTTCCCATCGCGTACTGGACCAAGCTGCGCGTCTGGGATTTGTCGAAGGGGCGAACTGGGCGGAGGACAACGTCGGCACCAATGCCATCGGAACGGCATTGGTGTCACGACAGGCGGTTCAGATCTTCTCGGCGGAACACTATGCGCGCAGCCATCATCCGTGGACGTGTGCGGGGGCGCCCATCCGCGATCCGCGGGACGACCGTGTCATCGGCGTCGTCGACATCAGTGGTCCTGCCAAGACCGTCCATCCCACGACGCTCGCTCTGGTCGACGCCGTCGCACGCCTCGCTCAATCACACCTGCGCGACAAGCATCGGGACAATCTCGATCAATTACGTTCTGTTGCAGGGCCGATGCTTGCACGTAGCGGATCACCGGCATTGGTGATCGATACTCATGGCTGGGTAGCGGCGGTCGATGCGCTACCTCATCGCTCGCGCGTGCTGCTCCCCGCGGCTTTGGCTCCCGGCAGGACGTGGTTCCCCGCTTTGGGTCTGTGCGAACTGGATCCACTTCCCGGCGGGTGGGTGGTCCGGCCGATCGCCACCGGCGAGAAAATCAGTGCACCCACGGTGCATATCGATCTGCGCGATTCCGAGAACATGTCGGTGACCGTCACGTCGGGGTTGGGCGAATGGGCTTACTGCCCGACCCAGCGGCATGCGGAGATTCTGTTTCTCCTCGGATCCGAGAGGCGTGGACTGACCGCATCGCGGTTGGCGCAGGATCTTTTCGGTGACCCGGCCCGCACGGTGACCGCGCGGGCCGAGATGTCGCGTCTGCGCAAGAACCTTGCCGGAGTTGTTGCAGCGCAGCCGTACCGGTTCGTCGATGCAGCGCACGTCACGCTTTCCTGCCCCGACGACGGTGCACATCTGTTGCCGTTCTCGAACGCCCCGGCAGTTCGTGCCGCTCGCCTTACTCAGGCCGGTTCGGAGGCCTGAGTAAGCAACTGCAGAAACACCTCTTCGGGTTGAGCGCCGGATACTGCGACCGCACGGTTGGCGACGAAGAACGGGACGCCGCTGACCTGCAGTTGGCGGGCCATGGACAGATCTTCGCGAACAGCCTCGGCTGCGGCATCGGAGCCCAGTTGCTCGCGCACGACGTCGGCGTCGAGGCCGACGCTCACGGCCAGCTCGACCAGCACCTCACGGTCGTCGATCACCTTGCCGTCGCTGAAGTGCGCTTTGAACAGCGCTTCGAGGAGTTCGTTCTGCCGCTCACCCGCGAGATGCAGCAACCTGTGCGCATCAAAGGTGTTGGCGGCGATCACGGTGTCGAAGTCCAAGGTCAAGCCGACCTCGGCTGCCGTCGCGCTGACGTGGGCGAACATCTGACGTACCTGTTCAGGCGCCATCCCCTTCATCTCGACCAAGGCGTCGAGTTCGGTTCGTCCCTCTCCCACCGGGGTCTCCGGAGCGAGCTGGTACGAGCGCCAGATGACGTTGACGCGGTCCTTGTTCTCGAAACGATCCAGAGCCGAAAGGAACCTGGTCTTTCCGATGTAGCACCACGGACAAGCGACGTCCGACCACACTTCGATGGTCACGTCTTGGTCAATCACGATTTGATCAGTCACCGAAGGTGCAACAACGAACAGGGTCGGGATTAGTCCCGGCTCACGTCACGAGGTCACAGAATCACGTCACAAGGCCACACCGGAACGCGATCAACGATGCACTCACGCGGTTGGGCACACCCAGCTTGCCGAACAGCGAAGAGATATGCGTCTTGACGGTGGTCTCACCGAGGTACAGCCGCTCCGCGATGACGCTGTTGGCCGCGCCTGTCGCCAGGATTGTCAACACTTCGCGCTCACGCTCGGTGAGCGAAGCGAGGGGAGTCAGGTCGGGTGCTTGCCGACGCGGTGCCGAGGCCACGATGGCACGTAGAGAATCGGAGCTGAACAACGAGTGGTCCGACGCCACCACCCGTACTGCCTGCTGGAACGCCTGTGGGGCCGCGTCCTTGCTCAGAAAACTGTGCGCGCCCGCCTCGACCGCCTGCACGACCATGTCGTCGACGTCGAAGGCGGTCATCGCAATGACCTTCGGCGGATTGCTCATGGTCATCAACTCTCGGGTGGCCTCCAAGCCACCGACCCGTGCCATCTTCAGATCCATCAGCACCACGTGCGGACGAAACCGAGTGACTTTGGCTGCGACCTGATCGCCGTCCTCGGCCTCGGCAACCACCACGATGTCCGGCGCTGCTTCCAGGATGTCCTTCATCCCGCGCCGAACCCAGGCGTCGTTGTCGACGATCAAAACTGTGATGCGCGAGTCAGCGTCCATAGTGCGCTCAGATTACCCAGAGCCCCCGACAGTTAGAGGGTGGGAGGGTTACGACGACCAGGGCACCCAGCAACTGACGAGGAAATCGTCCCCCAGCGCGCCTGCCTCCACCTTGCCGCCGATCTCTCTTGCCTGTTCGGCCAACCCGCGTAGGCCGGACCGTGAACCGATCGACGTCATGGGTGCAAGCTCGCTCAGCTTGTTGCGTGCGAGGATACGAATTCCGTCGTGCGGCGACCCGGTCACCGAAATGACGAGCATCTGGTCGCTCGCGTACTTCTGGACGTTGGTCAACGATTCCTGAACGACGCGATAACAGACGTGGCCCGCCAGCATTCCGACATCACCCGGGAGCAACTCCGATTCGAGACGGCAGTGAATGCCCGCGGCGCGTGCACCGTTGACCAGATCGCCGATCGCGTCGATCCCCTGGTGCCCGCCGTGTTCGCGGCGATCACCGCTTCCCCTGAGCACTCCGACGATTCCCTTCAATTCGTCCAAAGCCTCGTGCGCGGTGGTTCTGATCATCGCAGAGGTGTTGACGACCTTCTCGGGATTGTCTGCCGCGCTGACCTGTAACCCACCGGCGAACAACGAAATCCGGCTCAGACTGGCCGCGATCGTGTCGTGCATGTCGCGCGCGATCCGCGTTCGTTCCTCGGTGCGAATCATCTCGTCGCGCATCACGTCTGTTTTCTCGGTGGCAAGATCCCGTACGTGTTCGGCCTCGACGAGTTCGGTTCTGGTCCGAATCAGGAGCGAGAGCGCCACGACGATGCCGACCATGACGGCTGCGACGAGCCACGGGATCCAGATGGCGACGTCGTATTGAACAACCGCCGAACCATCCTTGGGTTTCATCGTTCCCATCGTGAGAACGGAGTACTCACGATTGCGAAAAGCGTCGTAGGTCAACGAAATTCCGCACGCGACGAAGACAGCTGCCGCAGCGGCAGCAAGCCGAGGCCCACGCGCGATCCGAGCAACGGCGAACAATGCGATGAGCGCCGCCGTCGCATCGGTGGGGAAGAACAACGGGCCGACCAGCGTGATCGCCAGAACCACCCAGGGATACTGATGGCGCCACACAAGCGATATCCCACCGGCCACGCCCAGGACGAACCCGATACCGACCAATACCGGTGGCATATTTCCCGACGCGCCTGCGATGCCCACCGTCATGAAGGAACAGAAAAGGCTGAACGCGACAGCGGCGGTAGTCCATACGCGTCGTCGCACAACGGTTCCTTTGGTGGTGATCACCGAGCAAGCGTATCCACCGCCACCGACGCCTCGAATCAGCCGAACGGGTGGACGAACCGCCAGGCTCCGACCGAAAGGATGAGGCGGACCGATCTTTCGACCGAAGCGGTGAGCAGTCCTCACATCGTTGACTTGTGCCATACCAACTCTCGAAAGGCGCACATCATGCGATCACTCCGCACTCCCCTCGCCCTCCTCGCCGTCGGCGCAGCCCTGTTCGCAACCATCGCCTCGGGCGAGACCGACGAAGCGAAGAAGGTCGACGACAACGGTTCTTCCGCCGCACCTGCGGCCGCCTTCGGAATCGGTGACGTCGTCGAACTGGGCGACTGGCGCGTCCAGGTACACGGCGTCGTCGATCCCTACGTCTCGACCAATCAGTTCATCACCGCTGATCCCGGAAACCGCTACGTCGTGGTCGACACCGAGGTCACCAACAACAGTGACAAGCCGTCGACGGTCTCGTCGATGATGTGCTTCGAACTGCAGGACTCGGCAAACAAGTCGTACAACATCACGTTCACCGACAGCAGCACTTCGAGTGTCGACGGAGAGCTCGCGCCGGGCGCTGCCAAACGAGGCGAATTGGCGTACGAGGTCCCCGAAGCCGCCACCGGTCTGCGCCTTCAGTTCAAGTGCGATCTGTTCTCGTCCGGCTCGGCAACCATCAACCTGTCGTGAACCGTCCGGGCGATCTGCTGCTGAATCCGTGGGCACTGGTCTCGGTGGCCGTCATCTTGATCAACGACCACGTACTCAAAGGGGCATTCGGGAACACGATGACGGGCAAGCTGTCCGACGTTGCCGGTGTGTTCCTGCTTCCCCTGCTTCTGCTCTCGGTTCTCGAGGTGCTCAGGCGAAGTCTGGTGGGGCGAGCAGCGATCGCCTGGTCCATCGCAGTCACGGGGATCGGCTTCGCCGCCGTGAAGGTGATACCGCCGATCGGCGACGCATACGAGTGGGTGATCGGGTTTCTCCGCCTGACCGCAGGAGGATTCCGCGGAGATCTCTTGCCGATCCTGGTCTATCGCGATCCCTCGGACCTGTGGGTGCTCCCGATCCTGTTCGCGAGCTACCTGGTCGTCACACACAACCGCACTCGGGCGCCGGAGGGGGCGCCCGAGCGCGAGATGATCAGTCCAGGGCCGCATCCAACGTGATGTCGACGCCGGTCAGCGCCTTGCTGACCGGGCAGGTTTCCTTGGCCGCCTGGGCAACCTTGGCAAAACCGTCGGCGTCGAGGCCGTCGACCTCGGCGCGAACGGTGAGCTTGATTCCGGTGAGCTTGAATCCGACCGTGTCGGGGCCGAGTGACACGTCCGCGGTGATGTCGAGGCTCTGGGGGGTCCCGCCGGCCTCGGCGATCAGGGCCGACAACTGCATCGCATAGCAGGACGAATGCGCCGCGGCGATGAGTTCCTCGGGGCTGGTGGTTCCGCCGGCCTCCTCAGCTGCGCGCTTGGGGAACGACACGTCGAAGGTGGCGACGCCCGAGCTGGTGAGTTCCACCTGTCCCGATCCGGCCTCGAGGGTGCCGTTCCAGGCGGTGCGTGCGGTACGAGTTGGCATTGCTGTCCCTACTTCCGTCTTCACATGATTCGGTGAACGCCTTGCGATCACGAACCTACCCGCGATACGTGAAGTCACACCTACTGTTTCGGGCGGGACTACCCGAGGAGCGTCGCGGACAGCAGTTTCTCGACGCGGGCCTGCGCGGAGTTCTCCGAGGAAAAGTGCACGATTCGGCCGATGTCGAAGACCAGTCCGAGCGCCGCGTGGACGAGAAACCGCGCTTGGACGATCGACAACTCCGGACGCGCCTCGACACACAAGTGCGCCCACTCCTCGACGTTCAAACGCTGAATGTTGCGCAACTCGGTCCGTGATCGATCCGGCAAACTGCCGATCTCGGCAAAGTACACGGCCAACAGTTCGCTGGTTCCGAACGAAACCTCGACGTACATCTTCGCCAACGTCTCGACGGCCGCGAGAGGAGTCTCCGACTCAGCCAACGCCGAGCCCAACGTCATAGTCAGACGATCGGACGCACGGTGGAAGGCCGCAGCAAGAAGGTCGGCCTTGCTCGCGAAGTGCCGATACACACTCGACGCGTTGATACCCGCCGCGGCACCGATCTCCTCGATGCTCACGTCGTGGTAGCCGCGCTGATAGAACAGCAACACTGCTTCCTGAAGCAGCACTTCGCGTTTCGACGTCCGTACGAGGCCTGTTTTGCGTTCGGACGCCCCTGCCCTCGCGCCGTCCTCCTCGGCAGCGGGCAATTCGACGCCGATGACGGACCAGCATGCCGCAAGAATCAGCGCTTCGATCTGCTTGGCGGACAACGCGGATCGATGACCGGTGATACTGGCGATCACACTGAGCACGGCGGGCGCGATGAGTTCTACATCCGCCGGGTCGAGTTCCGGACGAACCGCTGCCAGCGGCTCGGCGATCCGAAGATTGAGCGTGCGCATTCCCACCCGCAATTGCTCACGATCCTCGTCGACCAGGTACCTGCCCTCCCATCGGTAGAGCCCTCCCCGGCGCCGATTCTCGATCGTCGCGCGGATGACACCCACCATCGTGGAGTTCAACTGCTCGCGTGGATTTTCGTTTCCGTGCACAGCTGGATCGCTGGCATCCAACAACGCCTGCGTCAGGTTGTTCACGGTGTAGACGAACAGGGCGTATTTCGTGGGGAAATGACGATAGAGGGCCGGACCGGAAATTCCGACCTTCGCTGCGATCTCGTCGATGCCCACCGCGTGGTAGCCACGTTCGCTGAATGCTTCCGCAGCAGCGGCCGCGATTTGCGCCTTCCGATTCTTCGGACGCGTCCGTGGTGCAGGGTCGCCGCCACGCACGGAGACGCGTGTCTGTCCGGGCACCTGACCCTCCACTTCCGTTGCTTTCTCTTGCACTGCCTTCGTCCGCTGCACCGCACTTCCACGGGCGCGAGTCCGAACGGATCATGTTAACCGTCGCGAAGGTCGCAATTCGCGCCCGGTACTGCTTCACCCGAAACCCTACAACGCAGTTGTAGCGGCGGACGGATTCCGGAAAAAGAGTCTTGACACCCGCTCTCTCAGCGGTGTTATGTTAGTGACGATTCGCACAACCTCGCACGTAGTCCGCTGGCGGGCTCGTTCCCTGCGGCGTGAAGTTTTCTTCGCCCGCAAGAGGGTTCGATGCCGAATGACCGACCGTAAGAAAGTAGTTGTGAGCAGATGATTCGCACTCGCTTCACCGAAATGTTCGGCGTTGACCATCCCATCGTGCAAGGGGGCATGATGTGGGTGGGACGGGCAGAACTTGTTGCGGCCACGGCAAATTCCGGCGCCCTCGGGTTCTTGACGGGCCTCACTCAACCCACACCGGAAGACCTCGTCAAGGAAATTGCTCGAACCCGCGATCTCACCGACAAGCCTTTCGGCGTCAATCTCACTATTCTGCCGTCGATCACGCCGCCGCCGTACGCCGAATACCGCCAGGCGATCATCGAATCCGGGATCAAGATCGTCGAAACCGCCGGTTCCAATCCGATCGATCATCTTCCGCATTTCAAGGACGCGGGCGTGAAGGTTATCCACAAGTGCACTGCAGTTCGACATGCGGTCAAAGCCGAGAGACTGGGCGTCGACGCCGTCAGCATCGACGGCTTCGAATGCGCCGGGCACCCAGGCGAGGACGACATACCAGGGCTCATTCTGATTCCGGCGGCCACGCAGCAACTCACGATTCCGGTGATCGCTTCAGGCGGAATCGCAGATTCACGTGGACTCGTCGCGGCGCTTGCGCTCGGAGCAGACGGCGTCAACATGGGAACTCGCTTCATGTGTACCGCGGAATCCCCTGTCGCACAATCGGTTAAAGAGCAGATTGTCGCAAACACCGAACGCGACACCAAGCTGATCTTCCGGACGCTTCACAACACCGCGCGCGTAGCCGCGAATGCGATCAGTGCCGAGGTCGTCGACATCGAAGCACGTGGCGACGCGCAGTTCAGCGACATTCAGCATCTGGTAGCCGGAGCCCGCGGACGCAAGGTCTTCGAGGACGGCGACCTCGATGCAGGCATCTGGTCCGCCGGACAGAGCCAAGGATTGATCAACGACATCCCGACCGTCGCCGACATGATCGACCGCATGGTCTCGGAGGCCGAACACCTCATCACCTCACGGCTTTCCGGATTCGTCACGGCTGTGAGCGCGGCATGACCGCCACCGCCGAGACGGGCTTTCGCTCCGAAATCACCGACGGTGTACTGCGATTGACCTTCGACCGCCCGAAGCGGATGAACGCGATCGATCTGCCCACGATGACTGCTTTCGCAGCTGCCGTCCACGACGGCGGCGCAGACCCGGCCGTTCGCACCATCGTCATCACCGGATCCGGTCGAGCGTTCTGCACCGGAGCCGACCTCGCCGCAGCGGCCGTCAACCCCGCAGACCCGAAAGTCGTCATGGATGCGGCGACGTCGCTGATTCGCGCCATCACCAGCGCCCCGGTCCCGGTGATCGCCGCGGTCAACGGCCCGGCCGCCGGCGTCGGCGTGTCCATCGCTCTAGCCGCGGACCTGACGTACGCCGCATCGAGCGCCTATTTCCTCCTCTCCTTCGTCAACATCGGCTTGATGCCCGACGGCGGCGCCAGTGCGTTGGTACCGGCAGCGATCGGACGCGCCCGAGCGGCCGAGATGGCATTGCTGGGCGAGCGAGTTTCCGCCGAGGACGCAGAGCGGTTCGGGCTCGTGTCCCGCACCGTCGCCGACGACGCGTTCGACGCACTCGTCGACTCCGTCGTCGATCGCACGTCGAAGGCTCCCCGACGCGCCCTCGAACTCACCAAGCGCGCACTCAATGCGGCGACACTGGACCGCCTCGATGCTGCGCTGGAGCTCGAAAATACCGGTCAGGCAGAACTTCTCACTGGCGAGGACTTCAAAGAAGGCGCGATGGCGATGCTGCAGAAACGCGCGCCCCACTTCAAGTAATCACTGCGAATTTTCGTTAACAAAACCACTGTACGAATCGACGGCTCACTGTAGCCTGAGTCACACAATCACCCACGCATGAGAGGAACCCATCGATGGCCTCCACCGATGCAGTCTCCGAGGCGCAGCGTTCACGCCGCACCAACTGGAACAATCAGATCGCCAGGCATGCGCAGATGATTCCCGATCGCACCGCACTGCGATTCCTGGGCGATTCCATCACCTGGAGCACCCTCGACGCACGCGTCGAGAAGCTGGCGGACGCTCTTGCCCGACGCGGCGTCAGCTTCGGCGACCGCGTGCTCATCCTGATGCTCAACCGCCCCGAATACCTCGAGGTCGTGCTCGCGACCAACGCACTGGGCGCCATCGCTGTTCCGGTGAACTTCCGTCTGACACCACCCGAGGTCGCTTATCTGGTAAACGACTCCGGCTCCAAAGTCATTGTCGCCGAAGGACCGTTGGCTCCGTTGGCCGGAGCTGCGCGAGCCGCGTCCGAGGGTATCGACATCTCCATCACCGTAGGCGCCCCCGCCGAGGGTGACAGCCTGAATTACGAGGACTTGATCAGCGAAGAGGGCGAGTCGCACGCGTTCGTCGACATCCCGGACGACACTCCTGCACTCATCATGTACACCTCGGGAACCACCGGTCGCCCCAAGGGCTCGGTGCTCTCCCACTCCAACCTGTCTTCGCAAGCATTGACCTGTATCAGGGCCTTCCACCTGTTCAATGCCGATTCCATCGGCTTCTGTGCGTCGCCCATGTTCCACATCGCAGCCCTCGGTTCCATAGCGCCGAGCCTGCAACTCGGCACGACCACGGTGATCCATCCGGTCGGCGCATTCGACCCGGGTCAACTACTCGACATTCTGGAAGCCGAGAAGGTCACCAGCTTGTTCCTCGTGCCCGTGCAATGGCAGGCCGTGTGCGCAGTACAGAAGGCGCAACCTCGAGCACTGTCGCTGAAGAACATCTCGTGGGGCGCCGCACCGTCGTCCGATACGATCCTGCGGGCAATGGCCGAAACCTTCCCGGACGCATTCAATGTCGCGGTCTTCGGTCAGACCGAGATGTCGCCCATCACTTGCGTTCTCGACGGCGAGGATGCGATTCGTAAGCTCGGATCCGTCGGTCGGGTCATCCCGACCATCTCGGCCAGGGTCGTCGACGAGAACATGGACGACGTGGCACCCGGTGAAATCGGTGAAATCGTCTACCGCGGGCCCACGATGATGAGCGAATACTGGAACAACCCCACCGCCACCGCTGACGCCTTCCACGGTGGATGGTTCCACTCCGGCGATCTCGTTCGAGTCGACGACGAAGGCTTCGTCTACGTCGTGGATCGCAAGAAGGACATGATCATCTCCGGCGGAGAGAACATCTACTGCGCGGAGGTGGAAAACGTTCTCTACGAACACGAATTGATCGTCGAAGCGGCCGTCGTCGGCCGCCCCGACACCAAGTGGGGCGAGGTGCCGGTAGCGATCGTCGCGATGGCGCCAGGTTCAGCCGTGGACCTGACCATCGAGGAGCTGAGCAGCTTCCTCAACGATCGTCTCGCGCGCTACAAGCACCCGAAGGACATCGTCGTCGTGGAAGCACTGCCGCGCAATGCAAGCGGCAAGGTCGTCAAGGGTGAACTGCGAGAGAAGGTTCGAGCGGTCGACGCAGTTTCCTGACTTCACACGCAAACGGGCGGCACCTCCAGCGAGGTGCCGCCCGTTTGTGTGTGCCCGTCAAGCACTCGGCGAATGCAACTTCCGATGCAGTTCTCGCACCAGCGGAACCAACTCCGGCACCGGGCCTTCGACCGGGACGTTCGGCGCAACCTCGTTGACGGACAGAGACTTCACCGGCGCCGGGGACACACCCCACTCCGCGAGCCAGTCGCCGAGTTGAGCCGAAGAGCAGATGTAGACGATACGTCCGAGGCCCACCCACGCGTGCGCGGCCGAACACATCGCGCAGTGCTCTCCCGAGGTGAATACCGTTGCCGTCGAACGCTCGTCCGGCGTCAGGTACTGAGCCGCCCACCGAGCCAGCTCGAACTCGGGGTGGCGAGTGTTGTCGCCGCCCGCGATCCGGTTTCGGTCCTCCGCCAGAAATGTTCCGTCGGCCGCTGCCAGGACGGAACCGAAAGGTTCGTCGCCGGCATCCAATGCTTCCGTTGCCAATTCGACGCAACGGCGCAGGTGACCCAGTTCGATGTCGTTCATGTGTACGCCCTCTCCCGTGATACACGAAACGGGCGGCACCGGTGAGGTGCCGCCCGTTCGTTACCTACTCTGCTGTACTACTCTGCTGCGCTTTCGCTTTCGCCGGCCTTGGTCAGCTCGATCGGCGGTGCGTCCGGCACGTCGATCGGCTTCTTGGTGGGCGTGAACGTGAACTTCGCGTCCTCACCCGAGCCTTCGCCGTCCCAGTTCTCGACGTCGACGAGCACGATGTGGCCGGGTCCGATCTCTCCGAAGAGGATCTTCTCGGACATCTGGTCCTCGATCTCGCGCTGGATGGTGCGACGCAGCGGTCGTGCACCCAGTACCGGATCGAATCCGCGCTTGGCCAGAAGCGACTTGGCCTTGTCGGTGACCTCCATGGCCATGTCCTTGTTCTTGAGTGCCGCCTCGACGCGAGCGAGCATCAGGTCGACCATCTGAACGATCTGCTCGTTCGTGAGCTGATGGAAGACGACGATGTCGTCGATACGGTTCAAGAACTCGGGACGGAAGTGCTTCTTCAGCTCGTCGTGAACCTTGAGCTTCATGCGCTCGTAGTTCGACTCCGTGCCCGTTCCCGAGCTGAAGCCCAGGCCGACTGCCTTGGAGATGTCCGACGTACCGAGGTTGGACGTGAAGATCAGCACCGTGTTCTTGAAGTCGACGGTACGTCCCTGACCGTCGGTGAGACGGCCGTCCTCGAGCACCTGCAGGAGGGTGTTGTAGATCTCCTGGTGTGCCTTCTCGATCTCGTCGAACAGCACGACGCTGAACGGCTTGCGGCGCACCTTCTCGGTGAGCTGGCCACCCTCTTCGTACCCGACGTACCCGGGAGGGGCACCGAACAGACGCGAAGCGGTGAAGCGGTCGTGGAACTCGCCCATGTCGATCTGGATCAGAGCGTCGTCGTCGCCGAACAGGAAGTTGGCGAGCGACTTCGCGAGCTCCGTCTTACCGACACCGGACGGGCCGGCGAAGATGAACGAGCCCGAGGGACGCTTGGGATCCTTCAGACCTGCACGCGTACGACGGATCGCCTTCGAGACGGACTTGACCGCCTCTTCCTGGCCGATGATCCGCTTGTGCAGTTCCTCTTCCATGCGGAGCAGACGAGTGGTCTCCTCCTCGGTGAGCTTGAAGACGGGGATACCGGTCCAGTTGCCCAGAACCTCGGCGATCTGCTCGTCGTCGACCTCGGCAATGACGTCCAGGTCGCCCGCACGCCACTGCTTCTCACGCTCAGCGCGCTGAGCAACGAGGGTCTTCTCCTTGTCACGCAGGTTCGCAGCCTTCTCGAAGTCCTGCGCGTCGATCGCGGACTCCTTCTCGCGACGCGCGTCGGCGATGCGATCGTCGAATTCGCGCAGGTCCGGCGGTGCAGTCATCCGACGGATACGCATTCGCGCGCCCGCCTCGTCGATGAGGTCGATCGCCTTGTCCGGCAAGAAGCGGTCGTTGATGTAGCGGTCGGCCAGCGTCGCCGCTGCCACGAGAGCACCGTCCGTGATGGAGACACGGTGGTGAGCCTCGTAGCGGTCACGAAGACCCTTGAGGATCTCGATGGTGTGCTCGACGGTCGGCTCGCCCACCTGAACGGGCTGGAAACGACGCTCGAGAGCAGCATCCTTCTCGATGTACTTGCGGTACTCGTCGAGCGTGGTGGCACCGATGGTCTGCAGCTCACCGCGAGCAAGCTTGGGCTTGAGGATGGAGGCCGCGTCAATAGCGCCCTCGGCCGCGCCCGCACCCACGAGGGTGTGCAGCTCGTCGATGAACAGGATGATGTCGCCGCGGGTGTTGATCTCCTTGAGAACCTTCTTCAGGCGCTCTTCGAAGTCACCGCGGTAACGGCTGCCGGCCACGAGCGACCCGAGGTCGAGCGTGTACAGCTGCTTGTCCTTGAGGGTCTCGGGGACCTCACCGTTGACGATTGCCTGAGCCAGGCCCTCGACCACAGCGGTCTTACCGACACCGGGTTCACCGATGAGAACCGGGTTGTTCTTGGTACGACGCGAGAGAACCTGCATGACACGCTCGATTTCCTTCGAGCGGCCGATGACCGGGTCCAGCTTGCCTTCGAGGGCAGCTTGCGTCAGGTTGCGACCGAACTGGTCGAGCACGAGCGAGGTGGACGGCGTGCCGGCCTCTCCGCGGGTGCCACCGGTTTCGGTGGGCTCTTTGCCCTGGTAGCCCGACAGCAGCTGGATGACCTGCTGGCGGACGCGGTTGAGATCGGCACCGAGCTTGACCAGAACCTGGGCTGCTACGCCCTCACCCTCACGGATGAGACCGAGCAGGATGTGCTCCGTACCGATGTAGTTGTGTCCGAGCTGCAGCGCTTCGCGCAGACTCAGCTCGAGGACTTTCTTGGCGCGCGGTGTGAAGGGGATGTGACCGGACGGAGCCTGCTGGCCCTGGCCGATGATCTCCTCGACCTGGCTGCGGACTCCCTCGAGGGAGATACCCAACGACTCCAACGACTTGGCTGCGACACCTTCGCCCTCGTGAATGAGGCCGAGAAGGATGTGCTCCGTGCCGATGTAGTTGTGGTTGAGCATCCTGGCTTCTTCTTGAGCCAGGACAACAACGCGCCGCGCGCGATCGGTGAACCTCTCGAACATCGCTCTCCCTCACACTCTCCGGCGGGCAGGTTCGAGACCGGATGTCTCGTCCCTGGTCGCCGCGTTTCGCTCCGGCACTACAGACTGATCGCCTCGCCGGTCAGCGGACTGACGTCCACGAATCGACAAAGGTTGCACGACCCCACTTATTACTCTAGAGGGCGCGAAGTCCACCTGCTGCTCCTCCACCCGATTGGCGGCGGAAGCCGGACTGCTTACCGTTCACAACGTCGCAGCTGAGGGAATCGTTTCCCGGTTCCTGTACGCCTGAAGCGAACAGCGATTTTCGACGCCTGATCAGCCGAATATCGGGAGTACCCGAGCGCACGGCACCTCACGCGGATTCGACGGATCCAGCGCGTTGAGCGTCAGAGTCGCCGTTCGCTGCGACGCCACCAGCACGATGTGATCCGACAGGTCCTGCTCGCAACCGTCCTGAACAACTATGTTCGACGCGTTCGACGCGGCCAGTATTCCGCTGCTGTACGGAACGACCACTTGATCGAACCGAGTCACGATGTTGGTGTACTCGACGTCATCGGAGTAGACGCCCGCGTCGCGCAGTTCGGTGACGAAGCTGGCGTTGTCGAAATCCGGTCCCCCGACGCCTTCCGGCGGGCCGACCTCCGAGCCGTCCCACAACGGAGCGATGGAGACGATCTTGGAAACGTGCGTGTCACCGCCGAGGAACTTGGCGTAGTAGGCACTGACCGTCGTCCCCTGGGAGTGCCCGATCAGGTCGACCTTCGAGGCACCCGTCGCAGAGAGAACGTCGTCGACGAAGTCCGACAGCTGCCCTGCGCTGTCTCCGAGTGGTGCGAGACCGCCGGCTGCGGAAATCGGCCACGGCTGGTCCGTTCGATTCCCGAAGGTGAGCGCAAAAACGCAGTATCCCTCGTTGGCTAGTACGGGTGCGAGTACGCCCCAATTGGTCTGACGGTTGGCCGCCGTCCCGTGCACCAGGACGACTGGATCAGGATGAGCAGCGGAAGGCGTGCACGAGAAGTCGTTGGTGCCAGGGGCCGATCCGCCCGGGCTGGTCGCTTCGAGGGCGATTCCACTGAGGAAACCGGACGGAACGGGTAGAGGTTCGTTCGCCGACGCAAGAGACGGCGCGGACACGGCCACGGCTCCCGCCACAGCGAGAGCGCCCACGCATGTTCGAATCCCCACCGAAGGCCTCCGCATAGTGATCAACCCACGACGGGCAATACCGAGTTGCACGGTACCGGCCGCTGATGCGCGGGGTCGAGTGCATTGAGAGCAAAAGTCGCGGCGCGCAGCGATGCCGCGATGGCGAGGTGATCGGAGATGTCTTGCTCACAACCGTCCTGGACGACGATGTTGGTGGCGTTCGGCCCAGGCTCCAGCCCATTTGTATACGGCAGCACCAGTTCGTCGTAGCGGGTCGTGATGTTCGTATAGTGAACACCCGGCGCGTAAACGCCTCCCGCACGGAGATTTTCGATGAACTCCGAGCCTGCCCCCATGTTCAGACATGCCTTGCAGATCGGGAATCCGGCCTGCGCTGCCTCGGATACCCCGAGTTCGCGAAGGCTGCGGCCGACACTTACCTGCTCGTTTCCGAGCGTTCCCTTCCACAGCGACGCCACCGAGACGATGTTGTCCACTTTATCGGCACCACCGAGGAACTTCGCGTAGTACCCGTTGATGATGGTGCCCTGGGAATGTCCGATCAGATCTACCGATGTAGCACCCGTGGCATCAAGTACCTTATCGACGAAATTCGACAATTGTACTGCGCTGGAAGGAATTTCCTGCATTCCACCGATGGCCGACAACGGCCAAGGCTGCTCGGGGAAGTTGCCGTATGTCAGCGCGAAGACGCAGTAGCCCTCGTTGGCGAGCAACGGCGCATAGGTGGCCCAGTTGGTCTGCCTGTTTCCACCCGTTCCGTGAACGAGCACAACCGGATTGGGATGTTCGGCAGTCGGTTTACACGAAAAGTCATTGGATCCAGGAGCTGAACCGCCAGGATTTCCCAACTCCTGAGGAACACCGGCAAGGAAGGCATTGGGCACGGGCAACGGAGCCTGAGCCGAAGCCACGGAGGTGAACCCGACGAGCATCAGAGCGGCAAGAACCACGCCCCCGAACAACCTGTTTCTGTGCACGACCGACTCCTCTACGAGAGATGCGAACCGTGCAGACGCTAACAAACTAGAACGCGTTATCAATCCGTTTCGGCAAAATGCGCCCGAATCCATTCGCGATCCATTTCAGACGGCCTTTTCGTAGGCTCGGCGCACCTCGGTGGAAATACGACCGCGGGCCGAAATCTCGAAGCCGGCACCCTTGGCCCATTCGCGGATGGCGGCACTCTGATCGCGGTCCGCAACGGGACGGGATTTGGTCACCGCTCCGTTGACTGATTTGGCGGAATTCGACTTTCTCGCATGAGGAATCCACTTTTTCAGTGCATCGCGCAGTTCCGCGGCGTGGGCGGCGGTGAGATCGATTTCGTAAGCAACTCCGTCGACGGAAAACTCCACAGTTTCGTCCGCGGGCGATTTTTTGTCCAGATCGTCAACCATCGTGACAACAACCTTTTTCACCACGACCATTCCTCCCCAGATCCTTCGATAAGCAGCGACAATAGCACCTGGACAAACGTCCTGTCTCGGCTCGTCAGGATGATTGGGACTTCTCGCCGCCGGGTATGCCGGTCGACTTGTCTTGCGACAAAGACAGTGCCGATACACTCCTCGCGACGCATCGGGGGATGCATCCAGACTGGGGAATCATGACAGACGACGACTCGAGAAAAGACCTCTACCGAGCGCAATCTTCGCCTCCAAGAACGGCACTCTCGCCAGTATCGCTTACGGCGGACCCACGAATTTCACCATCTCCGGACGCCCGGCGATCCGGTACACCGCAACCGTCACAAATATCCCGGCGGACAACGAATGCGATCCGCCCTCAGCACAATTCGATGTCGTCACCACACCCGGATACTCCACAGCCGAGGTCATGGTCTTCCTTGTCCAGTCGGATCAGGGACTACCTGACGCACTCAACCAGGGCACGATCGACCAAATCATCGCAACAATTCGAAAGTCCGAAACTCAGGCGACCGCGCATGGATGAATCCTTTGTCGCAGGCGAATGTCGTTGGGAACTAATCGAATACCTTGGGAGCGCCTCAACTGAAAAAGGTTCGGCCGCAACATGTGCGGCCGAACCTTGATCGAAGTAAGGCTAGCGAGCGGACGGACGAACGATCGGGAAGAGGATCGTCTCGCGAATACCGAGACCCGTCAAAGCCATCAGCAGTCGATCGATTCCCATGCCGGTGCCGGTGGTCGGCGGCATGCCCTGTTCCATCGCGGCGAGGAACTCCTCGTCCAGCACCATCGCTTCGTCGTCGCCTGCCGACGCGAGGCGCGCCTGGTCGACAAAGCGCTCACGCTGGATGACCGGGTCGACAAGTTCGGAGTAGCCTGTCGCCAACTCGAATCCGCGGATGTACAGGTCCCACTTCTCGGTGACACCCTTCTTGCTGCGGTGATCACGGGTCAGGGGCGATGTCTCGACCGGGAAGTCACGGACGAACGTCGGCACGTACAGCTGATCGCCGCACTGGTGCTCCCACAGCTCCTCGACAAGCTTGCCGTGGCCGTAACCCTTGTCCTTGGGAACCTCGAGGCCGACCTTCTCCGCCAGAGCGAGAAGCTCGTCGACCGTTGTATCCGGCGTGACCTCGGTGCCGATGGCAGCCGACAGCGACGGGTACATCTCGAGAACCTGCCACTCGCCACTGACGTCGTACTCGGAACCGTCGGCGAGGGTGAGGACCTGCGTGCCGAATGCTTCCTGCGCAACTTCCTGGACGAGTTCACGAATCATCTTCGCGGAATCGTCGTACGTGCCGTAGGCCTCGTACGTCTCGAGCATCGCGAACTCGGGCGAGTGAGTGGAGTCGACGCCCTCGTTGCGGAAGTTGCGGTTGATCTCGAAGACCTTCTCGATACCGCCGACGACGCAACGCTTGAGGAACAGTTCCGGCGCGATACGCAGGTACAGGTCGATGTCGAGGGCGTTCGAGTGCGTGACGAACGGGCGAGCTGCCGCGCCGCCGTGCAGCGTCTGCAGCATCGGCGTCTCGACCTCGAGGAAGCCGCGGCTCTCGAGTGCATTGCGCAGCGCACGGACAACTGCGACGCGCTTGCGGGCGTTGTCCCGAGCCTCGGGGCGAACGATCAGATCCGCGTAGCGCTGACGCACCCGGGACTCTTCGCTCATTTCCTTGTGAGCAACCGGCAGGGGGCGCAGCGACTTGGACGCGATCTGCCACGCGTCGGCCATCACGCTGAGCTCGCCGCGACGGGAGCTGATGACCTCACCGTGGATGAAGACGAAGTCGCCGAGGTCGACGTCGGACTTCCAGGCAGCCAGTGCCTCTTCGCCGACGCCGGCGAGGCTGATCATGGCCTGCAGCTGGGTACCGTCGCCTTCCTGCAGAGTCGCGAAGCACAACTTGCCGGTGTTGCGCATGAAGATGACGCGGCCGACGACGCCGACCAGCACGCCAGTCGCCGTGTCCGGCTCGAGTTCCGGGTACTCCGCGCGGATCTGCGCGAGCGTGTGGGTGCGATCGACCGAAACCGGGTACGCCTCCTGCCCCTGCGCCAGGATCCGTTCACGCTTCTCGCGCCGGATACGGAGCTGCTCGGGGGTGTCGTCGACTGGCTGGGCTTCTACATCACTCACGGGGTACAAGACTACTGGGCCGTGTCCACCGCGTTTGTTGCTGGTAGCACCGCGGCAACCGCGAGCACGATTCCCGACAGCAGGTACAGCCCGACCCGAACGTGATTCCACACCGTCCAACCCACCTCGTACGACGCCCATGCGGCCGCGTCGGTAGTGCTGACCGAGGCAAACGCGTCGTTGCGAGGGACGTGGTAGATCGCGGTCACCGCGAAGGACACGAGCACCCCGACGCAACCGACGACAGCAAGGACCCAGCCGTCCGGTCTGGAGATCGCTGCCCAGATTCCAGCGGCGATCGCGGTGAGCGCCGATCCGACCAGCGGCAGCATCAACGCACTACGCGGCGCTTCGACGTTGATCGCCTGCATCGACGTGATCGCGGTATGTGCATCCACCGACCGCAGGGCGGGCATCACGAAGGAAGAGAAGGCAAACAACGCACCACCGGCAACGAGCGCGCCGAGCGCAGTCACCCCGAGCAACAGCTCCAAGAAGATCTCGGATTTCTTCACGACCAGACCCCCGTTCGGGCAGCCTCGCCGGCAAAAGTGGTGAAATCTCGAGCGGGTCGTTCCAGGACCTCTTCGACGACGCCGGTCACACTTTGATTTCGTCCGTCGAGAACCTCGGCAAACAGGTACATGAGTAACTCCACGACGTCACTCGGGACGCCGACCTCCGCCATGCCGTCGGAAAACTGTTTGAGTCCAATTCTTTCGAATGTCACGAGACGACCCGACGCCGTCGAAATCGCATCCACCGCCGCCGCGAAAGTGAGCAACTCCGGACCTGTCACCTCGAGAACTCGGCCGAGGAGGTGGGTTCGAGTCAACGCGGCCACCGCCACGTCGGCGAGATCGTCGACGTCGATGAACGGCTCCCCCACCTCACCGACCGGAAGTGCCAGGTGGCCTTCCCGAATCGGATCGAGTAGGTACCCCTCACTGAAGTTCTGGGCAAACCAACTGGCCCGCACCACAGCCCATTCCAGACCGCTGTCGGCGAGAACCTGCTCGGCTTTCTGCGCCGCCGGTTCACCGCGCCCGGACAGGAGCACCATGCGACGAACCCCTTCGCGGTACGCAAGCTCCGCGAACTCCTCGATGTGGGCGCTCGATTCCGGAACAGCCAGATCTGGCGCATACGTCACATATGCCACGTCGACGCCGGACACTGCTGGCTGCCACGTCGTCTGATCGTTCCAGTCGAAACACGCCCCGGATGTTCTCGATGCGATTCGGGTACGGATTCCCACCGCCGTCAGCCTCTGCGCAACGCGCGCACCGGTCTTGCCGGTACCACCGATCACTACTGCCGATTGAATGTCGCTTGTTGTCGTCATGCACTCATTCGACCGCGGAGCGTCAATACGATCCATAGCCGAAGGTCGCAAAAACATACGCCAGCGTCTACCGTCGAAGCATGGATGCATTGTCGATGATGCTGGCCGGATCGCGGGCGGAGGGCGCTTTTCTACTGCGCTCGCTGCTCGATCCACCGTGGTCATTACGTATCGAGGACCACGCACCGATCACCGTGCTGGTTCTGGTTCGAGGCAGCGCGGTCGTCGTCTCCGACACCGGACAGACAGAAGATCTCGAGGCCGGCGACGTTGCACTGTTGCGCGGCCCCGATCCGTATACGGTCGCCGATCACCCGGACACACCAGTCCACGTACTGATCGACGAAGCACAGAATTGCGCCGCGGTCGACGGCACAGCACTCGAGGACATGTCGGTTCTCGGCGTTCGCACCTGGGGCAACTCGACCAGTGGTCAGACCGTCATGCTCACGGGCACATACCGTTTGGACTCCTATGTCAGCCGTCAGATCCTCGACAGCCTGACACCCGTCGCGGTAGTACGACGCAGCATCGAAACCGCGCCGATGACAAACCTTCTGGAACAACAGATCGCCGCCGACGGGCCCGGACAGGAAGTGTTGTTGGACAGGCTCCTCGACCTGGTTCTGATCTCGGCGGTCCGTACCTGGTTCGCGGCGAACCCGGATCGATCGCCGCGATGGATCAAGGCCTACGAGGATCCCATCATCGGGCATGCCTTGCGGCTCATACACAATCGGCCGGAACACCCCTGGACGGTCGCGGCTTTGGCCCAGGAGGCCGGCTGTTCGCGAGCGGCCTTCGCGCGCCGGTTCACCGGTCTCATGGGGATCGGACCGGTTGGCTACCTGACCGAGTGGCGCTTGTCGGTGGCGGCAGATCTGCTCGCAGACCCGGCACGAACGGTGTCGTCGATCGCGCGAGAAGTGGGTTACTCGAGCCCCTTCGCCCTCACAACCGCGTTCACCCGTCATCACGGAATGAGCCCGAAGATGTACCGCCAGACCCGCTGTGCGCCTTTATTAACCGCCCGCGGTTAATAAAGGCGCACAGCAAATACCTCAATGAGCTGACACAGCCGCCAACTCGCGGGAGCAATGACGCACTCCGCTGAGCGCACCGAGCAGGCCGGCGGCCTTGATCGCCTGGTATCCACCCACGAGATCGGTGGCCTTGTGCAGACCCAACTGCTGCAACGACGCTGCGGCCAGGCTCGAGGTGTAACCCTCGGAGCAGACGATCACCCACTCGACGTCGTGGTCGGTGGCCAACGCGAGGTGTGCGCTGCTGGTGGGGTCGAGGCGCCATTCGAGCACGTTTCGCTCGATCGCGAGTGCACCGGGAAGAGTTCCCTCGATGGCGCGCTGCGCCTGCGGGCGAATGTCGACGAAGATCGCGCCGCGGTGGAAGGCTTCGGTGAGCTGGAAGACGTACATACGATCGATCTGTGCGCGAGCGTCGTCGAGCATTTGGTCGATGGTCATTTGGTGCCCCCCTCGGGCAGGTCGGTCAGCTCGGTACGGGTGCGGCGAAGTGTCCGGTGATCCGTCACTTCGTAGAAGGACATTGCCGTCAGCGGCGGCGAGTAGGCGTGAACGCTCAGAGTCGGTGCATCAGAGCTGATTTCGATCGGAGCACCGGGAGCATCCGTCGAACGCACGACATCGTGAACCCATCCGAGCGGGAACGAAGCCTGATCGCCGGCGTCGAGCTGGCGTTCCACCAGGGCGTCACCGGCCCAACGGAATTCGGTGAGCGAACCACTGAGGACGGTCAAGGCACCGAACGAGCCTGCGTGGTCGTGCAATTCGGTGTTGCGTTCGGGCACCCAACTGATGAGCCACACATCGACGTCGTCGTCCGCGTGCAAGCGGGTGGACCAACGGTCGAGCGTCGGGAAGGTGTCGGGGATGAGGTGATCGAAACGGCCGTCGAGCACGCCGTTTGCTCCCTCGTCGGTCAGACGCAGCAGATCGGCCGGGCGAAGGCGGGTAGGCAACGACGCACCACTCGGGCGACGTCCGGACGCCCCACGGTTAGCGCTACGACCTGCGGAAACAGCACGGTCAGCAGTAAGAGTCGGGGCCAAAACAGAGAGATCTGCAGAATATGTGGATAGCACGAGCTAGCTCCAAGGAATGTGAATTGGTCAAGGCAGCGGTCAGCCTCGACAACACTCCTGAGCACCCATGCAGCGATTCACGAGCACCATTGTGGCATAACTTTTGCAATCGCGAAACCGCTGGAACGAAACCATCGATCAGGCGACGGGTCGTCGACCGGATCCACGACGCGCCTGATTGCGCTCGAAGACCAACCTCAGCCCCTCGAGGGTGAGGTCCCGTTCGAGGTGATCGATGGTGTCGGACTCGGGAATGATCAGCGGTGCGCTGTCCCCGGTCGCGATCACGGAGACGTCGTCACCACCGAACTCCGGTAGTTCGTCGCGGACGCGGTTGACCAATCCGTCGACGAGGCCCGCAAAGCCGAATACCGCACCGGACTGCATGCATTCGACGGTATTCTTGCCGACCACCGAACGCGGGCGCACCAATTCGACCTTGCGCAGCGCCGCGGACTGCGACGCCAAGGCATCGGTCGAGATCTCGAGTCCGGGCGCGATGCAGCCGCCCAGAAACTCACCCTTGGCGGAAACGACGTCGACACAGGTCGACGTACCGAAGTCCACGACAATGCATGGCCCCTCGTAAAGATGATGAGCGGCAAGGCTGTTGACGATCCGGTCGGCTCCCACCTCTTTGGGGTTGTCCACCAGCAGTGGCACACCGGTGCGAATACCCGGTTCGACCACCACATGGGGAACGTGACCCCAGTACCGCTCGAGCATCACACGGATTTCACGCAAGACGGACGGCACTGTCGACAGCGCCGCAACGCCGGTGATCTGATCGACATGAGAACCCAACAGCCCACGGAAGGTCAACGCCAACTCGTCGGCAGTCATCCGAGGATCGGTTCGCATTCGCCAGTCCTGCAACAGCTTCGAATACTCACCAGTCCCGGAGAACAGACCGAGAACGATGTTGGTGTTCCGGACGTCGACCGTGAGCAGCATGGATTACACCAGGCTGGATTCGCGCGAGGCCTCGAGCGTCGACAGCATGCGTGGGGTGATCAGACCCGAACCCTCCGGCGCGTGAGCCGGGTCGGAACCGAGTTCGATCTGCTTGTTGTCGGCATCGACGAAGACTACGCGCGGGGAGTACTCCTTGACTTCCTGCTCGTTCATCACGCCGTAGGCGATGAGGATGACCAGGTCGCCTGGCTTGACCAGATGCGCTGCCGCACCATTGATTCCGATGACACCGGTTCCGCGCTCGCCGGCAATGACATACGTCTCGAGACGCGCACCGTTGTCGATGTCGACGATGCACACCTGTTCGCCTTCGAGGAGGTCTGCGGCGTCCATCAGATCCTGGTCGACGGTGACGGAGCCGACGTAATGCAGGTCGGCGTGAGTCACGGTGGCGCGGTGGATCTTCGACTTCATCATCGTGCGAAACATATCCAGGTCCTTACTCGTGAAAAGTGCTCAGTGAGACAGCAGGTCGTCGATGGCGTCGGCGGATGGGTCGGTGTCACGCTCGAGGAAGCCGGTTCCCACCGCGACACCGACGTTGTCGATCAAACGGGTGGTTCCGAGCTTGGCGGCCACCAACAGTCGACCGTCACCTCGCTCGGGCGCGGGGCCCAGATCGACGCCCCGAACCTCGAGGTAGTCGACCTCGATTTCCGGAACAGCTGCCAGAACAGCGCGTGCGGTTTCCAGGATTGCTTCCGCTCCCCCAGCCGCCGCGTGTGCACCGGCGATCAGAGCGGCGGACAGCGCGACCGCTGCCGCGCGCTGGTTCTCGTCGAGGTAGCGATTGCGAGAGGACAACGCGAGGCCGTCGAACTCGCGAACCGTCGGAACTCCGATGATCTGTACATCGAAGTTGAGATCCCACACCATCTGACGGATGAGCGTCAGCTGCTGGTAGTCCTTCTCACCGAAGTACGCGTGATTGGGTGCCGCGATCTGCAGCAGCTTCGCCACTACCGTCAGCATTCCCGCGAAGTGAGTGGGGCGCGCTCCGCCTTCGAGTTCGCTACCCAACGGGCCCGGCACGATGGTGGTGCGCTGACCACGCGGGTACATCGTCTTGGCGCTCGGCGCGAACACCAATTCGACGCCCTCGGCGCGCAACAGGTCGAGATCCGCATCGAGAGTGCGCGGGTACGCATCCAGATCTTCGCCGGCACCGAACTGGAGCGGGTTCACGAAGATGGAAACGATCACGACGGCGCCGGTGACCTTGGCCTGACGAACCAGTTCGATGTGGCCGGCATGCAGCGCACCCATCGTCGGAACGAGCGCCACCTGACGCCCGACACCTCGCAGTGCCCGCGAGACGCGCCGAAGCTTGTCCGGATCGTGGTGCACCGTCAGTTCGCCGCGCTTGTATCCGCCCTGCAGATCACTCACGACGGTCACCTCCCGTTTCAGTCAAGATGTCGAACAATTCGGTGGGGGCGCCCACCCGCTGGGCCGATCGCAAGGACATCGCCCGATAGCCGGCAGCGAGCTCCGGATCCAGGTCTGTCAGTACGCGCAAATGTGTGTCGACAGCAGCAGCGTCGCCGCGTGCCACCGGGCCGGTCAACGCCGAGGGACCGCGTCGTAGCGCGTTGTCCAAGGCCGCCGACAGCAGCGGCTGCAGGACTCGCTCGGCCACTCCACCCGGATCGCCGTCGACCAACTGCTGACCGAGCAGCTCGTCACCTTGCAACGACGCTCGCAGGGCCTCGACGGCGTCGACCACGAGCGTGACCAGGTGATTACTGCCGTGAGCCAGTGCGGCGTGGTAGAGCGCGCGGTTCTCCTCGCGCACTCGGACGGGCTCGCCGCCGATCTCGAGGACCAGTGACTGCGCGATCGCGTAACCGATGTCGTCGGCAGCGGTGATTCCGAAGCATGCCGACGACAGCCGTGCGGTGTCCTCGTCGTGACCGGTGAACGTCATCGCCGGATGGATAGCCAGGGGTAGTGCGCCCAGTTCGGTGAGTGGAGTCAGGATCGCGATCCCGTTGGCACCGGACGTATGGGCGACGAGCGTGCCCGGCTTGACGGCATGGGTGGCCGCCAGACCTCGAACAAGATCCGCAAGCTGATCGTCAGGAACGGCGAGAATCAGCAACTCGGAACGAGCTGCGACGTCGGCAGCCGGAAGAATTTCGGTATCGGGAAGCCGCTTCACAGCGCGGGCAACCGAGGCGCTGGAGACGGCGGAGCAAGCGCTGACAACATGACCGGCTCGCTCCAATGCGGCACCGACAGCTGTTCCGACCCGGCCTGCTGAGACAATTCCTACCGTCAATCGCGCAGGTGCAGGTCCATTAGTGATCCCGAAGGAAGTCACCGGATTCCTCTCGTTCGTTCCAGTCCCGCTCGGCGGGTACCAGACGTTCTGCGTCCGAGGATATCCTTCGCCCGAACCGTCATGCCATGGCCGGGCGAGTGATCTGCGACTCAGTCCTCTCGGCGACGGCGTCGACCGGAGCCTTCGGACGGGTTGTTCGAACTCAGGTTTGCCATGATTTCGGCGACGGTCAATCCGTTGGAATGAGCACCACTGGCGGCATCTTCCGGGGCAGCACGGCGACGACGTCGCGGCTCCGCGTCAGGCTCCGCAGCGGATTCGGGTTCAGCTTCCGCGACAGCTTCGGGAACAACCGCGGGAACAACCTCGGGCACCTCTTCGACGACAGCGTCTTCGATGACGGCATCTTCGATGTTCGGGGCCTGGGCGGGAGCCTTGACTTCAGGCTCGACCGGCGCGACCGGCTCCGAATCCTTCTTCACCGAAACGTCTTTCACCGTTCGTGTCGGCGAGGAACTCACCGGAGAACTCGGTGCTTGGTTCCCGCTCTGGGGCTTCTGCGTCTCTTGTGGCTTCTGCGTCTCTCGAGACTTCTGGGTCGGGATGACGCGCGGCGCCACGAAGCTGCTGTCACGCCACGACGTCTCCGCGAACACGACGGTTGTCTCAGCAGTCACCGGATCGTCGTTGGGCGAAGCCAAGCCGCCGACGTTCGGTGCCGGTTGGCTGGGCCCGCTCTGGCCGGCGCCGGGAACGTACAACCCCGACGGTGCCGGCTGGTACGCGCCGTACGAACTACCGCCAAGTTCCGGCACTCGCGTCGAATCGGTCTTGAGCGCGGTCTGTTCGGGCAGCAGCCCACCTTCGAACAGTGCTTCGAGGTTTCGGCGCAGCGCCACCAATTCGGCGCGCAGGCCGGCCAGTTCCTCCGCGTCCGCGGTCACCTCACGTCGCACGCGACCTTCGACGCTCAGTTCGTACTCGCGTCGAGCAGAAATTTCACGTTCGAGCTGCAGTTCGTACACGGTCTGCAGATCGGCAACCTTGGCTTTGTCCAGTGCCGACTCACGCCGATACTTGGTCATGGCGATAGCGCCGAGGGTGGCTGCCCACAGAGCGACGACCAGACCCACCCGAAGAAGCTGAACGCTGTTGCTGAAAATCAGAAACAGCGAAGCAATGACAGCAAGTGCCAGAAGAGCAGCAATGATCATCTGGCTCGCGCTGCGCTTGCTTCGGCGCGCAGACTTCGATCGACCAGAATTTGTCATGGTTGCCAGGGTACTTGCCGAGACCGGGGTCGCCACGTACCTCGGTGGGTGATTTGCCGACCAGGCTGTCAGTGCGCAGGCTCGTCAGGTGTATCTTCCGGCGTCTTGCAACAATGTTCGAGCCACAGAGCTGCCGCTACCAGCGCAATTGCGGCGCCCAACCCCACCCACGCGCCCGGCGTGTCGGAGGCTGCAGCCTGCAGAACCGAGCGCTGTGGGATGAGATACACCAGCACTCCGACCCAGACACCGACGGTAGCTGAACCGACCAAAGCGGATGCTTTGGCCAATGCCAGCGCTCGGGCGGCGGTGATCGGATGAAGCTGTCTGAGCCCGTCGCCGACCTGCCGGTTCTTGACGCGTGAACGAATGACAAAAGCGAAGACGGCCTCGGCAACGGCCACGAAGTACAGCGACGCTCCCGCATAAACAGGGATGGGCGGCATCGAACCGTAGAACACGCGAATCAGAATCCAGGTGGCCACG
Organism: Rhodococcus sp. IEGM 1302; assembly: GCF_030056935.1. Taxonomy (NCBI): domain Bacteria; kingdom Bacillati; phylum Actinomycetota; class Actinomycetes; order Mycobacteriales; family Nocardiaceae; genus Rhodococcus; species Rhodococcus sp. IEGM 1302. The sequence goes on along the minus strand of NZ_JASHKY010000005.1, from coordinate 114,265 downwards.
GCCGCCACTGCGGCGAGTACCGCGAGTTCACTGATCCGGGTCGGCTTCAAACCCTTGTCGTTTTCGGTCACCGCGCAAGCACCACATCGGTAGTGCGGACACCTTCGCGCTCAGTGCGATCGAGACCGTCGAGAATTTGTGCCACCGGCAACTTCTGGCCGTCGACGATCAGCGTCGCGTCAGGCTCGACGTCCAGCCAGGGAACGAGAACGAATGCCCGAAGATGCGCGCGCGGATGCGGAAGTGTGAGCACGGGATCGGAACTGACGACGCCTTCGCAGTCGACTACGTCCACGTCCAGGCTCCGTGGCCCCCACCGCTGTTCGCGCACCCGGTCTGCGGCTTCCTCGAGAGCTTGCGAGCGGCGAAGCCATTCAGCGGCATCGGCTTCGGGATCGTCGACCACCACCACCGCGTTGTAGAAATCCTGCTGCTCGACGCCACCCCACGGCGCGGTCGAGTAGACCGGTGAGACAGCAACGACGGCGCTGCCCAACCCGTCGACAACGGACTGTAGGTGAGCCACACTGTCGCCGATGTTGGAACCGATCGACAGAACAGCGCGCGTCATGCCGATCTGGTCCGATGTGCGACGACGGCGACGTCCGCAAAAACCAGCGGAATCGGTGCCGACGGTTTGTGGACAACAACCTCGACGCTCTCGACTCGCGAATCTTTCATGACGTCGTCGGCGATCTCAGCGGCGACGGTCTCGATGAGATCGCGCGACGGGCCGGCGACTATCGCTGCGGCGGCTTCCGCCAACTCGCCGTAGTGCAGGGTCTGCGTCAGGTCGTCCGACGCCGCGGCGGGAGCCAAGTCCATCCATACGGTGATGTCGATGAAGAAGTCCTGACCGTCACGCTTCTCGTGGTCGAACACTCCGTGATTGCCGCGAACCTTCAGTCCGCGCAATTCGATTCGGTCCCCCATGTCAGGCCCTTTCTCGTCCACGGTTCCAGGCGTCGACCACGGCAATGGCGTCGAGCGAAGCTTGTGCGTCGTGCACCCGAACTCCCCAGGCGCCTTCGCGCGCTGCAAGGGCGGAGACCACGGCCGTCGCAGTCTCGCGGCCACCAGGTGGACGCGGATTGCCGTCGGGATCGCTGAGCAGAGACCCGAGGAACCGCTTTCGGGAAGCGCCGACCAGTACCGGGAATCCGGTCGCGTTGAACTCGGGTAGTGCACGCAACAGTGCCCAGTTGTGGTCGGCGTTCTTAGCGAACCCGAGGCCGGGGTCGAGGATGATCGACGACGAATCGACCCCCGCCTTCAACGCCAGATCGACCTGCGACAGCAGTTCGTCACGGACATCGCGGACCACGTCGTCGTAGTGATCGGCGCTGCCACGATGGACATAGTCACCGGCCGAGCGCCAATGCATGAGGATCCAGGGCACTCCGGCGTCGGCCACAACGGAGGCCATGTCGGGGTCTGCGCGACCACCCGATACGTCGTTGACGATGCCTGCGCCCGCTTCGATCGCGGCGGCGGCGACGGAAGCACGCATCGTGTCGACGCTGACGCGAATTCCGGCTGCCACCAGTTCTTCGATCACCGGGGCAATTCGGTCCGCCTCGAGTTTCGGATCGACGCGGGTGGCTCCGGGACGCGTCGACTCGCCGCCGACGTCGACGATGTCGACGCCGATGCGTTGCAGTTCGAGTCCGCGAGCGATCGCCGCGTCACGATCGAGAAATTGACCACCGTCGGAAAACGAATCGGCGGTGACGTTCAGAATCCCCATCACGACCATCCGGGCCGGATCGCTGCCTGCAACGGGAGCCGCGGACATCTTGCTCACTTACGCAGGATGAGGTCCAGCGCTTCGGACCGCGAGGCCGCGCTGGATTGCAGGAGCCCACGAACCGCAGACGTGGTCGTGCTGGCTCCGGGCTTGCGGATACCGCGCATCGCCATGCACAGATGCTCGGCTTCGATGACGACGATGGCTCCACGCGGGTCGAGCTTGCGCATCAAAGCATCCGCGATCTGACTGGTCAGGCGTTCTTGAACCTGCGGACGCTTGGCGTACAGGTCGACGACGCGCGCGAGCTTCGACAAACCGGTGACCTTGCCCGACTTTCCCGGGATGTAGCCAACGTGAGCAACACCGTGGAAGGACACCAGGTGGTGCTCGCACGTCGAGAACATCGGAATGTCTCGCACGAGCACCAACTCCTGGTGACCCTCGTCGAAAGTTGTGTTCAACGCGTCGTCGGGTTCGGAGTACAGACCCGCGAAGATCTCCTTGTACGAGCGCGCAACCCGGGCCGGCGTATCGAGCAGGCCTGGGCGCTCCGGATCTTCACCGACCGCGATCAACAATTCCCGTACGGCAGCCTCTGCCCGCGCCTGATCGAACGGGCGGCCCGTTCCGAGCGACACCAGTTCACTGGCCACATCATTCACCGACAACCGAACTCTCCTCGAGAATTGTTCACAGGTCCCCCGCCGCAGAGCCTAGTGGCGCAAGGTCAGCGAGATCCGTCCGGTCCGTCCCAGCGAACGGTGCTCGGTCCCTCGTCCTCAGCCGAATGGTGCGGCGGAGGAGTTTGCGGCTGTTCCGGTGCGGGGCTCTGCCACTGGTTTTCACCCGACGGGTTTCCCCGGTTCGGATCGGCGAAAGGTCCACTGTCCGGGTACTGCACCGGGTAATCGGGCTGCGCGGGGTAACGGCGGCCGGGATGCGGCTGCTCCGGGTACGCCTGCTGCCCCGGGTGCGGCTGGCCGTACTGCCCCTGATCGGGCTGGGGCTGACCGTGTTGGGGCTGACCGTACTGGCCCTGCGACTGGTTCGGCGGGGTCGGATTCTGTCCACCGGTGTACCCACCCGACTGCTGTCCGGGGTACGTCGGCGACGGGTTCTCACGCGGAGGCCAACCCGGTGCCGACCATCCGGCGGGCGCTCCGTAGTCGGGTGTTCCCGGTTGCGGAGTCTGCTGCGGAGCACTCGGCTGCGGGTACGAAGGCTGTGCGTAGCCGTTCGAGGGCCCCTGGTTGCCGTTGTTGGGGAGACCACCGTTGTTGGGGAGACCACCGTTGGGTGCACCGCTGTTGGGTGCACCTGCCTTGACGAGAACAGGTGCGGCAGCGGGCTCCGGCCAGGTTTCGCCGCGCTCGATCGCGAGTTCGCGAGGAGTCTTCACCGGCGGACGATCCGAAGGCGTGCGCCCACCGAAATCGTTGAAAGCCGTGATGCGCGGACGCTTTTCGACGCCGGCAAGGATCTTCTCGAGGTCCTTGCGAGTCAACGTCTCACGCTCGAGCAGTTCGGTAGCGATGAGGTCGAGCGCATCGCGGTACTCGTTGAGGATTGCCCACGCTTCGGTGTGCGCTGCCTCGATGAGGTTGCGCACCTCTTCGTCGATTTCACGGGCGATCTCGTGTGAGTAGTCGGACTGAACGCCCATCGAACGGCCGAGGAACGGATCCCCGCCCTCCTGTCCGTAGCGAACCGCGCCGAGCTTGGCACTCATGCCGTATTCGGTGACCATCGCGCGGGCGATCTTGGTCGCCATGTCGATATCGGACGACGCTCCGGTGGTGGGCTCGTGGAACACCAACTCCTCGGCGGCGCGTCCACCCATTGCCATGACGAGACGAGCGATCATCTCCGAACGCGTCATCAAACCCTTGTCGTCCTCGGGCACGGTCATCGCGTGGCCGCCGGTGCGTCCGCGAGCGAGGATCGTGACCTTGTAGACCGGCTCGATGTCAGGCATTGCCCAAGCAGCCAGCGTGTGACCGCCCTCGTGGTACGCCGTGATCTTCTTCTCGTGCTCGCTGATGATGCGACTCTTACGCCGCGGTCCACCGACAACACGGTCCACCGATTCCTCGAGCGAGGCTTCGGTGATGACGGTTCCGTTTTCGCGTGCGGTGAGCAGCGCAGCCTCGTTGATGACGTTGGCGAGATCAGCACCCGACATTCCGACGGTCCGCTTGGCGAGACCTTCGAGGTCGGCGTTGGGATCGATCGGCTTGCCCTGCGAGTGCACGCGCAGGATCGCGCGGCGACCGGCGAGGTCGGGGGCGCCGACCGGAATCTGGCGATCGAAGCGTCCCGGACGCAGCAGTGCGGGGTCGAGGATGTCGGGGCGGTTGGTTGCGGCGATCAAGATGATGCCGGTGCGATCACCGAAGCCGTCCATCTCGACGAGCAACTGGTTGAGCGTCTGCTCGCGCTCGTCGTGTCCGCCGCCCAGGCCTGCGCCGCGCTGACGACCGACGGCGTCGATCTCGTCGACGAAGATGATGCAGGGGCTGTTCTGCTTGGCCTGCTCGAACATGTCGCGAACACGCGAAGCACCGACACCGACGAACATCTCGACGAAGTCCGAGCCGGAGATGGTGAAGAACGGGACGCCGGCTTCGCCTGCGACAGCGCGAGCGAGCAGCGTCTTACCGGTTCCGGGAGGGCCGTACAGCAGCACACCGCGCGGAATCTTGGCGCCGAGCGCCTGGTAGCGAGCCGGGTTCTGCAGGAAGTCCTTGATCTCGTACAGCTCTTCGACAGCCTCGTCCGCACCGGCGACGTCGGCGAACGTGGTTTTCGGCATGTCCTTGGTGAGCTGCTTGGCCTTCGACTTACCGAATCCCATGACTCCGCCGCGACCACCGCCGCCCTGCATCCGGTTCATGACGAAGAAGAAGATGCCGAACAGAATGATCATCGGCAGCACGAATAGAAGGATCGACGTCAGCCAGCTCTCCTGAGTGACCGTCGTGTTGAACTTGTCCGCACCGGCGCCTTCGACCTTGTCGAAGATCTGCTCCGACGCACTCGCGGGGTACTTCGCCAGGATCTGCGTCTTACCGTCGGTGGCGTCGTTGCCGTTCTTGAGCCACAGACGAACCTGCTGCTCACGGTCGTCGATCTGCGCCGACTCAACGTTCTTGGCGTCGAGTTGGGAGATCGCGACCGAGGTGTCGACGGTCTTGAAGTCGCGGGTGTCGTTGCTGAAGTAGCTGAAGGCATAGATCACCAACAGCACGACGGCTACGAGTAGCACGTTACGGAACACAGTCTTACGGTTCATACAGGTCGGCCGATGTGGCCGGTCCTTTCGAGAGTGCGGGTCTGCCAGGTCGCCTTCCGGCTGCCAACCGGACACCTGCAGGTTACCGCGATCGGCCCCATCGATGCCCGCCAGCGGCCGTGCCGCTTGGTTGGAACGGTCGTCACTGTGTTCAACGTGCGCATTGCCGATCAGGTTCCCGGGCTACGTCGCAGCACAGTTTCCTGTGAGCGAACATGCTCATAGTGGTTATCGTGCGCTTTTCCGACGCTCGTCCGTCGTTATTCGTCAGGCCGTTTCGGAGAGGATTCCCGCAACAGCGTCAGCGGCGCCCGATTGGTCACCGTCGATGATCCGGTGGGCGAGCTGATCGAGTCGCGCAGACAGTCGCGCCGAGGACTCGGGCACGTCTGCCTGCTTGGCGATGGTGTCGTCGAGATCAGCCAATAGGCCGCCACCGGCCAGGTGCCTGACGCAGCGCCATGTCTCGGCGAAGTTTCTCGCGGTCCCGTCGTCGGTCAACATCGCGACCCGAAGCGCAGCGTTGGGATTCGACGCCGCCGCCCGAGCCAGGCCGGCCATGATCGCCTCCCTGGCAGCAGTCAGTTCATCGACGGTTCGGTCTTGCAACCGCACTCCCGAGTCTGCAGACCTACCCGCGTCGGGCGTCGGAGCTTCGCGAATCACCGCACCGTTACCGTGCTGGATTTCGACTCTGCCCCGAATCTCGAGGGCCACGAGCGCTTGAGCCAGCGACGCTCGACTGACGCCGAGTTCGGCAGCCAGGCTGCGTTCGGGAGGAAGCCGATCGCCGGGCGAAAGGCCTTGAGCCTCGATGAAATTCGAAATGTGCTCGGCCAACTGCTCATACAGACGCGGACGCTTCAATCGTCCGGGCAGGCCCGAGCGCGAGCCGGGCGATGACGTCGAATTCATGCCTCGGAGTGTACTTGACAAATGGAGCAGTGGCAGAGAGGCTAGGCCAATTCCAAGTGATGCAGACCACAAGCTGGTCGCGAACGGATTGAGAGTTCGATGGCAAATGTCATAGCCCTGTCAGTACTTGTCCTGGTGTTCGTCATATCCACCGTGAGGTCGGTGAACATGGGTGCGCTCGCCCTGGTGGCTGCCTTCGTCGTCGGAACACTGGTCTTCACCGTCGATACCAGCGAGATCCTCGACGGCTTCCCGGCCAGCCTCTTCGTCATCCTGGTCGGCGTCACCTACCTGTTCGCGCTGGCCAGAAACAACGGCACGGTCGACTGGATCATTCACGCGGCAGTCCGCGCGGTCAGAGGACGAGTGGCCCTCGTGCCGTGGGCGATGTTCGCGGTGTGCGCAGCCGTGACCGCCATGGGCGCGGTCAGTCCCGCTGCCGTCGCCATCATCGCGCCGGTGGCAATGGGCTTCGCCACCCGCTACCGGATCCACCCCATGCTGATGGGCTTCATGGTCGTCCAGGGCGCAACTGCGGGCAGCTTCTCCCCTATCGGAATCTTCGGCGTGATCACCAACGACGTCATGCGTCAGAACGGCCTCCCGTCGAGCCCGGCCTTGCTGTTCGTCTCGACCTTCGCGGCCGCGGCCGTTGTTGCCGCAATCGCGTACGTCTCGTTCGGCGGTCGCGCATTGATTGCACGCGGCGCCTCGGAGCGCGTGCTCGTCAGCGCAGTCGGCAACGCGTCTGGCGGTGGCGACACCATCACCGGTTCGGGTTCCGGCGACAGCTCGAAGGGTGGCGGCAAGTCCTCGGGTGGGACCGCTCCGCACGAGGGAGCACTCAACCTCGAGCGGCGACTCACCCTGCTCGGACTGGCGTCGCTTGCACTCGGCGCCTTGGTGTTCGACCTCGACGTCGGATTCACCGCACTGACCGTCGCGGTACTTCTCACCCTGATCTTCCCTGCCTCCGCCCGCGGCGCCGTCGACAAGATCAGCTGGGGCACCGTGCTCCTCATCGGCGGAATCGTCACGTACGTCGCTCTTCTGCAGAACCAGAACACCGTCCAGTGGCTCGGGGATTCTGTTGCACACGTGGGGATTCCACTTCTCGCAGCCTTCTTGATCTGCCTGATCGGCGCGATCGTGTCGGCGTTTGCATCCACCACGGGAATCCTCGGCGCACTCATCCCTTTGGCAATTCCATTCCTCATGACCGGTCAGGTCAATGCAACCGGTCTGGTCATCGCGCTGGCAATCTCCTCGTCTCTGGTCGATTGCAGTCCGTTCTCGACCAACGGCGCGCTGGTGGTCGCGAACGCCGCTCCGGAAGAACGCGACGTGGTGTTCGGGCTGACGATGCGGTGGGGCATGACCATCATGGTGGTGACGCCGATTCTCGCCTGGCTGCTGTTCGTTGTTCCATGGTCCGTCTGAATCTTCGCTCAAAGAAAGGGAACTCGCGATGAACAGCGAATCCACACTTCTGCGCTCCCTCGACCCCCGCATCTTCGACGATCACGGAGCGGCGGTCAGTTTCGGCGAAGGCGCAACCCTCTCTCGCGCCGACTTGTTTGCCGCCGCCACCGCGGTCGCCGATCGAATCCACGGTGCACAGCGAGTGGCAGTACAAGCCGCCGCCGGCCTCGAGACAGTGGTCGCCGTCGCCGGCACACTGATCGCCGGTGTTGCCGTGGTCCCGATCCCGCCGGACTCCGGCCCGCTCGAACGTCAGCACATCATCGCCGATTCCCAGGCCGAACTGATACTCGGAGACGGACCGTCGGATTCGAGTATCCCGTTGATTCCCATCGATATTCACGCGCGATCTGCGACGTCCTATCCCGAACCGAGCGCGGCAGCTACCGCACTGATCATGTACACCTCAGGAACCACCGGAGCTCCGAAAGGCGTTGTCCTCTCGCGAGCATCGATCGCAGCGGATCTCGACGCGCTCGCTCATGTGTGGAATTGGACGCCAGAGGACACACTCGTCCACGGACTGCCCCTCTTCCACGTCCACGGGTTGATTCTCGGCGTGTTGGGCGCCTTGCGCGTGGGTTCGCCACTGATTCATACCTTCAGACCAACTCCGGATTCGTATGCCGCAGCGGGTGGCTCGTTGTACTTCGGTGTTCCGACCGTCTGGTCACGCGTGTGCGGTGATCCCTCGGCGGCAGCAGCATTGCGATCCGCGCGCTTGCTCGTGTCCGGAAGTGCACCACTTCCGGTTCCATTGTTCGAGCGGATGAAATCGCTGACCGGGTTGGCTCCCGTCGAGCGCTACGGAATGAGTGAAACCCTCATCACCGTCAGCACGACGCACGACGGCGAACGTCGCCCGGGTTGGGTCGGGCACGCCGTTCCGGGAGTCAGGACGAGGTTGCGCGGCGAGAACGGCCAATTGTCGGCGCACGACGGAGAGCAGCTTGGGCAACTGGAAGTTGCGGGCGCCGTTCTCTTCGACGAGTACCTCGGGAACCCCTCGAAGACAGCGGAATCCATGACCGAAGACGGCTGGTTCCGCACCGGCGACATCGCGGTGATCGACGACAGCGGATTCCACCGCATCGTAGGTCGCGAGTCGGTCGACATGATCAAGTCCGGTGGATACCGCATCGGTGCCGGCGAGGTGGAACAGGCACTTCTGGCATACCCCGGCGTTCGCGAGGCCGCCGTCGTCGGTATGCCGGACGACGATCTCGGCCAGCGCATAGTCGCCTTCATCGTCGGCGACGTAGCCGACTGCGCTGTGGTTTCGGACTTCGTCGCCGAATCACTGTCGATCCACAAGCGCCCACGCCAGGTTTGTCTGGTGGACAGCTTGCCGCGCAACGCTATGGGCAAGGTCCAGAAGAAGCTGCTGACGCCCTGAAGGTGTGCTTGTTTCACTCGAAGCGTGCTCGCTCACTGCCTGGTGACCACGACGACGGCATCAGCCATCCGATCGTGGAAGCCGCGGACGTCCGGTGCGCTACTGATCGAAACGATGATCGCGATCGAAATAGCGACTGTTACCAGAGAACCGAGAATGCTCGCGACACTGCCCAACGACATCGAATTCAGCATGCCGACGAGCTCGTCACCACTACCGAGCATGGCCAACGCCGAAACAGCCGATCCGAGGTACATGGGGATCACGAATGCATTCCGTTTGAAGGACTGCGCCAGGGCCGGACGCGCACCTCCTACCGAGCGAACGCCTATTCCGAGGGCGAGTTTGCCCAGGGTTACCCCGAATGCCGACTCTCCCCATACGAAGTACACGATCGAACCGATCCCGATCATGAGGCCGATCAGACCCGAACTTGTCCGGTAGGAATCGAAGTCGAATCCGTTTCCGAGCGTCGCGGTGGAGATCATTCCGCCGACGACCGACACAACTGCGAGAATGGCAAAATCGATGAACCGCGCGGCAACTCGTATCCCGGCTCCGGCCGGCCGAAACCCACCAGGCCGGAGTGGAACGCCGGTCGGCCCATACCCCGGGTCCGGTGGCGGCACGGCAAATTGCGGCACGGCCGATCGCGGTGCGAACGGTTGCACAATTTCGCCGCTGGAGCTGGACTCCGGTCCGCTCGAAATGAACGTCTCGGTCGCAGGTTCAGGTTCAGGTTCAGGTAGACCGAATTGCCCAGCAGCCCTTCGGTCCAACGCCACATCCACAGCCGGATCACCCAGCGCTTCGAGCCACGTCACAAGATCGTCGTACGTCGACGGATTCGCAGCAATCGCCGGCCGCAACTCCGGCGAACTCGACGCAATCTCGAACAGCACCGCCGCCGGAGTCCGCGGATCCGCAGCCTCGAGAGCACGTCTCGAAGACTGCACGGGCACGGGCACCGGCGCAGGCACGGGCACGGGCACACGGCCAGGTTCAGGTTCAGGTTCAGGTTCAGGTTCAGGTAGACCGAATTGCCCAGCAGCCCTTCGGTCCAA